>JANXXS010000241.1 GCA_025350505.1 Burkholderiales bacterium
CAGGGCGCGCGAGCGCTCGCCGCCTCGGTCGCCGAGCCCGCCATCGGTCTGCGCCGGCGCGAGCTGATCCCGACCCTGCAGGGCACCTTACCGCTCTGGCTGCAGGGCATGACGACGCTGTTGCGCGCCTCGCTGACGACCGGCACCGTGCCGCAGACGCGCCTCGGTGAGCTGCCGGTCACGTCCGGGAGCAACCGGCCTGGCGGCAAGCTCAGCCTCGTCGACGACGACACCATCGAGCACGAGATCCTCAGCTCGCGCCTGGCCCTGGCGATGATGGATCGGGCGTCCTGGGAGTTCACCGACCTGCGCTCGCGCATGAACGTGCTCGAGGGCCGCGACGAGCTCGAGACCAACGACGTGCTGCGCCCGCACGTGCTGGCGCGCGTCGTCACCAACTCCTGGCTGGCGGCGCCGCTCGGCTTCGACGCCTGGCGGCTGCTGCAGACGGTGCTGCACGACGAGCTCTCGCACTTCGCCGAAGAGACCTACCACGAGACGAACCGCTTCCTGCTGGCGCGCCACGTCCTGCCCGAGGTCGATCTGCGGCCGTTCATCCGCCGCTCGAACCATGGCGGCGGGCCGACGCGCTCGGGTTCGACCGGCGGCTTCGGCACCCCGACCGGCACCACGCCGCCGAGTCCCACCGACTTCCAGCAATCGGTGATGAAGCCGCCGAAGGAGACGCACGAGGTCGGCGAAGAGACGCGCATGATGACCCGCGCCGCCGGCCTGGCACGCGGCCCCGACCAGGCCGAGGCGGTGCTCGGCCGGCTGAACCGGTTGGTGAGCCGGCAGCTGCCCGATTTCGCCAACACCTCGCAGGCCGCGCAACCGGCCTCGCCACGCCTCAACGCCGCCATTTCGCAGGCGCAGGAAAGCGTGGCCCGGCGCCTCGCCAACGCCGCGGCGGCGGCGGCGAGCAGCGGCGCGCCTGCGGTCGGCACGCCGGCCCTGCTCGAGGAACTGCACCAGAGGAAGCAGGCGCTCAAGGCGGCGGCATCGACGCCGGTCGAGCGCGCCACGATCGAGATCGTCGCCCTGCTGTTCCAGAGCATCCTGATGGAAGACGCGATCCCGGCGACGGTGCGCGTCTGGTTCGCGCGGCTGCAGATGCCGGTGCTGCGCGTCGCCGTCTCCGAGCCCGACTTCTTCGCCACCGTCGAGCATCCGGCGCGCCGCCTGATCGACCGCATGGGCTCGTGCGTAATGGGCTTCGATTCGGGAAGCCGCGCCGTCGGCGACCTGCTCGAAAAGGAGATCAAGCGCGTCGTGCAGGTCGTCGAGGCCTATCCCGACACCGGCCGGCGCGTCTTCCAGACCGTGCTCGCCGAGTTCGAGAAGTTCCTCGAGCACTACTTCAGGAACGAGAACGAAGCGTCGAAGAAGGGCGTCTCGCTGGCGCAGCAGGTCGAGCAGCGCGAGACGATGGCGATCCAGTACACGATCGAGCTGCGCAAGATGCTCAACGACGTGCCGGTGCAGGAAGGCGTGCGCGAGTTCCTGTTCCACGTCTGGGCCGACGTGCTCGCCACCACCGCGGTCAAGGCCGACGGCACCGAGGCGGTCAAGGAGATGAAGCGCGCCGCCGCCGACCTGATCTGGTCGGCCAGCGCCAAGGTCTCGCGCAGTGAGCGCGCCGAAGTGATCCGTCGCCTGCCGCCGCTGTTGAAGACCTTGCGCGACGGCATGGACGAAGCCGGCATTCCCTTGCCGAAGCAGGACGAGCACATCCAGCGCCTCAACAACTCGCTCGCCGCCGCCTTCACCGCAAAGGCGGCGGCGATCTCGCACGAGCGCCTCGAAGAGTTGATGCAACGGCTCGAGACGCTCGAAGAGCTCCTGCCCGAGGCCGAGCAGGTCGACATCGACGAGTCGCTGGTCATGGACCTCTCGGGCCACGAAAGCAGCGAGCTTGAGGTCGTCGCCGAAGGCGGCTCGATGCCGACGCCGGCGATGCTGAGCTGGGCGCGCGAGCTGCAGGTCGGCAGCTGGTACATGCTCGACTACCGCAGCCGCAACGAGGCGGTGCAGCTCGCCTGGCAAGGCATGCGTCGACAGCTCACCTTGTTCGTCTCGCCGCAGGGCCGCGGCGTGCTGTTCCAGCAGCATCGCCTCGCCGCCTTCCTGCAGGCCGGCCTGCTCGTGCCCGCGCAGGACGAAGCGCTCACCGTGCGCGCCACGCGCAGCGCGATGGCCAAGCTCGACGGCGACCCCAGCCGCCTCTTGAGCTGAGCTGGGCGTGAAAGTGGCCACGCGTGTCCACTTTCAAAGACAGCAAGTTGACGGACCGAAGGTTCTTCGAACGCCGCGTGCAGAACCCGGACGCTCCGCGTCCGGGTTCAATGAATGAGGCGGTCTTCCTCTGCGACGAACAGCTCGTCGAGGATCAGCGCATCGGGCTCTTCGCCGAGCGACCAGAAGACCATCAGCACGATGATCTTCAGATCCTCGAGATCGAGCGGCCCGCCCGGAATCGCGCTCGCCCGGTCGATCACCATTTCACGCATCTGCGGCGGCAAGACGCCCGCCGACTCGAGAAAGGTGATGAAGCCGATCGACTGCTCGCCCAGGTGCTCGAGCTCGGCCGGTACGTAGACGCGAATGCTGTCTTCCTGCTGCTCGCCGACGCGTGCCTCGGCGGCGGCGGCGACGCCGTCGAGCCAGGTCAGGGCGTCCTCGATCTCTTCGGTTTCGAAGCCGACCGAGCTGAGCTTTCGCGTCAGCTGCTCGTGCTCGGGGCACGCATCGGGGCGCCAGTAGTTCTCGTAGAGATACACGAGCACATCGAACATGAATCGACTATACCCGAGCGATCATGGCCGACACGGCGCCGCGGATGAACGGCAGCGCCGAGCGACGCGACAGGTCCGATTCAGCCGCGCTCGACGCGCTGGAACACCTGCCCGGGCAGCCGGGCGACCCGGCCTTCGAGTTCGAGGTCGAGCAGGCGCGCCGACAACTCGGCGGCGCTGTAGCCGGTGCGGGCGACCAGCGCGTCGAGGCCGATCGGGTCGAAGCCGAGCGCGGCCAGCAGCGGGTCCTGCTTCGCGCCCGCGTCCGCGTCCGCGCCGGCAGCACTGCTAGCCGCGGCGCTTGCGCCCGGGCGAGCGGCGCTGAACTCCTCCAGGATGTCGACGGCGCTGTCGACGAGCTTGGCCCCTTGCTTGAGCAGCACGTTGCAGCCGCGCGCTTGCGGCGAATGGATCGAGCCCGGGATCGCGAACACCTCGCGGCCGGCCTCGAGCGCCAGACGCGCCGTGATCAGCGATCCCGATTGCAATGCCGCCTCGACGACCAGCGTGCCGCGGGCGAGCCCGGCGATGATGCGGTTGCGGATCGGAAAGTTCTCGGGCAGCGAGGGCGTGCCGATCGAGAACTCGCTGACGATCAGGCCGTGTGCGGCGATGCGGTGGGCGAGCGCCCGGTGTCGCGCCGGATAGATGCGGTCGAGCCCGGTGCCGACGACGGCGATCGTGCCGCCGCCCTTCGCGCCAGGCGCGGCCGCGCCGTCCAGCGCGCCCTCGTGCGCGGCGCCATCGATGCCGAGCGCCAGCCCCGAGACGACGACCAGCCCGGCCCGGCTCAGGTGGGTGGCGAAGGCACGCGCGTTCTCGACCCCCTGAGCGGTCGGGTTGCGACTGCCGACGATGGCGATCGCGTCGGTGGCGAGCAACTCGACGCGGCCCTGGGTGTAGAGCATCGTCGGCGGATCGGCCGTCTGCAGCAGCGCTTCGGGATAGCGCGGGTCGCCGAGGACGAGGACGTCGCGCGGCGGCGCATCGCCGGCCGTGCCGCCGGCCAGCCAGGCGAGCGTGGCATCGAGCAGCGCGCCGAAGCTCGGTGGCTCGTTGGCGAGAGCGGACGCGGCCACGGCGCCGACGACCGCCTTGCGCGCCGCGGTCGAGGCGCCGAGCACCGCTTCGGCCGAGCCGAAATCCGTGAGCAGGCGTCGCGCCGACTCGCGCCCCACGCCGGGCGTCTCGACGAGGCGCAGCCAGGTGGCGAGCTCGTCCGGGGCGATCACCCGATCAAGGCTGCGTGAAGCGGTCGCCGGGCGAGACCGGCTCCTTCACGTTGAGGATCAGCGCGTACGACATGCGCTGGAAGACGCGAAACACGAACAGGATGCCGTGCCGCTCGTCGGGCAGCTTGATCTTCGTCCGCTCCTTGTCGGTCGGATCGACGACGACCTTGCCGTCGCGGTACAGCGCCAGCACGTGGCCGCGCTCGATGCCGTCGTTGGCGCCCCTGTTGAGGGCGACGATCTGGTTCTGGCCCGCGGTCAGCGCGTCGCCGTAGATCGAGACGATCTGGCCGGCGATCGGGGCGGCCGGCGGATGCGGCGCGTAGTTGGTGTACTCGCGTGCCGGCACCGGCGAGAGCCGGTCGCCGACGCCGGCCTCCTGGCGGATGCTGGTCACGGTGAAGGTCGCCGGGATGATCTCGGCCTTGCCGTCGGCACCGGTGCGCGTGCCGCCTTCGACCGTGTATTCGGAGGCGCCGACGTAGGTGGCCTCGAAGCCGAGGATCTCCTTGGTGGTCGGGTCACGCAAGGGACGCGGCTCGCGGAAGATCCGGTACTCGCGTTCCTGGCCGAGGTCGCCGCGCACGTAGGCGGTATCGCCGCGGGCGAGCAGCACGCGGCCCTCCTGCGTCGCGACGATGCGCGGCGCGTCGACGAGCTGGTTGCTCTCGAAGATGACCGCCTCGTTGAGGAAAGGCTCGATCAGGTTGAAGGGAATCGAGGCGATGCCGTCGAAGGCGATGTCGCGGGCACGCACGCGCGGCGTCAGCTTGCCGTCGCCGGTCGGGCCAGCCATCTCGCCCATGCGCAGGCGGGCGCGACCGTTCGACTTGTCGAGATAGAGCACCTGGCCCGGGAAGATCAGGTGCGGATTTCTGACCTGCTCGAGGTTCATGCCCCAGAGTTCGGGCCAGCGCCACGGGCTCTTCAGGTACATCTTGGAGATATCCCAGAGCGTGTCGCGGCGCTTGACGGTGTAGACGTCGGGCGCGTCCGGCTTGAGCTCGCTCAAGGGCACGCCGGCTTCGGCGGTACGCTTGGCGGTGGCCCGCTGTTCGGGCGTGATCGGAAAATTGGGCTCGGCCGCCACCGCGGTCCCTGCCGTTCCCGCGGCCGCGACACCGAGCGCAAGGGCGAAGGCGGCTCGGGCCGGAACGGCAAGGGGAGCGGAAAGGTGTCGACGGCTCATGAAGGCGGATCTCGTTGCGCGCGGGCAAAAGGCTCGCGGGTTCTCGGGTTGCTCGGCCGTCCGGGCCGCGCCGATGCCGCGATCCGGGGTTGTTTCGCCCCGCCTCGCCGCAGCCACGGCGGTTCGGCGAAAATCCTCACTCTGTCTCACAGATTCTGCCTATAAAGCCTTGATATCGCAACGAAAGTCGCCCCCGCAGCACCGCCTGCGTGAGACGTTTCACACCGCTTTGCGTTGCGCTGCATCCACATTTGCCGGCTCCTGAATCGAATCGTCACAAATGGCCCGCCTTCAGATCCTGCGCTACCCCGATCCGCGCCTGTACACCGTCGCCCGTCCGGTGGCCCAGGTCGACGAGCGAATCCGCGTGCTCGTCGACGACATGCTCGAGACCATGTACGAGGCCGAAGGCGTCGGCCTGGCGGCGACGCAGGTCGACGTGCACGAGCGCGTCATCGTCATCGACACCGCCGACGCGCCCGGCTCGCCCATCGTGTTGATCAATCCAGAGCTGGTCGTCAAAAGCGCCGAGATGATGCTCGGCGACGAAGGGTGCCTGTCGGTGCCGGAGATCTACGACAAGGTGCCGCGTCATGCCCGCGTTCGCGTCCGCGCGCAAGACCGCTCCGGCGAAGCGCGCGAGTTCGACGCCGAAGGCCTGCTTTCGGTGGCGGTGCAGCACGAGATGGATCACCTGCTCGGCAAGGTCTTCGTCGACTACCTGAGCCCGCTCAAGCGCTCGCGCATCAAGACGCGCATGCTGAAGAAAACGCGCGACGAAGCGCGTGCCTGATGCGCCTCGCGTTCGCGGGCACGCCTGATTTCGCCCGCGTCGCGTTGGAGCGGCTGGTCGCCGCCGGGCACGAGATCACGCTCGTGCTCTGCCAGCCGGACCGGCCGTCGGGGCGTGGCATGAAAACGCAGGCGGCGCCGGTCAAGGCGCATGCCGTGGCGCATGGCATGGCGATCGCGCAACCGCGCGGCCTGCGTCTCGACGGACGCTTCACCGACGAAGCCGCCGCGGCGCGCGCGGCCCTGCTTGCCGCTGCACCCGAAGCGATCGTCGTCGCCGCCTACGGCCTGATCCTGCCGCCCTGGCTGCTCGAATTGCCGCGTCTCGGCTGCATCAACATCCACGCCTCGCTGCTGCCGCGCTGGCGTGGTGCTGCACCGGTCCAGCGCGCCATCGAGGCCGGCGACGTCGAAACCGGCGTGACGCTCATGCAGATGGACGCAGGCCTCGACACCGGCGCCATCCTGCTCGTGCGCACGACGCCGATCGCCGCCGACGAGACCAGCGCGACCCTGACCGCACGCCTCGCCGCGATCGGCGCTGAGCTGGCCGTCGAGGGGCTCGCCGAAGCGGCGGCAGGGCATCTGCGCGCGCGTCCGCAGCCCGAATCCGGTGCCACCTACGCGACCAAGATCACCAAGGCCGAAGCGACGATCGACTGGCGCGCGCCGGCGCTCGTGATCGAGCGCCGCCTGCGCGCCTTCGACCCCTTCCCCGGCGCGCGCAGCGTGCTCGGCGGCGAGACGCTGACCTGCTGGCGCGGCGAATCGCGCGCCCCGGGCGGCGGCGCGACCAGGCTGGTGCCCGGCGAGATCGTCGGCGTCGACACCGGCGCCGTCATCGTCGCCTGTGGCGCGGGCTGGCTGGCGCTCACCGAGCTGCAGCGGGCCGGTGGCCGGCGCATGTCGGCGGCTGAGTTCATGCGCGGCCACGCCCCCGCGCCGGGCGGTCGCTTCCAGCCCGCACCCGACATCGCGAATCCGGCACCGGGCCTTTGAACTCCGGCTGTCCGGGCCCATCTACGCGTCGCGCCGTCGTGGCGCGATTTGCAGCGCAGGGTCAGCAAATGTTCAATCTGCTGAAAACGGCAGTGCTGATGGCCGCGATCACGGCCCTCTTCATGGCGGTCGGCTCGTTCATCGGTGGCCAGCAGGGCATGGCCGTGGCCCTCGTGATCGCCCTCGGTCTCAACTTCTTCAGCTACTGGTTCTCCGACAAGCTGGTGCTGAAGATGTACAACGCGCAGGAGGTCGACGCGACCTCGGCGCCGCAGTTCTACGCCACCGTGTCGCCCATCGCGACATCCTGATCTCGACGATCAGCGCGACCATGGCCGGCGCGATCGGCATGCTCGCCAACTTCGCGATGTTCTTCGGCGGACCCATCCGTCCGTCGAGGAGCGCGTCGGGCGTTTGCTGGCGATGGCGGCCATGCCCGGGGCGGCCCGGCAGGCCTGAGCGGCCGGGGCAGTCGCCGCCTCAAGTCGGCGGCGGCCTGGCCGATATTCCGGGCGAACCCTCTCGTCTGCCATGCGCCCCATTGCCGTTCTCCGTTCCGCCACCGTCCTTGCCGCCTGCCTGCTCGCGGGCTGCGACATGCTCGGCATCGAGTCGGTCGAAAAGGTCGCCGCCGCCCGCGACGCCGATGGCAAAGCGATCGGCGGCGCCTGCCGTCACGCCGGCCGCGCCATCGAGGACTGCTTCACGATCTACCGCAAGGCCGACCGGGCGGCCGTGTTCGCCGGCTGGCGTGACATGAACGACTACATGCGCGAGAACAAGATCGAGCCGGTGGCGCCGCAGCTGGCGGCGCAGGCCGACCGGGTCGCGCCGGTGACGTCGGCCGCGCCGGCCAAGCCCGCGGCGACCGAGACGCACTGAAGTCCGCCCGCGCTTCGAGCGCGGACGGACCCCGGGCGGCTCTCGCTCAGCTTCCCTTGACCTCGAACTCGCCGACGACGACGCGCTCGCCGCCCTGGCTCTTCAGCCTGAGCGTCGTGCGCCGGTCCTGCTGCGCCGCCGTGCCGAAACCGCTCGACAGCCAGAGCATGATGCCGGTGCTCGAGGTCAGCACCTGCTGGCGATGGCCGAAGAAGTTGGCCTCGACGCGGTACTTGCCCGGCTTGGCGTTCTTCAGCGAGAACTCTTCGGGCCCGTAGCCGCCGGTCGCGTCGTGGCTGATCGTGCCGCCCTGGTACGAGAGGTTGTGGCCGTAGTACACCTCCTCGCCGTTCGGGTCGATGACGTGCAGGTCGACGTCGGTCGCGTCGGCATCCCAGGCAAGGACGACGCGCACGTCGAGCGGCAGGTTCTTCAGGAGGCGCGGCTCGATCGCCGAAGTGTCGACCGGCTTGCCGTCGCGCCCCGCCCTCGCGACGACGTTGTTCAGCTCGGCGAGCGAGATCAGATCGATGTCGGCGAAGCGCCCGTCCCAGCGGCCCGTGACGACCTCGTACAGGCGGTCGACGGCGCGTTGCGGCTGACCCGATTCGGCGAGCGCCAGGCCGAGGTCGCGATGCGACTGCGGCTCGTTCGGCGCCAGCTCGAGCACTCGCTCGAACACCGGCAGGGCGAGACCGACCTCGCCGGCCTGCTGCAGCCGGTAGGCAAGCAGGCGCAGCACCTGGCGGTTCTGCAGGTCCATCTCGGCGAGGTTGGAGAGGGCGCGCAGGCCGAGCGCGCGCTCGCCCTTGTTCAGAAAGAACTCGGCGCTGTCGAGGAAGAAGCCGACATTCATCGCGTTGGCGCTGCGCTCGTCGAGGTAGACGGCGCGTCGCGTCGCCGGCTCGGCCGCGTCGAGCCGCTTCATCCAGGCGGCGTTGTTCTTCGCCGGCTGCAGCGCAATCGAGATGCTGGTCGCCGTGGACGCCGAGCCGCCGTCCTTCTTCTTCGCGTCGGCGCTGGTCGCTTCGGCCATGCGCCCGGCCAGGGTTGCCGGCGGTGCCATCGGCGCGGCCGGCATCGGCCGCTGCGCCGCAGCGTTGCTGCTCATCGCGTCGGCATCGCTGCGCTCGCGGCGCGCCTCCTGCGCCACGCCGACGGCGCCGCGCGTCGCCGACTTGGCGATTTCCAGGGGCGCCTTCGGCTCGTCCTTCGGAAAGTCGCGGTTCCACCAGGACACGCGCGCCTCGAAGCGCTGCACCACCTGCGCCAGCCGCGCCGCGTCGGTCTGCGCCCGGCTCTTCTGCGTCGTCGCGGCGAGACGGTCATAGGCTTCGCGCAAGGCCGGCGGCGGCTCGATCTCGTGGCGCACGTAGTCCTCGACGCGCTCGAGCACGAGCAGCGAGGTCTCGCGCGTGGCGATGCCGAAGCGACGGCCGAGCTCGCGGATCCGGACCTTGTTCGTGCGCGCCTCGCCTTCGAGCGAGGCCAGCGTCAAGCGCGCCCATTGCACCGCGGCGAGTCGCGACGGGTTCTGCCGCGCATCGATGCGGACGACGCGGGTCGTCATGCTGCCGTCGCTGCCGCGCAGGCGCAGCGTCAGCTCGGCGTTGCGTGACGTGAGCACACCGGCGAGCACGAGCCGGCCGGCGACTGCGTCGCGCGATTCGGCAGCGACGGTCTTCGCGCCGATCGCCGAGATGTCGACCAGTTGCGTGCCGCGCGTCAGCAGCATCGCCGTCGCCTGCTCGTGCGTCAGCGACTGCAGGTCGATGCGGCGGCCGCCGCTTGACTCGGCGAGCGCGCGCAAGGCGGCCGGATCGCCGCTTGCCGCGCTGTCGACGGCGTAGACCGGCACCGGAAACGAGAGGCGCCAGGGCGCACCATAGTTGGCGAGGCCGTCGCTGAACCAGATCGCCTCGGCCGAGACGCCGTCGTGGCGCACCGCGCCGAGGTTGCTGGCGCCGTCGTAGACGGTCGCCTGCAAGGCCTTGCGCAAGGCCGACCAGTCGCCCTGGCGGACGCTGAAGCGCTCGGCCGGAAAGGCGACGTCGGCGACGCGAACCAGCGTCACCTCGGTGTTGCCGGCGCGCCTGAAGTACGCATCGAGCAGCGCGTACTCGCGGTCGAGTTGCCGCGCCGCGCCCGAGCCCGATGCGTCCCAGACGATCTGCACGCTGTGCGGCACGGTCCGCGGTGCCGCGTGCTCGGCCACCGGCAGGGTCAGCGCGAAGTAGCTTTCGCCGTTGCGCTCCTCGGTCGTGACCTCGCCGCCGTTGCCGCTCGTGCCCGGCACGTGCACGCGCAAGGCGTCGCTCGGCAGGGCGGCATCGACGAGCGAGGTGCGGGCGCTGAAGCCGCCGCTCGGGTCGCGATCGAAGCGCAGGCCGAGCGCGTTGCCGTTGTCGATCTCGGGGCGCAGCGTGGCGCTGGCGTAGCGGATCGAGACGTCGAGCCGCGCCACCGATTTGGCATAGCCGAGCGGCAGGACCAGCCGCGCCGGCGCCGCCTCCACGAGGTGGAGCACGACGGTGCGCGTCTTGCCCGGGTTGAGCGGATAGATGCGCAGCTCGTAGTTGTTGCCGAGCGTCGTCTGCAAGAGGCCGGGGTCGACGCGCCGCCGCGTGATGTCTTCGAAGACCTGCTCGGCGCGCGCCTTCTCCACCGGCACCGCATCGCGCAGCTGGCCGTCGACGTCGAGGGCGAAGCCGCTCACGACCTGGCCGGCGGCGAGCGGGAACTGCAGCTTGCCCTCGAGCACGCGCGGGTTCGGGTTGAAGAATTCCAGCTGCACGCGCGTCTCGGCGACACCGGCGGCGACCTCGACGTCGACCTTCAGCGACTGCAATCGCACCGGCTGGTCGGCGCCCGCAACGACCAGTGCCGGCGGCCGCCACGCCATCGGCGTCGGCGCCACGAATTGCGGCTGCGGCTGGGCCAGTGCGCCGGCGCTGGCAGCCAGGCCGGCGGCAAAGGAAAGGAGCAAACGGCGGCGGGTCGTGCGTGCGGTCATGATCGAAGTCTTTCGCCAGGGGTGGATCGTGCAAGGCGGGTTCGCCTCGCCGGATGAAACGTGCGGCGCGCCGGTTCGGGGTGAAAGACCTCGAGCGCGGTGAGCGGCGCGCCTAAAATCTCCGCTTTGCCCCGCCGCGAATGACCTCCTTTCTGCGCTTCACCGATCTCGCCTCGCGCGGTGCGCTGGCCGGCAAGCGCGTCTTCATTCGCTCCGACCTGAACGTGCCGCAGGACGACGCCGGCCGCATCACCGAAGACACGCGCATCCGCGCCTCGCTGCCCTGCATCGCGCAGGCGCTCGCCGCCGGCGCGGCGGTGATGGTCACCTCGCACCTGGGCCGGCCGACCGAAGGCGAGCCCAAGCCGGAAGATTCGCTCGCGCCCGTTGCCGAGCGCATCGCCGAGCTGCTCGACGGCGAGGTGCTGCTCTGCACGAACTGGGTCGATGGCGTCGCCGTCGCGCCGGGCGAGCTCGTCGTGCTCGAGAACTGCCGGCTCAATCGCGGCGAGAAGAAGAACGATCCGGCGCTGTCGAAGAAAATGGCGCAGCTCTGCGACGTCTATGTCAACGACGCCTTCGGCACCGCTCACCGCGCCGAGGCCACCACCTACGGCATCGCCGAGTTCGCGCCGATCGCCTGCGCCGGCCCCTTGCTCGCCGCCGAGATCGACGCGCTGACGAAGGCGCTCGCCGAGCCAAGGCGGCCGCTCGTGGCGATCGTCGCCGGGAGCAAGGTCTCGACCAAGCTGGCGATCCTGCAGACGCTGGCGCAGAAGGTCGACCGGCTCGTCGTCGGCGGCGGCATCGCCAACACCTTCCTCCTCGCCGAGGGCCTGCCCATCGGCGAGAGCCTGGCCGAGCCATCGCTGGTCGGCGAGGCGCGCGCCGTCATCGAAGCCATGCGCGCACGCGGTGCCGACGTGCCGATCCCGACCGACGTCGTGACCGCCAAGGAATTCAAGGCCGACGCGCCGGCGAGCGTCAAGCGCCCCGCCGACGTCGTGGCCGACGACCTGATCCTCGACATCGGCCCCGAGACCGCGACGACGCTCGCCGAGGTGCTGAAGTCGGCCGGAACCATCGTCTGGAACGGCCCGGTCGGCGTGTTCGAGTTCGACGCCTTCGCGCACGGCACCGAGACAATCGCACGCGCCATTGCCGCCTCGCCGGCGTTCAGCATCGCCGGCGGTGGCGACACGCTCGCCGCCATCGCCAAATACGGCATCGAGAAAGAGATCGGCTACATCTCGACCGGCGGCGGCGCCTTCCTCGAGGTGCTCGAAGGCAAGACCCTGCCGGCGATCGAGATCCTCGAACGCCGCGCCTCGGGGTCTGCTGACGCTACGGGAAGGCTCGCGTGACTCTGCAAACGGTCGCCCGCAAGGCGCGCGGCGCGGCCCAGGCTGGCCGCCTGGGCAAGTCGCGCAACACGGCGGGCGGCCGTTTGCAGAGATCACCCGCAGGGCCACCCCGGCGCGAGCCTTCCCGTAGCGTCAACAGACCCCAAGGAAGCTGATGGACATCAATACGCCCCGCGCCACCAAGATCGTCGCCACGCTCGGGCCGGCGTCGAGCTCCGCGGAGGTGCTCGAGCGGATGATGCGCGCCGGCGTCGACGTGATGCGGCTCAACTTCTCGCACGGCACGGCGCAGGACCACATCGACCGCGCCGCGCTGATCCGCGAGGTGTCCAGGAAGGTCGGCAAGGAGGTCGCCATCATGGCCGACCTACAGGGCCCGAAGATCCGCGTCGGCAAGATCGAGGGTGGCAAGACGATGCTCGAGGCCGGCGGCAAGCTTGTGCTCGACGCCGCTTACACTGGCCTGGGCACGAGCGCCCGCGTCGGCCTCGACTACAAGGAGCTGCCGCGCGACGTGCGCGCCGGCGATACGCTGCTGCTCAACGACGGACTGCTGCGCCTGACGGTCGACGCGGTGCGCGGCGAGGAAGTGCACACCACCGTCGTCATCGGCGGCGAGCTGTCCAACAACAAGGGCATCAACAAGGCTGGTGGCGGCCTGACCGCGCCGGCCTTGACGGCCAAGGACATGGAAGACATCAAGACGGCGATGTCGTTCCAGTGCGAGTACCTGGCGGTGAGCTTTCCGAAGAACGCCACCGACATGGAGATGGCGCGCCAGCTCGCCAACGTCGCCGGCGAACAGTGGCGGCACAAGCCGCAGATGATCGCCAAGATCGAGCGCAGCGAGGCGATACCGGCGCTCGAAGCGATCCTGAAGGCGTCGGACGGCATCATGGTGGCGCGCGGCGACCTCGCCGTCGAGGTCGGCAACGCGGCGGTGCCGGCGCTACAGAAGCGCATGATCAAGATGGCGCGCGAGATGGACCGCATCACGATCACCGCGACGCAGATGATGGAGTCGATGATCGTCAATCCGGTGCCGACGCGCGCCGAAGTCAGCGACGTTGCCAACGCCGTGCTCGACGGCACCGACGCGGTCATGCTCAGCGCCGAGACCGCCGCCGGGAAGTACCCGGTCGAGACGATCGAGATGATGGCCTCGATCTGCGTCGAGTCCGAGCGCTCCGAAGAGATCTCGCTCGATGCCGGCTTCACCAACAAGACCTTCGGCCGGATCGACCAGTCGATCGCCATGGCCGCCCTGTTCGCCGCCTATCACCTCGGCTGCAAGGCGATCCTGGCGCTCACCGAATCGGGCTCGACGGCGTTGTGGATGAGCCGGCACAAGATCCACGTGCCGATCTTCGGCATCACCTCGCAGATCAGGAGCCAGCGTCGCATGGCGATGTACCGTAACGTCACGCCGCTGCTCATGCCGAGCTTCGCCGATCGCGACGAAGCGCTGCGCCATGCCGAGGAATTGCTGATCGAAGCAGGCGTGCTCAAGCCCGGCGACACCTACGGCATCACCTGCGGCGAGCCGATGGGCTACCCCGGCGGCACCAACATGCTGAAGGTGGTGCGCGTCGGTGCCTGAAGGCGACCCCCGCGTTCGCGGGGGGTAAGTTGCGTTTCA
>JANXXS010000257.1 GCA_025350505.1 Burkholderiales bacterium
GCCATCGTCGAGATCGGCGGCACGGTCGGCGACATCGAGTCGCTGCCTTTCCTCGAAGCGGTGCGCCAGATGAGCCTGAAGATGGGTCCGGGGAACGCCTGCTTCCTGCATCTCACGCTGGTGCCGTGGATTCCCGCCGCCGGCGAGCTGAAGACCAAGCCGACCCAGCACAGCGTGCAGAAGCTGCGCGAGATCGGCATCATGCCGGACGCCCTGCTCTGCCGCGCCGACCGGCCGATCCCGGACGAAGAGCGCGCCAAGATCTCGCTGTTTGCCAACGTGCACGAGTTCGGCGTCATCTCGGTCTGGGACGTCGACACGATCTACAAGGTGCCGCGCATGCTGCACGCGCAGGGGCTCGACGAGCTGGTCTGCGCCAAGCTGCAACTGCACACCAAGCCGGCCAACCTGGCGCGCTGGGACAAGCTGGTCGACGAGGTCGAGCATCCGCAGCACGAAGTGACGATCGCGATGTGCGGCAAGTACGTCGAGCTGTCGGACTCGTACAAGTCGCTCACCGAAGCCTTGCGCCACGCCGGCATCCACAACCACGCGCGGGTCAAGGTCGAGTCGATCGACTCGGAAGACATCACGCCAGCCAACGTCGGCAACCTGGCGCGCTTCGACGCGATCCTCGTTCCCGGCGGCTTCGGCAAGCGCGGCGTCGAGGGCAAGATCCTCGCCGCGCAGTACGCGCGCGAGAAGAAGATTCCCTACCTCGGCATCTGCCTCGGCATGCAGGTCGCGACGATCGAATACGCGCGCCACAAGGCGGGATTGGGCGGCGCCAACAGCACCGAGTTCGATCCGCTCGCCGAGCATCCGGTGATCGCCCTGATCGACGAATGGGAAGACGCCGACGGCTCGGTGCAAAGGCGCACGGCCCAGTCCGACCTCGGCGGCACGATGCGGCTGGGCGCGCAGAGCGCCGACGTCAATCCCGGCACGCTGGCGCACCAGATCTACGGCAACGTCGTCACCGAGCGGCACCGCCACCGCTACGAAGCCAACGTGAACTACCTCGACCGATTGACCGAAGCAGGGCTCGTGATCTCGGCGATTACGCAGCGCGACAAGCTGACCGAAATCGTCGAGCTGCCGAAGAGCGTGCACCCGTGGTTCATCGGCGTGCAGTTCCATCCCGAGTTCAAGTCGACGCCCTGGGGCGGCCACCCGCTCTTCAAGTCCTTCATCCACGCGGCGCTGGAGCACCAGGCGGAGCGCAGCGAGAAAGTCGCAGCGTGACGAGACCCCCACGCTCACTTCGTTCGCTGCCCCCCGAAGGGGCGTGGCCGGGCTCGGGACGGCCCGGCGCCCGGCCATGAAGCTCTGCGGCTTCGACGCGGGCCTCGACCATCCGCTCTTTCTGATCGCCGGCCCCTGCGTGGTGGAGTCGGAACAATTGCAGATCGACGTCGCCGGGACGCTGAAAGAAATTACTTCCGCGCTGGGCATCCCCTTCATTTTCAAGTCGAGCTACGACAAGGCGAACCGCTCGAGCGGCACTTCGTTTCGCGGGCCGGGCATGGACAAGGGGCTCGAGATCCTGGCCAAGGTCAAGCGCGTGCTCGGCGTGCCGGTCCTCACCGATGTGCACCGGGAAGACGAGATCGAGGCAGCGGCCGCCACCGTCGACGTGCTGCAGACGCCGGCCTTCCTGTGCCGGCAAACCGACTTCATCCGCGCCGTGGCGCAAAGCGGCAGGCCGGTGAACATCAAGAAGGGCCAGTTCCTCGCGCCTCACGACATGAAGAACGTACTCGACAAGGCGCGCGCCGCAGCACGCGAGAAGGGTCTCTCGGAAGAGCGCTTCATGGCCTGCGAGCGCGGCGCCAGCTTCGGCTACAACAACCTCGTCTCCGACATGCGCTCGCTCGCCATCATGCGCGAAACGAACGCGCCGGTCGTCTTCGACGCGACGCATTCCGTGCAGCTGCCCGGCGGCCAGGGCACGTCGTCGGGCGGGCAGCGCGAGTTCGTGCCGGTGCTGGCGCGTGCGGCGGTCGCCGTCGGCGTCGCCGGCATCTTCATGGAGACGCATCCGGACCCGAAGAACGCGATGTCCGACGGTCCCAACGCGGTGCCGCTCCAGTACATGAAAGCTTTGCTCGAGCAGCTCGTCGCGCTCGACCGCGTCACCAAATCGCAGCGCTTCCTCGAGAACGAGTTCGGCGCCTTCTGATTCACGGTATTCGAATTTCATAGGAAGAGCATGAGCGCCATCGTCGACATCGTCGGCCGCGAGATCCTGGACAGCCGCGGCAATCCCACCGTCGAGTGCGACGTGCTTCTCGAGTCGGGCACCATGGGCCGCGCCGCGGTACCCTCGGGCGCCTCGACCGGCTCGCGCGAGGCGATCGAGCTGCGCGACGGCGACATGTCGCGCTACGGCGGCAAGGGCGTGCTGAAGGCGGTCGAGCACATCAACACCGAGATGAGCGAAGCGGTTCTCGGCCTCGACTCGAGCGAGCAGGCCTTCCTCGACCGCACCCTGATCGACCTCGACGGCACCGAGAACAAGAGCCGGCTCGGCGCCAACGCCACGCTCGCCCTCAGCATGGCGGTGGCGCGTGCCGCCGCCGAAGAGAGCGGCCTGCCGCTCTACCGCTATTTCGGCGGCTCGGGCGCGATGCAGATGCCGGTGCCGATGATGAACGTCGTCAACGGCGGCGCCCACGCCAACAACAACCTCGACCTGCAGGAGTTCATGATCATCCCGGTCGGCGCGCCTTCGTTTCGCGAGGCGATGCGCTACGGGGCCGAGACCTTCCATGCCCTGAAGAAGATCATCGACGGCCGTGGCATGAGCACCGCGGTCGGCGACGAGGGCGGCTTCGCCCCGAGCGTCGCCAGCCACGAGGCCGCCATCCAGATGATCCTCGAGGCGATCGAGAAGGCCGGCTACCAGGCCGGCTCGCAGATCGCGATCGGACTCGACTGCGCGGCCAGCGAGTTCTACAAGGAAGGCGCCTACCGCCTCGACGGCGAAGGCCTGACGCTGACCGCCGGCGAGTGGATCGACACGATGGCGCGCTGGGTCGACAAGTACCCGATCATCTCCATCGAAGACGGCATGGCCGAGGGCGACTGGGACGGCTGGAAGGCGCTCAACGACAAGCTGGGCGCGCGCGTGCAGCTGGTCGGCGACGACATCTTCGTCACCAATCCGAAGATCCTGAAGGAAGGCATCCAGAAGAAGGTCGCCAACTCGATCCTCATCAAGATCAACCAGATCGGCACCCTCACCGAGACCTTCGCCGCCATCGAGATGGCCAAGCGCGCCGGCTGGACCTCGGTGATCAGCCATCGCTCGGGCGAGACCGAAGACGCGACCATCGCCGACATCGCCGTCGGCACCAATGCCGGGCAGATCAAGACCGGCTCGCTCAGCCGCTCGGACCGCATGGCCAAGTACAACCAGCTGCTGCGCATCGAAGAAGACCTGGGCGACGTCGCCGCCTATCCGGGCCGCTCCGCCTTCAATCAGTTGTCCTGACGACGCCGACGTGCGCTTCGTCACCCTAGCCCTCGCCCTGCTGCTCGTGCTCGTGCACGTCGAGCTCTGGTTCGGCAAGGGTGGCGTGCCGCGCATGGTCGATCTGCGCTCCAAGCTGGCCGCGCAGCAGTCGAGCAACGACGTCGCGCGCCATCGCAACGAGCAGCTCGCCGCCGAGGTCAAAGATCTCAAGGAAGGCCTCGAGATGGTCGAGGAAAAGGCGCGCTCCGAGCTCGGCATGATCAAGCCCGACGAGATCTTCGTTCAGCTCTCGCCGCCGCGGCGTTGAGCGGGTCCGCGCTGCTCGACGCGGCGGCGCCGCTCCTGGCGACCGCCTTCGTGCTCGGGGACGCGACGGTGACCTGGCTCGAGGTCGCGGCCTTCGTGCTCTCGATCGCGATGGTCGCCTGCAACATCCGCGTCAACGTGCTCGGCTGGCCGCTCGCCATCGCCAGCTCGCTGCTCTACTTCCTGCTGTTCTGGAAAAGCCGTCTTTACGGCGATGCTTCGCTGCAGATTTTTTTCGCGGTCGTCGCCGGCTGGGGCTGGTGGCAATGGCTGCGCGGCACCGACGCCTCGGGCGCGGCCCTGCGGGTGCGCTCGCTCGGCGCGCGCGGACGCTGGATCGCGCTCGGCGCGCTGGCCGTCGCGTGGCCGGCGACCGGCCTCTTCCTGCGCCGCTACACCGACACCGACGTGCCCTGGTGGGACGCCTTTCCGGCCGCCGCGAGCGTCCTGGGCCAATGGCTGCTCGGCCGCAAGTACGTCGAGAACTGGCCGACCTGGATCGTCGTCAATGTCGTCGGCGTCGCCCTGTTCGCCTACAAGGGGCTCTGGCTCACGGTCGTTTTGTATGCGGTCTTCGCGGTGATGGCGGTGATCGGCTGGCGCGCCTGGCGAAGGTTGCTCGACACGAGCGTCGCCGGGCGATGAGGCCGGCCTTCGTCGTTGCCCTGCTCGGGGCCGAGAGCACCGGCAAGACGACGCTCACCGGCGAAATCGGCGCAGCGCTGACCGAGCGCGGCCTGCGCGTCGCCGTGATCGGCGAAGCGCTGCGCGAATTCTGCAGCGCGCATGGTCGAACCCCGAAGCGCGACGAGCAGGCGGCGATTGCCGACGAGCAGACGCGGCGCATCGACGCCGCGGGCGGCGACGCCGAGATCGTCGTCGCCGACACGGCGGCGCTGATGATCGCCGTCTACAGCGACTTCGTGTTCGGCGACCCGAGCCTGTATGCGCATGCCGAAGCGTGGCAGGCGCGCTGCGACCTGACGCTTCTCACCGTGCTCGACCTGCCATGGCTGGCCGATGGCCTGCAGCGTGACGGCGCTCACGTGCGCGAACCGATCGATGCGCTGTTGCGCGCCTCGCTGGCGCGCGCCGGCGTGTCGTTCGAGACGATTGCCGGAGCTGGCCCGGCGCGCTTGCAGGCGGCCCTGGCCGCCATCGATCGCGGCCTGGCGACCCGGGCCCGTTGACAGGACTCAGGGCACCGAACCGAGGCGCACGAGGACGATGACAAACACGCCGATGACGAGGTTGAGCGTCACCTCCCAGCGGATCCCGCGCAGCGCCGCCGCCGCGACCGGCCAGGCCTGATCGGCAAGGGCGCGCTCGACGCGCCTGAACAGCGCCAGCCGAACGTGCGCGAACACGGCGGCCATGACGAAGAAGAGGCTGATCATGGCGTACCAGTCGAGCGGCATGTTGAAGGCCAGCCCGGCCGACGCACGCTCGCGCCACACCAGCCCGACCATCGCCGCACCGCTCAGCAAGGCGACCAGCGTTGCCACCGTCACAGCACTGAAGAAGCGGCGCAGGGCAGCGTGCATCAGACGCACGCGCGCCGGCGGCTCCAGCACTTCGGCGGCAGCGGGTCGAAGGCATGCGAGCATGAAGAACATGCCGCCGATCCAGACGACGACGCCGAGCAGATGAACGGCTTTCAGGGACGCATACAGCACGGACGGTCTCCGATCGGCGCGGCAGAGTTGACGCATTGTCGTTTGTCGCGCTGGTTCAAATTGCCCGGACCTGCAAACCGAGGTATCGTCGTTCGACCTACCGGCATCGGTGTTCAGAGGCGCAAGGAATGACGAAGCTGTGCTCGGTGTGCGGAACCGAAAACAGGGACGAAGCCCAGTTCTGCCGCTCCTGCGGCACGGCGTTCCCACCACCCGCCGCGGCCCACGACGAAGAGGCCCAGCTGGCGGCAGGCATCACCTGCGACGAGTGCAACTTCCAGAACAAGCCTGGCGTGCGCTACTGCGCCAATTGCGGCGTGAGCCTGCTCGGCACGGTGATCGTGCCGCGCTCTCGTTCCGTTGCCCCACCGGACCCGTTCATCGGCACGAGCCCGCCGCCGATCAACTATCCGTCATATGCGCCGGTGGCGCCGTATCCGCCGCCGCCGATCGCCTCGCCGAGCTATCCGCCGGTCGCCGCGACGGCCGGCTATGGCTCGGCTTCGCCGCCGGGCTATCCACCGCCCTACGACGAGCCCCTGTTCGCACCCGACCAGGCGGACCCGGCGGCGATCGGCACGATGCATCGACGCGACGACGACACGCCCACGCGTCCGCCCGCGGCCGCACCGGCCGCAGCGAAGGCACCGAATCGCGCACCGCTCGTGCTCGGCCTCGCCCTCGTCGCGCTCGTCGCGGCCGGTGCCGGTGGCTGGTGGTTCATGAATTCGCCGGGCGGCGCCAAGGCCAATGCCGGGCCGGCGTCGGCACCGATGGCCGCGCCGGTGCCGGCCGTCGTCGAGCCACCGGCACCGGTCGTGGCAGCTCCGGCCTCCATGCCTGCGTCGGCGCCCGGGATCGCGATCGCGCCGCCCGAAGTCGCGGCATCGCCGGCGGCGGCGAGCTTGCCGCCGCCGACCTCGGTGGCGATGCCGCCGCCAGCCGAGCCGGCCTCGTCGCCGGCCGCCGATGCCGAGGCCTTGCGCATCGCCGCCGAGAAGCGCCGCGAGAAGGCCGCGCGCGACAAGGCAGACCGCGAAGCCAAGGCCCGCGCCATCGCCGAGCAACAGCAGCAGGCGGCCGCGGCGGCGCGCTTCGAGCAGGAGGCGGCCCGCCGCCGCGCCGAAGAGGCGCAACGCGCCCGAGCGGTCCCGAGCGCGCCACTGCAGCAGGCGCCTGTCTCGCAAGCGCGCGGCGTGCGCGAGATCTGCGCCGGCCGCGGTGCGATCGCCGAGTCGATCTGCCGTTCGCGCGAATGCGGCTCGCCTGAGCACGTCAACGAAGCGGTCTGCAAGCAACAAAAAGAAATCGAAGACCGCCACCGAAACTAGGGCCTGGGCGAAGCGGCGCCCGGAAGCGCCGATCGAGCCACCCTGCACGAGGAGAAGCGCATGTCGACCCCGGTGGAAAACGCCGCCCTGCCCGCCGGAATGTCGGCCAACGCGTTCTCCAGCCTGTTCCAGGCGGTGAACGGCCTGCGCAACCGGCGCGCGCTGGTCGCGCTGATCGCCTGCACCGTCGGCGGCGTTCTGCTGGCCGGACTGCTCCTCGCGATGAGCGGTGTGCTCGGCATGATCGCCTCGGTGCTCGCGTTCTTCGTCTATGCGGTCGCGGTCGGCACCGGCGTCAACGCCGCCGGGCTGCTGCAGATGGATCACGCGCGCGGCATCTCGCCGCGCAGCACCGTCGACGCCCTGGTCTACGGGCTGATGTGCATCCCGAAGCTGATCGTGCTCGGCATCGCCCTTTTCGTCGTCGAGCTCGCGGTCTTTCTCGTCATCGCGCTGGTGCTCGTCGTCTGCAAGATCCCGTTCCTCGGGCCGCTGCTGTTCGCGGTCGCCTTCCCGGTGTCGGTGGTCGTCGCGGGCATCACGATCTTCGGCCTGTTCCTGTGCATGGTGCTGTCGCTGCCGGCGATCTGGCAGGGCGCGACGATCATGCGCGCGCTGTCGCAGACGCTGGCGATCGCGCGCAGCCGGCTGGTCGAGGCGATCCTCCTGCTCGTCTTCGTCTGGCTGCTCTCGTTCGCGGTCGCGCTCATCGTCTTCAGCGTGCTCGGCGCCGGCATGCTTCCGACGCTCGGCCTCTCGGCATCGATCGTCGGCTTCAGCGGCATGGGCGGCTTCGGCTCGGTGATGGGCATGGCGCAAGGCTTCGGCGGCGAAGGCGCCGGCCATGCCATCGCCGGCCTGATCGGCTCGATGGTGCTCTGGGCCGTCGCCGCATCGCTGGTGCTGCAGGTTTATCTGCTCGGCCTCTGCCTGGTCTATCTGCGCGTCACCGAGGGACTCGACCTGAGCGCCACCGAAGCAGCGCTGCGCCAGAAGCTCGACGAGGCGAAGCGGCGTGCTGCCGATCTCGGCGACAAGGCGCGCGGCGCCGCGAACCGCGATGCCACTACGCCGGGTGCGCCGACGCCGCCGGGCAACGGCACCGCGGCAGCGAGCGCGGCGGCGGCGATGGCGGCGCCATTCGCGGCTCCGGCGCCGGCCCCCTACACACCGCCGATGCCGTCGGCTCCATTCGCGCCGCCGCCGTCCTACGCGCCGCCCGCGCCCTACGTCGCAGACCTGGCGCCAATGGCCTCGACCGACATCGACCTTTCATTCGACGACGCACCTGCGCCGGCGGCGCCGCCGATTCCGTCGTCGATACCGCCTTCGTACTCGGCACCACCCGTGTATGTACCACCGCCGCAGGCACCGATCGCCGCGCCGGCCATGCCGGCGCCGACGACCTGCCCGCAATGCCTTTCGCCGATCACCGCCGAAGACGTGTTCTGCGGCGTCTGCGGCTATCGGCTCAAGTAGCGGCAGCCGCTTGCGAATGAACGCCAACGACTTCGAGGCCGCACGCTCGGCCCTGGCCACGGCGCGGCGAAGTGCCCGCGCCATCGCCGAATGCCCGGCCGCGTGGCGGCCGGTCGACCTCGCAGAGGCCTATCGCCTGCAAGGCGCCGTGATCGGCGATCTTGGTGGTGGCGGCGGCTGGAAGGTCGCCGCGGTCACCGAAGCGCAGCGGCAAGGCCTCGGCGTCACGCAGCCGGTCGCGGCGGCGATGCCGGCGTCGAGGATGCATGACGCGAGCGCGCGGCCGGCCCGCCTCGTCCTGGGCGACTTCATCGCGCCGAAGATCGAGTGCGAGTTCGCGTTCCAACTGCGCCGCGACCTGCCGGCGCGACGCGATGGCGCCTACAGCCGCGCCGAGGTCTCGCAGGCCATCGAGGCGATGCGCATCGCCATCGAGATCGTCGACCCGCGCCTGCCGGCGGGCAGCGGCGCGCTGGCCGAGGTGGCCGACGGATTCAACAACGGCGCCTTCGCCGCCGGCCGCTCGGTGCGCGATTGGCAGGCGCTCGATTTCGCGGCCGTCGGCATCGTCCTCAGCGTCGCCGCGCCCGGTCATGCGGCGAGCGAGCTGGCGCGCGGCAGCGGCCACGCCATCCTCGACGGCGACCCGTTCGGCACGGTGGTGATGCTCGCCAACGCGCAGCCCGACAGCGGTCCGGGCCTTCGCGCCGGCGACATCGTCACCACCGGCAGCTGCAGCGGCGCGCCGCGCATTCCAGGGCCTGGCTTCTACCGCGCCGAGTTCGCCGGCCTCGGCAGCGTCGAGCTCGTCTTCGGGTAGCGGGTCGCGCGCTCAGTCGAGCCGCCGCAGTCCGGCGCGATAGCTTTTCGCGTTGGCCACGTAGTGCAGGGCACTGCGCCGGATGCCTTCGATCTGCTCGGCGCTGAGTACGCGCACGACGACAGCGGGCGAGCCCATGATGAGCGAGCCATCGGCAAAGCTCTTGCCCTCGGTGACGAGCGACCCGGCCCCGACCAGGCAATGCCGGCCGATGCGCGCGCCGTTCAGGATCACCGAGCCGATGCCGACCAGCGAGCCGTCGCCGATCGTGCAGCCGTGCAGCATGACCATGTGGCCGATCGTCACATCTTGGCCGATCATCGTCGGCGAGCCGGGGTCGGCATGCACGACGCTGCCGTCCTGCACGTTCGAACCGCGGCCGACGTGCAGGCGCTCCGTGTCGCCGCGCAGCACGGCGCCGAACCAGACGTTCGCGTCCTCGTCGAGCTCGACGTCGCCGAGCACGGTGGCGCTGTCGGCGACCCAGGCGCTCGGGTGCAGGCGAGGCGCGCGATCGTCGAGTCGGTAGATGGCCATGGCGAGGATTCTAGGCAGCGGGCCGTCTACGACCCGTCCATGAAATAGCGCTTCAACCCGGCCAGGATCATCTCGACCGCGATCGCCGTAAGCACGAGGCCCATGAGCTTCTCGAACGCCGAGACGACCGAGTCGCCGAGCCAGCGCCGGATGCGCACGCAGCCGACCAGGACCAGTCCGGAAACGGCCATGGCGCAGGCCAGCGCGCCGACCCACTCGACGACACGATCGGGCTGGCCCGATGCGAGCAGCAGCACCGTCGCCATCGCCGAAGGGCCGGCGAGCAGCGGCACGGCGAGCGGAAAGATGAGCGGCTCGCGGCCCTCGGGCACGCCGTAAGCGTCGCCGCCCTGGCTGAAGATCATGCGGATCGCGACCATCAGCAGGATGACACCGCCTGCCACCTCGAGCGAGCGCTCCGAGAGGTGCATGACGCGAAGAAATCCCTCGCCGAAGAACATGAACAGGCAGAGCACCGCGAAGGCGATGGCGACCTCGCGCAGCGCGACGACGACGCGCCGCTGCGCCGGTACCGTGCGCATCACCGGTATGAAGATCGGCAGGCTGCCGAACGGGTCGAGCACGAGCAGCAGCAGGACGAACGCCGACAGGAAGCTGTGCGTCATCGCCGCTCCGCGCTCGGGCCCAGCGATGCGTCGCTTCGCACGCAGTCGCCGGCTCGCCACGCGCATGTCCCGGGTCTTGTCGTGCCGACAAACGCACTGGATGCTTGCGGAACCGTGAATCGCCGGCGGTCGAAGAGAATGACTTTTCGAACCTTCATGAAACCCGATGGTAGTGCGCTACCGGCCGGGCGCGAAAGTGCGATATCCGGCGGCGCCACGGCGCGTACGCGCCGGTCGACTGGGTGCGGACGATCCGCCACGGAGTCAAGCGCGATGGCCAGCCGCTCCTCATCATGCCGAGCGTGGAATACATTGCGCTCACCGATGTCGACCTCGGCGCCATCGTCGCCTACGTGCGGCAGCTGCCGCCGAAGGCCGGCCAGGGCGAGGTGGACCGTGATCGGCTCGCCGGGTCACCCTGCGCTACAGGTCTGCCGCGTAGCGCGCGAGCATCGCCTCGTGCGTCTCGGCCGGCGTCTCGATGCCGGTCTGGCTGTCGATCATCTGCCCCATCGTCGGCAAGACCGAGCGGCTCACCTGAGCCGATACCTGCCACAGGCTGGAGCGCATGAGCGCCTTGGCGCAATGCAGATAGGCTTCCTCGACCGTGACCTCGACGACGAGCTTCGGTTGGCGCTTCTCGGCCGCGAACACCTCGATATGAGGCGCGAAGCTCGAGAGCCGCGCCGCGCCGTTGACGCGCAAGGTCTCGTCGATGCCCGGGATCATGAAGAACAAGCCGATCCTGCCGGTGGCGACGATGTTCTCCAGCGAGTCGAGCCTGTTGTTGCCGGGTGCGTCGGGGATGAGCAGCGTGCTCGCGTCGAGGACGCGGACGAAACCAGGCACACCGCCGCGCGGCGAGGCGTCCATGGCGCCGGCGGCGTTGCTGCTGGCGACGACGACGAACGGCGAGAGCTCGATGAAGCGCCGGCAGTGCACGTCGAGCGCTCCGAGCTGCTTCTTGAGCGTGCGCGCCTTCGCCTCCGGATAGAGAGAGCGCAATCGTTCGATGCTGTCGATGTGCATGGCGGTCACCGCGAAGTCAGCACCGCCCTGGACGAAGGCGACACGTCATGCGCCTGCCGGATCACGTGGGCGGCGCGTCCGGGAACACGAATGATCGGCCATTGGTCGCGCAGCTTGACGGCAACGCCGAAGGTGCGAAGGAGGGGCTTCTCGGTGACCGACTCCACCGCGCTCCAGGGAATGAACAAGGGCGGGCTCCTGAAGCGGAACGGGAACAGCACCGAGATGTGCAAGCCGTGCCGGTTCACGACGATGAACAGGCACCCCCTGTAGTGGACCGGCAGGCGCTCGGAGCCCATGGAGGCAGAGACGAAGCGGAAGCGCTCGCCGACCACCGGGTACTTGGCGCGGTACGGACCGGCCAGCGTCGACCAGCCGCCGGCGCGGGCCAGCAAGGCGCAGATGCCGAGCCAGAGCAGCAGCACCAGCAGCAGTACGACCCAGGCCGGGTCTAGGAAGGCCAGCCTGCCCGCGCCATTCACGGCCGAGGTCCGTCGCGGGCCTACTGCTTGGGCGCCGCGTCCCAGTGCTCGGCGATCTTGCCGGACTCGAGGCGGAACATGTCGAACCAGGCCGTCGTGTACTTCTTCGTCGGGTCCTTCGGATCGACGCCTTCGCGCACGAAGCTCAGCACGACGAGATCGCCCTCGGCGACGATGGCGACCAGCGGCGCCTTCACCTTCGCTTCGATCGGCTGCGGCTTGACGCGCTTCGAGAAGAACTCGACGAAGGGCGCCCTGCCGGTGGCCACGTTCGGGTTGTGCTGGATGTAGCTTTCGGCCATGTACTTGTCGGCCAGCTCCATGTGCCCGCCCTCGAAGACCTCGCGCCAGAAGTCGTAGACGAACCGCTTGTTGGCAGCGATGCGCGCGTCCGCGCTGGCGAGCAGCCGCTCCTGGTCGGGCTGCGCGACGACGGCGACCTGGGCACGGCCGGCCACCGGCGCCAGAAGGGCGATCACGACCGCAGCCGCGGCGACGAGCAAGCCCGGGCGAGGGGAGACTGAAGCATGCATGGTGGGAATCTCCGGTCGATCGAACGTGGAGCCGTCATTCTCGACCCTGCTCGGGCGGCGTCGACACCACGGCATGCACGACCCGCTGCGGGAACGGGATCTCGATGCCCTCGGCGTTCAGCACGTCGAGCACGGCAAGGTTGACGTCGGAGCGGACATTGCCCTGGCCGTTCTCGGAATCGCGGATCCAGAAGTGGATCGCGAGGTCCATGCCGTCGGCCGAGAAGGCCGCCAGCTGCACGCTCGGCGCCGGATCGGCGACGACGCGCGGCACCGCGGCGACCGCCGCCTCGAGCCTGGGCTGCAGGGCACGCACGTCGCTGCCGTAGGCCACCTGCACGGCAGTCTGCACGAGCACGCGCGGGTCGGCGAGCGACGAGTTCTCGACCCGCGTCGTGATCACCGTCTCGTTCGGGATAATCGCCTCGCGCCCGCCCAGCGAGCGGATCACGGTGTAGCGGGTGCGGATGTCGGTGATGCGACCTTCGAAATTGTCGACCTTGACCATGTCGCCGATGCGTATGCTGCGCTCGGCGAGGATGACGAAGCCGCTGATGTAGTTGGCGGCGATCTTCTGCAGCCCGAAGCCGAGGCCGACGCCGACCGCGCCGCCGAGCACCGAGAGCGCCGTCAGGTCGATGCCCACCGCCGAAAGCGCGAACATCAGGCCGACGAAGAGGAGGACGGTGCGCACCAGCGTCGCCGCGATCTTGCGCAGCGAGAGGTCCTGGCCGCTGGCATTGACGAGCAGCTTTCTTTCCAGCGCCGCCGAGATCCAGAGCGCGAGCACGAGAACGACGCCGGCGGTGATCGTGCCCTCGACGAGGTTGCGCAAGGTCATTTGCGCCGTGCCGATCTTCCAGTGCACGTCGTCCATCGCGTCGAGCACCAGCGGCAGGACGCCGGTGACCCAGAGCACGACGGCGATCCAGGCCAGCCATGAAATGCTGCGCTCGACCGTGCGCACCCAGGCGACGCCCGGGAAGGTGCGCGACAGCACGCGCACGCTGAAGCGGATGACGACGAGCGAGACGAGGATCGGGATGGCGACGCGAAACACCGCCGGCTTGATCGTCGCCTCGAGGCCGACGCGTGCGGCGAAGGCGAAGGCCAGCGCTAGCAGCGGGAAGAGCACGCCGTCGATCACCCGCTCGCCGAACAGGATCGAGCCGCTCGGCGCGGTGCGGCCCTGCATCAGGCGCGCCACGCCCCAGGCGGCGAACAGGCAGACCGCCAGCACCGCCAGCTCGGCAGCGGCACCCGGCCGCGTCAGCGAGAGCGCGAGTTCGTCGAGCTCCTTGACGTCGAAAGCCCGCACCATCAGCAGCCGCCCTCGCCGACCGGGACGTTCACGGTGCCGCTCACACGCCGGCGAGCACGCGCAGGTGCGCGGCGACGCTGCGCGCTAGCGCGCCGAGGTGGTAGCCGCCTTCGAGGCAGGAGACGATGCGACCCTGCGCGTGCTTGTCGGCGACGGCCTTGATGCGCGCGGTGATCCAGGTGTAGTCGGCCTCGACCAGGCCGAGCTGGCCGAGATCGTCTTCGCGGTGCGCGTCGAAGCCGGCCGAGACGAAAATCATCTGCGGCGCGAAGGCGTCAAGCCGCTCCATCCAGTTCTCCTCGATCAGGGCGCGCACCTGCGGCCCGCGCGCATAGGGCGGCACCGGCACGTTGACCATGTTCGTGCCCATCGGCACGGCGCCGCTGTACGGGTAGAGCGGATGCTGGAAGATGCTCGCCATGAGCACGCGATCGTCGCCGGCGATGATGTCTTCGGTGCCGTTGCCGTGGTGCACGTCGAAGTCGACGATGGCGACGCGCTCGAGGCCGCGCACGTCGAGCGCATGCCGGGCGGCGACGGCGACGTTGTTGAAGAAGCAGAATCCCATCGCCTGGTCGCGGGTGGCGTGATGGCCGGGCGGCCGCACCGAGCAGAAGGCGTTTTCGACTGTGCCGTCGATGACCGCGTCGGTCGCTGCGACGGCAGCGCCGGCGGCGCGCACCGCCGCCGCCCAGGTACCCGGCGAGGCCACCGTGTCGGGGTCGATGGCGCGCGACCGGCCCTCGGCGGCGATGCCCTGCAGCAGGTCGCGCAGCTCGCCGACGTAGCGGCTCTCGTGGGCACGGCCGAGATCGTCCATCGACACTGCAGGCGCCTCGCGGCGATCGAGCGCGTCGGCCAGGCCGGTGGCGAGCAGGTAGTCGTCGATCGCATCGAGCCGTTGCGGGCACTCGGGATGGCCGGCGCCCATGTCGTGACCGCGACAGTCGGGGTGGCTGTAGAAGGCCGTGGTCATGAAAGCGGGCACAGGCGTCCGCTTTGCCGCGAACAGGGAGAGCGTGTGGGAGTCATTTTCTAGTAACGTGCCCGCATGAGCCCATCCCTGCGAGACCAGTTGACCGATCTGATCGGCCAGATCAGCACGATTATCGTCGGCAAGCGTGCCCAGATCGAGGACTGCGTCGCCTGCCTTCTCGCCGGTGGACACCTTCTGATCGAGGACGTTCCGGGGGTCGGCAAGACGACCCTGGCGCATGCCATCTCGGTCTCGCTCGGCTTGCGCTTTTCGCGCACCCAGTTCACCGCCGACCTGATGCCCTCCGACCTGATCGGCGTCAGCGTCTACGAGCGCAGCAAGGAAGCGTTCGTTTTTCACGCCGGGCCGGTGTTCGCGCACGTGCTCCTGGCCGACGAGATCAACCGTGCCGGGCCGAAGACGCAGAGCGCCCTGCTCGAAGCGATGGAAGAGCATCAGGTGACGGTCGAAGGCGAGACGCGTGCCCTGCCGGCGCCGTTCTTCGTCATCGCCACGCAGAACCCGACCGACCAGATCGGCACCTACCCGCTGCCCGAGTCGCAGCTCGACCGCTTTCTGATGTGCATCACGCTCGGCTATCCGGACCGCAAGAGCGAACGCGAGCTGCTCGCGGGCGCTGACCGGCGCGAGGCGATCTCGAAGCTGCGCGCGGTGATGAGCCCGGTGCAGCTGCTCGAGGCGCAGCGCGCGGTGCAGGCCGTGCATGCGTCGGAGGCGCTGCTCGACTACCTGCAGGCGCTGATCCAGGCGACGCGCTCGGGCGCCTGGTTCGTCGAGGGCCTGTCGCCGCGTGCCGGCATCGCCGTGCTGCGCGCGGCGCGGGCGCGCGCGCTGCTCGGCGGACGCGACTATGTTGCCCCCGACGACGTGCAATACGTGCTGCCGCAAACGATCGCCCATCGCCTCGTGCCGGTGCCCGGCGCCGGGCGCGGCCGGCGCGAGCAGGTGCGGGCCATGGTCGAGGCGGTGCCCCTCCCATGAGCCCTCCGCACGGCCGTTCCGAAGGAGGGCTCTTCCCGCTCGCCGGGGCGGCGCGCAGCGCCCACGGTGCCCCATGACCAGCGTCGCCGCGACCCTCAATCCCGCGGCGTTCGCGCGGGCGCGTTTTCGCACCTGGTGGCAGTCGCGCCTGCCGCGCACCGACACGCAGACGCTGACCCAGGGCAACGTCTACATCCTGCCGACGCGCGCCGGCTGGATGTTCGCCCTGACCTTGCTCGTGCTCCTGCTCGCCTCGATCAACTACCAGCTCAACCTCGGCTACGTGCTGACCTTTCTGCTCGCCGGCAGCGGCGTCGTCTCGATGCACCTGACGCACGGCACGCTGCGCGGCCTGACCCTGCACCTCAGACCGGTGGAGGCCGCCTTCGCCGGCGAGCCGGCCGGGATCGACATCGTCATGACGAGCCCGGGCGCAGCCCGCTTCGGCATCGGCCTGCGCCTGCTCGACGCGCCCGACGCAATGCGAGTCTGGACCGACGTGCCGGCGGGCGGCCAGGCGGCTGCGCACATGAGCTTCGTTCCTCCGGCGCGCGGCCTGCACGAGGTGCCGACGCTGAGCGCCGAGACGCGCTTTCCGCTCGGCCTGTTTCGCGCCTGGACGGTATGGCGGCCGGCGGCCCGTCTGCTCGTCTATCCACGGCCCGAGAGCAACGCGCCGGCCTTGCCGGCGGCCCGGCCGATCGCCGGCGGCCCGACCCGCTCTCGCCACAGCGAAGGCGGCGAGATCGAGGGCGTGCGCGCCTACCGGCGCGGCGATCCGATGAAGCTCATCGCCTGGAAAAAAGCGGCGCAAGCGGTGGAGACCGGTAGCGAGCTGGTCAGCCGCGACACCAGCGTCTCGGCGCGCCAGGAGCTGTGGCTCGACTGGGCCGCATGCGGCGCGCTGGCGCCCGAGGAGCGCCTGTCGCGGCTGACTGCCTGGACCTTGGCTTCGGAGCGCGCCGGCACCGACTTCGGCTTGCGCCTGCCCGGCCTCGAGCTCGCCCCCGAAGGCGGCGGAGGGCAGCGCCGGCGCTGCCTCGATGCGCTGGCGCTGTGGCACGCGTGAGGCCGAGGTGAGCATCGCCCTCGCCCGCACCTGGTTGCCGCACTGGCCCGGCTGGCGCCGCCTGCCGCGCGAAGCCCGCGACACCTTGTTCCTCCTCGCCGTGATCGCCTGGACCGTGCTACCGCACCTCTCGCACCTGCCGGTCTGGACGGGCGTGCTCACCACCGTCGTGCTGCTCTGGCGCGGCCGACTCGCCGTCGCCGGCGGTGCCCTGCCCGGCCGCTTGGTGCTGCTGGCCGTGCTGGCGCTGGCGATCGGATTGACCTTCTGGTCCTACCGCAGCCTGCTCGGCAAGGAGCCGGGCGTGACGATGGCGGTCGCCCTCATGGCGCTGAAGACGCTCGAGCTGCGTGCCCGGCGCGATGCCTTCGTCGTCTTCTTTCTCGGCTTCTTCATCATCCTCACGCACTTCCTCTATTCGCAGTCGATGCCGGTGGCGGTGGCCATGCTGATCTCGATCTGGGGCCTGCTCACCGGCCTGGTGCTCGCGCACATGCCGGTCGGCCAGCCGAGCCTGCGCCAGGCGGGCGGGCTGGCCGCGCGCACCGCCCTGTTAGGCGCGCCCGTGATGGCCCTGCTGTTCATGCTGTTCCCGCGCATCGGGCCGCTGTGGGGCGTGCCGCAGGACGGCATCTCGACGACCGGCCTGTCCAACGCGATGAAGATGGGCTCGATGACCGAAGTCGCGCGCGACGAGTCGGTGGCGATGCGGGTGCGCTTCGAAGGCCGTGCGCCGTCGCCGCCCGACATGTACTTTCGCGGCCCGGTCCTGACACGCTTCGACGGCCTCGAGTGGCGTCCGCTCGGCCTGCCGTTCGCGCCGGCGAACGCGCCGGCGCGGCCGCCGGAGCTGAAGACGCAGGGCACGCCGGTGCGCTACGAGGCGACGCTCGAGCCGCTGCGCGTTGCCTCGTTGCCCCTGCTCGAGGCGACAACGGAAGTGGCGCCGGTCGAGGGCGTTCGCATCAGCCCACGCGAGGACCTGCAGTGGCTCGGCGAACGGCCGGTCTACGAACGCCTTCGCGTCAGCGCCACGGCCTACATCCGCCACACGCTGGGCTCGTCGCGCCGCAACGGCGAGATCCAGGAGAGCATGGAGTTGCCGGCTGGATTCAATCCGCGCACGCTGGCGTGGGCGCGCGCCCTGCGCAGCGAGCTGGGAAACGCCGACGCCACCGCCTTCACCCAGGCCGTCATGTCGCACATCCGCACCGGTGGCTACGACTACACGCTGTCGCCGGGCGAATACGGGCGCAATGCCGTCGACGAGTTCTGGCTCGACAGGAAGACCGGCTTCTGCGAGCACTTCGCCTCGGCCTTCGTCGTCATCATGCGCGGCGCCGGCTTTCCGGCCCGCATCGTCACCGGCTACCAGGGCTCGGACCAGGAACCGGTCGACGGCTACTACATCGTGCGCCAGAGCTCGGCACATGCCTGGGCCGAATACTGGCAGTCGGGAATCGGCTGGGTGCGCGCAGACCCGACCGCAGCGGTCGCGCCCGACCGGATCGGCCGGAGCAGCCGGCTCGAAGTCAAGCCCGGCCTCGTCGCCGGCGCCTTCGCGGCGATGAATCCCGAACTCTTCGCCGAGCTGCGCAATGCCTGGGAGGCTGTCAACAACCGCTGGAACCAATGGGTGCTCAACTACACGCGCGGCCAGCAGCTCGACGTGCTGAAGAACATCGGCTTCACCGCGCCGGACTGGGAAGACCTGGCACTGCTGCTGATCGGCGCGCTGAGCGCGCTCGCACTCGCCGGCGCCGCATGGGCCTGGTTCGACCGGCACCGGGTGGACCCCTGGGTGCGCCAGCTCGAGCGCATGAAGCGCGCGCTGCGTGCGCTCGGCGTGCCGGCGGCGCCGCACGAGGCGCCGCGCGCCCTCGCCGCGCATGTGCGCGAGCGCCTGGGCAAGGCCGGCGAGCCGCTCGCCGCCGCGCTCGAGCTGCTGGAAGCGCAGCGCTACAGCCGCGCGCAGACGAGGCATCCCGATGCGGCGCTGACGCGCCAGTTCGCCGCCGCGTCGCGGCGCCTGCGTACCTCGCCCTCTCGATAGTCGGGACGATGCTTCGCTCTCCGCTGCGCCGCTCAGTCGTGTTCGGCGGCGCCTTGCTCGCCACCGCCGCCGTTGCCCCGGCCGACGCCGCGCGCAGGGCGCGGCGACGCGATGCGCCGGTGATGACCGACGACGGCGCGCCCGATCTCGTCACCTATGGCCAGCGCGACGACGTGATGGCCTTCGCTGACGCCGTCGCCGAGCGACACGCATTCGACGCCGCATGGGTGCGCTCGGCGCTGGCGCAATCACGCTTCGTGCCGAGCGTGGTGCGCTTCATCCTGCCGCCACCGGCCGGCACGGCGAAGAACTGGGCCGCCTATCGCGCCCGCTTCGTCGAGCCGATCCGCATCCGCGCCGGCGTCGCCTTCTGGCAGGCCAACGCGAAGTGGCTGGCCATGGCCGAGGACCTCTACGGCGTGGCGCCCGAGGTGGTGGTCGGAATCGTCGGCGTCGAGTCGATCTACGGGCGGCAGATGGGCAACTTTCGGATCATCGATGCACTGGCCACGCTCGCCTTCGACTTTCCGGCTGGGCGCAAGGACCGCAGCGACTTCTTCAAGAGCGAACTCGAGAGCTGGTTCGTGCTGTGCCATAGCGAAGGCATCGACCCGGTGTCCTGGCGCGGCAGTTACGCCGGCGCCATCGGCATGGCGCAGTTCATGCCGTCGAGCTTCAACCGCTATGCGGTCGACCTCGACGGCGACGGTCGCGTCGACCTGCACGCGAGCGCCGCCGACGTGATCGGCAGCGTCGCCAACTACCTGGCCGAGTTCGGCTGGAAGCGCGGCCTCGCGGTGCGCTACGGCGTGAAGCCGCCGACCGACACGAGCGATCGCGCGGCCCTGCTCGCGCCCGACATCGTGCCGACGTTTTCAGCCGCCGACATGGTGGCGCGCGGCGCGACCCTGCCGCCTGAGGCGCTGGCGAGCGACAGCGCGCTGGCGCTCGTCGAACTGCAGAACGGCGGCGCCGCGCCGAGCTACGTCGCCGGGACGACCAACTTCTACGCCATCACCCGCTACAACTGGTCCAGCTACTACGCGATGGCGGTAGTGGAGCTGGGGGAAGCGGTGCGGCTGAAGACGTCGAAAGGCGGATGACCCGGGGTCATTCTCGAAGCATCAGTAGCTTTCGAAGCACGCTCGCCAATTCGGCCTCGATCGAATTGACTTGGCCCAGCAGAGCCCCGACCGCCGCTTCGTGCGGAATGCCGGACCCGGTGCCAGGAGTCGATATCAACCCGGGCGGCATGACCTTGCTTGCTGCCTGAGGGCTGGCTTGATCACGCCGGGCAACCGCCATCTGCCAGGCCGCCAAGGCACTGATCAGCCCGTCTCCAGCCTTCGGATCGGTCGGGCCGGTGTTGGTGCCGCCCGGAGTGAACGGCACACGCCGGCAAGACTGCTGAAGAATCGCTTTCAGGTCGTCAGGCCCGAGGCCCGGATTTGCCTGCAGCAACAGGGCACAGACACCGGCGATCTGCGGGGTTGCCGCCGACGTGCCGCTGAACAGCGCCCAGCCGTCGTCGCCGGTGGTCCCGTCAAAGGCCGCCTTCGCGACGTCGAACTCGCAGCCTTTCGGAACGGGAAGCTTGATATAGGCAGCGTTGGGACGTTCGCCGACCAGCCCGCAAAAGTCAGGCACGCGCCGCTTCGCGTAGAGATCGCTCACATAAGCGGAAGCGAAGTTGGACGCCCGCCTCTCCTTGGCCTTGGACACATAGACGCCGCCGGCGCAGATAACTTCGGGCATCTGACCAGGGAAGGCGAACTGACCATTGCCGGCCCCTGCGACGATGGTGATCCCGGCAGCGTGCGCATCGACAATGCACTGCTCGAGGGTCGCCAGGCCGTAAGGCAAGGTCTGCCACTGGCCGGTACCGTCGATCGGGAAGGCACAGACACTGCAGGAAATGATCTGCGGATTCAGCGCGATCGCCGCCGCAAAGCCCTCATGGAGACTTGCCTCGTTGTCTGGATCGGCGTCGTTGCCCAGCTTGATGCCGAAGAACTCGATCTCCGGCGCGAGGGCGAAAAAGTTCGCCGATTCACCGGTGCCGTGACCCCATGGATCCGAATCGCGCGGAGCCTCGCTGGCCGGATTCGCGAGTGCGAGGGTCGAGTTGTACTTCTTGAAGAACCTGAGGCGATGATTGAAGGCCTGGTCGACCATGACAACCCGAATGCCATTGCCTTTGAAGCCTTGGGCGTGGACCGCCTTGGCCTCGAGCAAGGCGGGCACGTCGGACCGGACCTTCAGGACGTAGTCGTTCGTCCCCCCTGCTGCGGCCGGGCCGGGCGCAGCGCCGCCCGATGCGGGGTATGCGTTCGGCCGCTGAATCTCGGCATAGCAGACCAGATCATGAATCTCTTCCAGCGGCACCGCGCTCAAGAGCCCGTCCGCTGGCGCGAATGCGTAGAGATCGTCGCGACCGTGCTGGGCCGTGACCCGCAGCTTTTCCAGCTTGGTCTTGAAGCGCTCTTCGAAGTTGCCGATCGCGCCCCGAATGGAGAGGGTCGATGGCGTCGTCGCGGTGACCCGGAAGCCCCAACCGCGCAGGAATGCATTCGCCGTCTCGATGTAGCCCGCTGGAACGACGACCCTCCTCTCAGACCGTGCCGAGGGTTGGACCGACCGAAACCGAGCGTTCGGATCCGCCGGCCTTCTGAAGCTGACGCCGATAGCGACTTCTTGAGTCATGCGGTCTTCCGAGTTGCGCAAAGCCGTGCGAAACGAAATCTTCGACCGGCCCGCCGATGCGTGACGCTACGACAGACAGCCCTATTGCGGTCTGGGGTTGATCCGATCCGAAATGACACCGCTACCAAAGGCCTCTCCGCCACTTGACTGCTGAAGTGCAAGGAGCGACTCATAGACCTGCGCAACCCGAAGTTGCAACTCTGCCACCTGCGTTATCAATCGAGCGATGGACGCGGCACGACCAGGCATCGCAGAGGCAGGATCGATCGGAGTGGCGCCTGGTTTGGCGACGACTTTGGGTGTCTTGGCGGCGGCTTTGGCGGGCTTGGCTTTCGAAGTTGGCATATTGCCTCTCACGAAAAGAAGTCGGTCGATAGTGACCGGGCTGGGCTTCCGTCGAGCAACGGAAGAGTGGCGGCGCGCAAATTCCTTGCGCGTTGTACGACATGGGACGAGCGACCGAATGCAACTTCGATCGCCGGAAGTGCGGCGTCGATGACTCCTATCGCACGAGCACGCTCACCCACAGCTACCAGCGGCGCGACTTCATTCAAGGCATAGAGGGACAGCAAGGGGTGCTGAGCGCCGATCGCATCCGCATAGGCTTTGCGGGACTCCTGGAGCATTGGCAGCGCTACGTCGGTACGGTGCTGCAATTGGAGCGCGATACCGAGCAGCATCTGTGCGCGCGCTCGGGATCCTTGACCCGTCTTCAACGCCAGTGCCTTCCTCGCCCACTCTTCCGCCTCTGGCGCGTTTCTCTCGAAGAGAAAACTCTCGGCGATCGCTGCGAAAGCGGACGACCGATCCTGCAGCGATTGGTCCTCGCCCTGGGCCATGCGCGCCAGACGCTCCCGTACCTCGGGCTTCGTCGACAGCAATCCGTTTGCCGCCAAGACGCGAAGCGCGGCCTGCAAGCTGGCTAGCGCTCGCCGCGGGGACAGGTCGTTGCCGCCCTCGCGCAACAGGCGAGGCAGAAGTTCGACGGCCGATACACGCTCGTCCGATCGCAGCAACACGGTCGACTGCAACACCGAAAGCATCTGGCAGTCCTCGTTCCGCTCACCCAGGAGCAGGTCGCAACGCGAGGCAAGTTCGGCGAGCTTGTGCGCCGACCCCGTATATCTTCCAGCCGAGACCGCAACGAGCGCTCGTTCGTAGTCTATTCCGAAGGCGTCTCGCGAGCGTACGGTGTAGGTTCGTGTCGATCTCCGGGCCGCGTCGTCGATGTAACCGAGCGCGCTGTCGTAGTGTCCCAACTCACCCTCTGCCTCCGCCAGCGCACGCAGGATCGCGATGCAGTGCGCGTCGTCCGTTCCGTAAGCATCGTACGCGTGCTTCAAGGCGATCTCGAGTTGTGGCAGCGCCGCCGACGCTTTTCCCGCGGAGGTTTTCACCAGGCCTGTCACAAAGTACAGATCGGCCTGCAGGCTCGAATCGCCCGTGAAATCTCGAGTGCGCACTTGAATGGCATCGAGCAGGGAGGCGGCACGCGCGACGTCGCCGAGCAGAAGAGCGTTGTGCGCCAAATCGATCTCGGCGAGCAGTTGCGAGCGCTGCAGACCCATCCGGGTGTAGATCTGCACGACTTGGGAGAGCGTTGCATCGGCCAGCTTGTAGTGTCCGATCGCCTGCTGCATCTTTCCGATTTCCGCCAGCAAGTCTGCCTGCAGCGCGGGCTGCGAGCCAAGTGCCTCAACCGCCCGCTTCTTGCCGGCCTGCAACAGTTCGAGGGCGGTCACCTCCGCGCCTTTTGAGTTCTCGGGGTCGACCTCGCGAAACATGTCCAGCAGGAACCCCTTGGCCGCTACGGCGCGGCGCGACTCCACACGGGCATTCATTTCCGAAACGACGGCCACCACGGTAATCGAGATCAATGCAGCGACGGCAAGGGTGGCCGAGGACACCGCCAGCCGATGCCGGGCCAGAAATCGATGTGTGACGTAGGCCAGGCTCGGCCGCTTGGCCTCGACCGGCTCTCCGGCTTGCCAGCGCTGCAGATCCACTCGAAGAGCCTCGACGGATGAGTAGCGCTGGCCCGGAAGCTTGGCGAGCGACCTGGCAACGATGGCATCCAGGTCCGTTGCCAGCAGCTTCGAGAGCGTTCGCTGGTTAGTGCCTCTTGCGTCGAACGCGGTCTCGGAGAATTGCCTGCGGCCGAGCGGGCGCGGCTCGTCATCGAGGATGGCGCGTTCCAGCTCGGCGAGGGATTGGTGCCTCGTCTGGTAGGGGCGATCACCACATAGCAATTCATAGAGGACGACGCCCAGCGAGTAGACGTCGGTCGCCGTGGTCAAGGACTTCCCCAGCAACTGCTCGGGGCTGGCGTACTGCGGCGTCAGCGGACGACCGGATTGACGCGTCAGCTCGGATTCGACCGGCGATGCGGCATCGTTCCCGAACAGCTTGGCAATGCCGAAGTCGAGCAGCCTGACCTCGCCCTCCCGAGTGACGAGGATGTTCGCCGGCTTGAGGTCGCGGTGGATGATGAGGTTCGCGTGCGCATGCTCGACCGCTCGCAGCACGTCGAGGAACACCTTCACCCGATCAGCCACGCTCAGCCGGTTTTCGTCGCACCAGGCCGTGATCGGCTCGCCCTGGACAAATTCGAGTGCCAGCCAGGGCTGGCCGCCTGAAGTGACCCCGGCGTCGTGCAGGCTCGCGATGTTCGGGTGGTGCAGCGAAGCGAGGATGTCGCGTTCACGCCGGAATCGCTCGACGAAGGTTTGCCGCTGCACCCGGGCCGGATGATTGAAGGGCAACTTGATCGCCACCTGACGCTCGAATGCGCCGTCGGCGCGCTCGGACAGCCAGACTTCCGCCATGCCGCCGGCGCCGACATGGCGAAGCAGTCGGTAAGCGCCGATGAGAGTGCCCGTCGACCACTCGGACTCGGGCGGTGGTTCGACCACGCCGATCCTCGGCAGCGCCTCCAGGAATGTGCCGCTCGCTATGTGCGCCCTGGCGTCGAGCATGCGCTCGAGCTGGGGCAGAAGACGGTGCTTGTCGGCGCGCAACTGCACAAGCCACGCCTCGAGAGCGCCCACATCGAGCGCGTCGGCACGTTCGTAGAGCGCAGAGAGCTCCTGCCAGTCGATGACCGAATCCCGGATCATGGCCTCGGCGTCATGGCGGTGGCCGAGAATACGTTGCCGGTGTCGAGGTCGGCAAGCGATCTCGCGCCGCGCGACGGCGGGTCTCGGGTGAATACGCGGGCGTCAGGGCGCCGGCCAGGTTTCGGCGGACGGAATCGGCGGTGCGCTGTCGGCGGGCCCGACGGCGCGAATATGACGAAAGACATCGGGAATCGACCCTTCCACGCTCTCGTCGGCGAGCGAATGGGTGGCGCTCAGCGCGCGCGCGTGGGCAGGCGCGGCGATCGGATGAAGCGCGAGGCCAGGCCCGCTGTCGACGCTGAGGGCGACGACGGCGGCGGCCACGGCGACGCCGGCGAGGGCGAGCGTGAACAGCCGGCGGTCACGGCGCGACGACCGGGCTTTGGGTGCGACTGGGCGATGCGGGGTCATGGGTTCTCCTCGATGTCATCGGTAAGAACGCAAACCCGCGGCAGAACCGGACACGACCCGGCCGCTATCGCGTCTGTGCAACGGCCTGAAGCGCCAGCGCCAGGCCGCGGCCCGACGCGCGCGCGTCGCGCCGCTTCGACACCGCGCTCGCCGCTTGCCCGACCTTGACGGCACCGGCCGCCGGCCCGCGGACCTCGGCGTGGCCCGAGCTGCCGGCGTCGTGCACGCCGGCGAGGGCAAACGCGCGCTGGTCGGACAGCGGGCCGAACACGAGAAAGGCGAACGAGACGACGGCGACTGCGGCAGCGACGCCGGCGGCGGCGCGGCCCGGCGGCCGGGCCATGCGGAACGAGCGCTCGGCGGCGCCTTGGTACTGTTGCGATTTCATGTCGTTTCCTCTGCGGCGAAGCGCCGCGAACGCGCAACGAACGCTCGTTGCGACAAGGTGGAGTACGACTGCGAAGCGACGAAGCGGACGGCGCCGCGGTGACGGCCGCCGAAAGGGTGGACGTGCCGAAGGGTCGCGGCTACCCTTGGCGCCTATGACCGCCGACGCAGTCGCCCCCGGCAACGCCACGCCGCCGATCACCCGCTTGTTGCAGCTCGCCGCCGAGGGCGATCGCGGCGCACTCGACGAGGTCTATGCCTCGCTCTACCCCGAGCTGAAGCGCGTCGCCCGGGCCCGCCTGCGCCAGCAGGGCCGCGGCGACGACATGGGCACGACGACGCTGCTGCACGAGAGCTTCATCCGGCTCGTCAACGCCGCCGAGCTGCGACTCGTCGACCGGCGCCACTTCTTCGCCTATGCGGCGCGGACCATGCGCAACATCATCATCGACAGCGCCCGCGAGCACCTGGCCGAGCGGCGCGGCGGCGGCGCCGCCCACGAAACGCTCGGCGGCGACGCTGCCTTGCAGGTGGCCGATACGAGCACCAGCGAGGAGCTGATCCGCGTCAGCGAGGCCCTGCTCGATCTCGAGGCCGTCGACCCCGAGCTGGCCGAGCTGGTCGACATGCGCTACTTCGGCGGCTACAGCGAGACCGAGATCGCCGAACTGCAGGGCGTCACCGACCGGACCGTGCGGCGCCGCTGGGACAAGGCGCGCGCCTGGCTCTACGTCGCGCTCAACGACACTCCTGCGCCGCCGAAGCCACGCTGAGCCAGGTCTCGATCCAGCCGTTCAGCACGACGTCGCCGGGCCAGCCCTCCCTCACGTCGAGTCCCTGGCACAACTCCCAGGTCGAGCCGAACCAGCCGGGGCCTTCGGGCAAGGCGCGGCAGGGGCGAACGGCGGTGGGCACCAGCGAGAGTTCTTCGACGCGGGCGAGCGACATGGCGGGCTCCAGGACTACGACTGCCGCCAGTGTCTCGATGTTCGGCCCGGCGCGCCATCCCGCGTGCGAGCGGCTCGACGTGCGCCCATGAACGGGGGGCCTCACCCCTTTCGCCCGGCGCCCCTCACCCCGGCACTCTCCCGGCGGGAGAGGAGAAGAAAGGTCACTCGGGGATGACGCTCACTTCCACTTCCATGCTTTGCCCGCGCCCGCCCAGGATGACGCCGCGCAAGGGCACGACGTCGGCGAAGTCGGCGCCCCAGGCGAGCGTGATGTAGCGCTGGTCGGCGAGCGTGTCGTTGGTCGGGTCGAGCTAACCCAACCATGCATCGGCGAGTAGGCGGCGACCCAGGCGTGCGAGGCGTCGGCGCCGAGCAGGCGCGCCCGCCCGGGCGGCGGATCGGTGAGCAGGTAGCCCGACACGTAGCGCGCCGGCAGGCCGCGGCCGCGCAGGCAGGCGAGCATGACGTGGGCGAAGTCCTGGCAGACGCCGCTGCGCAGCTCGAGCACCTCGTCGACCTGAGTCGTCACCGTCGTCGCCTCGGCGTCGAACTCGAAGTCGGCGTGGATGCGATGCATCAGGTCGCAAACCGCCTCGAGCCAGTCGCGGCCGGCGGCGAAGCTCGGCGCGGCATAGGCGCGCGCTGCCTCCGACCACGGCACGAGGGCGCTCGGTTCGCTCAGGCGCGCCGCAGCCAGACCGTCCTGCGCCGGTTCGCTGCGCACCGATTCGCGCACCGCCTCCCAGGCGAGCGACGCGGCGCGTGCCGCGTCGGGACGCTCGCCGACCTCGACCCGCGAGAGCATGAGCACGCGCAGCAGCGGATGCGGCCCGTAGACCGCGAAATGGGTGACGCCGTTGCCGAAGTCATCGCGCTCGTCGCGACGCTCGTCGGTGGCGGGCTCGATGCGCAGCTCGTGCGAGAGCACGTGCTGCCACGGCAACTCGCGCGGCGTCAGGTGCGCCAGCTGCCACGACTGCGACACCGGCACGCGGTACGCGTAGCGCGTCTCGTGCTCGACCGTGTAGCGATCCGTACCCATGGCTCGGTGACTCGGCTTCAGGCGGCGAGCGACAGCACGCTGCGCGGCACGGCGTGCGCGAAGAACTTGATCGAGATGTCGTCCGACATCGCATAGGCGGCTTGCTGGAGCAGGCCGATAGTCCTGGCCAGCGCTTCGCTTTCGGGATGAAGATCGGCCGCCGCGAGGGCGCGCAAAGCCGCATAGGCCGGCGCCAGCGTGTCGCCGGTGAAGTGGCCGTGCGTCGCCTCGATCTTGGCGATGTATTCCGAGAGTCCCTTGGCCTGGAAGGCGAGCGAGCGCGGGTTGGCGTCGTCGCGTACCAGCATGTCGAGCACCGGCAGCCATTCGGGCGCGGCCAGGTAGCGCGAGCGGTAGGTGACGCTCGAATCGGCCAGGTCGAGCAACCAGTCGAGGTCGTTGTCGCGGCCCTCTTCGATGGCCACGCCGAGCGCGCCGCACATCGTCGCCAGCCGCTCGACGCGCCGGCCCATCGAGAGAAAGCGCCAGCCGATGCCGCGCGTCATGCCGTCGAGGACGAAGCCGGAGAGCGTCATCATCGCCGTCGTCGCGCGGTCGAGCCAGACCAG
>JANXXS010000270.1 GCA_025350505.1 Burkholderiales bacterium
TTGATGTCGGTGAGGATCAGCTCCTGGTGCTGCTGCTCGTGCTGCAGGCCGAGCGCGACGAGCGCTTCGAGCTCGGCGTCGCCTTGGCGCGCGTCGATCAGCGCCAGCATGCGCTCGTCGACGTGGCCGCGGTAGCGCTTAACGTCGGCCAGCGTCGGCCGCGTGACGAGGCCGCGCCGCGCCCGCGGGAACTGCTCGCCCACGCCCTGGTAGTAGCTGTTGAAGAGGCCTCCGAAAGGCCGGATCGAAGGGCTTGAATGCCGGCTCGAAGCGCTCGAGCAGAAAAGTTTCGAAGAACCAGGTAGTCTGCGCGAGGTGCCATTTGGTTGGGCTGGCATCGGGCATCGACTGCACCTGGCAGTCTTCGGCGGAGAGCGGCGCCGCAAGGGCCATGCTGGCCTGTCGCACGCTCGCATAGCGCTCGCCCAGGGCGCTTTGGCGGCCGAGCGGGCGCGCATTCGGAGTCGCGTTCTTCATCGTTTGTTCCTCCGCGGGCACGAAGCCTAGCGGAAGTCGCGTTTCTGCGCCCGGAGCAGGGTTGCCGGCTCTCTAGAATGCCGAGCATGCCTTTCGTTCACTTGCGTGTGCACACCGAATATTCGGTATCCGACGGAACGCTGCGCATCGACGAAGCCGTGGCCGCCGCCGCAGGCGACCACCAGGGCGCGCTGGCCATCACCGACCTGAGCAACCTGTTCGGCGCGGTCAAGTTTTACAGCGCCGCCCGGGCTGCCGGCGTCAAGCCGATCGTCGGTGCCGAGCTCTGCCTCGAGCCCGAAGGCGGCGAACGACAGGCGAGCCGCCTGCTCGTCCTGGTGCAGAACCGGGAGGGCTATCTCAACTGCTGCGAGCTGCTGTCGCGCGGTTGGTTGCGCAACGCTGAGCGCGGTCATGCGCTGATCAAGTGGGAGTGGCTCGCCGAGTGCGGCGCCGGCTTGATCGTTCTCTCCGGCGCGGAAAGCGGCTCGATCGGACAGGCGCTCACGGCCGGCGACCCGACGCGCGCGCATGCGCTGGCCGAGCGCGCGCGCGGCGCCTTCGCCAATCGCTTCTACATCGAGGTGCAGAGGAACGGCATGCCCGGCTGCGAGGCGCAGTTGCGCGGCGCGATCGAGCTCGCCTCCGCATTGCGGCTGCCGGTGGTGGCGACGCACGGCGTGCAGTTTCTCGGCCCCGACGACCACGAAGCGCACGACGCGCGCGTCTGCGTTGCCGAAGGCGAGATGCTGGCCAATCCGAAGCGCGTCAAGCGTTTCAGCCGCGAGCAGTATTTCAAGTCGCAGGCGCAGATGGAAGCGCTCTTCGCCGACCTGCCGAGCGCGCTTGCCAACACGATCGAGATCGCCAAGCGCTGCAACCTCGAGCTCGTGCTCGGCAAGCCGCAGTTGCCCGACTTCGCGACGCCGCGCGTCGGCGACGTCGCCGTGCCGATGGCCGAGTACTTCCGCATCGCCTCGCACGAGGGGCTCGAGGTCCGGCTCGGCCAGCTCTATCCCGACCCGGCCGCGCGCGAGCGCGAGCGGCTGCGCTACCAAACGCGGCTCGACTTCGAGATCGAGACGATCCTGAAGATGGGCTTCCCCGGCTACTTCCTGATCGTTGCCGACTTCATCAACTGGGCGCGCGACAACGGCTGCCCGGTCGGCCCGGGACGCGGCTCGGGCGCCGGTTCGCTGGTTGCCTACTCGCTCAACATCACCGGCCTCGACCCGCTGCGTTACGGCCTGCTCTTCGAGCGCTTCCTCAATCCGGAGCGGGTCTCGATGCCCGACTTCGACATCGACTTCTGCCAGGCCAACCGCGACCGCGTCATCGACTACGTCAAGCACAAGTACGGGCGCGACGCGGTGAGCCAGATCGCGACCTTCGGTACGATGGCGGCGAAGGCGGCGCTGCGCGACATCGGCCGAGTCCTCGGCATGAGCTACGGCCATGTCGATTCCGTAGCCAAGCTCGTTCCGGCGCCGCCCGGCAAGACGGTGACGCTGCGCCGGCCGCCGCGCGCCGAAGACGGCCACGACAAGGAAGAGGGCGTCATCTACGCGCGCCGCGAAGCGCCGGAGATCGAGCAGCGCGAGCGCAACGAGGTCGAGGTCGCGGAGTTGCTGGCGCTGGCCGAACGCGTCGAAGGCATCGTCCGCAATGTCGGCATGCACGCCGGCGGCGTGCTCATCGCGCCCGGCCGCATCACCGACTTCTGCCCGCTCTACATGCAGCCGGGCAGCGAGAGCGCTGTGAGCCAGTTCGACAAGGACGACGTCGAGGCGATCGGCCTGGTCAAGTTCGACTTTCTCGGCCTCGCCACGCTCACCATCCTCGAGATGGCCAAGGACTTCATCGTCGCTCGCCATCCGGAGCGCGCCGGCTTCGACTACGACAAGCTGCCGCTCGACGACCCCAAGGTCTATGCCATCTTCTCCGAAGGCCGGACCGAGTCGGTGTTCCAGTTCGAAAGCGGCGGCATGCAGCGCATGCTGCGCGAGGCCAGGCCGACCCGGCTCGAGGACCTGATTGCCCTCAACGCCATGTTCCGCCCCGGCCCGATGGAGAACATCCCGAGCTTTTGCCTGCGCAAGAACGGCAAGGAGACGGTGACCTATCCGCATCCGCTGCTCGAGCGCGTGCTCGGCGAGACCTACGGGATCATGGTCTACCAGGAGCAGGTGATGGAGGCGGCCCGGCTGATGGGCGGCTACTCGCTCGGCGGCGCCGATCTGCTGCGTCGCGCCATGGGCAAGAAGAAGCTCGACGAGATGGCCAAGCACCGCGCCATCTTCCGTGAAGGCGCGGCGAAGAAGGAGATCCCGGCCGACGCGGCCGACGAGGTCTTCTCGCTGATGCTCAAGTTCGCGGGCTACGGCTTTAACAAGTCGCACGCCGCCGCCTACTCGCTGCTCGCCTATCACACGGCCTGGATCAAGGTCCACTACGCGGCCGAGTTCTTCGCCGCCAACATGACGGTGGAGCTCGACAACAGCGACAAGATGAAGGCCCTGCTGGTCGACGCCCGGACCTTCGGCGTGACGATCGCGCCGCCCGACATCAACGCCGGCACCTACCGCTTCGAGCCGGTCTCGGCGAAGGTCGTGCGCTACGGTCTCGGCGCCGTCAAGGGCACCGGGCAGGGCGCGATCGAGGCCATCGTCGGCGCGCGCGAAAGCGGCGGGCCGTTCACCAGCCTGTTCGATTTCTGCGCCCGTGTCGACCGCGGCCGCATCAATCGCCGCGTCGTCGAGGCGCTGATCAAGTCGGGCGCCTTCGACGCGCTCGGCGGCGAGCGCTCCAGCCTGCTCGCCAGCGTCGGCCTGGCCCTCGACTGGGCCGATACGCAGGCGGCGCACGCCGACCAGGGCGGCCTCTTCGACTTCGGCAGCGACGACGCCGGCGACACGCACGGCGCCAGCACGCACGAGCCGGGGCTGGTCGCGGCGGCGCCCTGGAGCATCAAGGAGCGGCTGACGCTCGAGAAGGCGGCGCTCGGCTTCTATCTGTCCGGCCACCTGTTCGACCAGAGCGCCGCCGAGGTCCGGCGCTTCGCCAAGCTCAGGCTCGCCGACGTCATCGACAGCCGCGAGCCGCTGCTGCTCGCCGGCATCGTTTCCGACCTGCGCGTCGTCAACGGCATGCGTGGCCGCGTCGCCATCTTCAGGCTCGACGACGGCAGCGAGGCGATGGAAGCCGTCGCGCACGAGGAGCTGCTCAACGCGAATCGCGAGCTGTTGAAGGAGGACGAGCTCGTCATCGTCCAGGGCAAGGTGCAGCCCGACCGCTTCTCGGGCGGCGTGCGCCTGAACGTGCAGAGCGTCTGGGACCTCGCCGCGGCGCGCTGCCGCTTCGGCAAGTACCTGCGCGTCGAGGTCAACGGCAGCGTGCCGCCGGTCGCCGAGGTGCTGCGCGACTTCCCGTCGCGGCGCCTCGTCACCGAGCACGGCGAGTCGGCGCAAGGCCTCGCCGTCCGCCTCGCGCTGTTGCGCGAGCACGCCACCGGCGAAATCGACCTCGGCGACTCGGCACGCTTCTACCCGTCCGAAGCGGCGCTGGCCCGTTGGAACGCCGCGGCCACTCACGGCCACGCCGTCGTCGTCTACGACTGAGCTGCGAAGCAACTCTGCCGATGACCGAGAACGCGCTCCTCACCGGCCTCGTCCTCACCGGCGGCGGCGCCCGCGCGGCCTACCAGGTTGGCGTGCTGAAGGCGATCGCGCAGGTGCGCCGCGAGGCCGGCGCGGCGCACACCGGCAATCCCTTTCCGGTCATCGCCGGTACGTCGGCCGGCGCCATCAATGCCGCCGCATTGGCGTGCCGGGCCGACGACTTCGACGGTGCCATTGCCGGCATCTGCGAGGTCTGGGAGAACTTTCGCGCGGAGCAGGTCTATCGCTCCGATTCGCTCGGCGTCATCCGCACCGGCGCGCGCTGGCTGACGATGATGTCGATCGGCTGGGTGATCGCGCGCTGGCGCCGCGCCCGACCGCGCTCGCTGCTCGACAACAAGCCGCTCGAGACCCTGCTCGGCCGCCTCGTCAGCACGGAGCGGCTGCATCAGGTGATGAAGCAAGGTCACCTGCACGCGCTCGCCGTCACGGCGTCGAGCTACGGCTCGGGCCTGCACGTCACTTTTTACGACGCGCCGGTCGACATCCTGCCGTGGACCCGTTCGCAGCGGCTCGCGGTGCGCGCGCCGATCACCGTGGCGCATCTGCTCGCGTCGTCGGCGATCCCGTTCGTCTTTCCAGCGGTGGCGCTCGACATCGACGGCCACCAGGAATATTGCGGCGACGGATCGATGCGCCAGGCGGCGCCGATCTCGCCGGCGGTGCATCTGGGGGCCGAGCGCATCCTCGTCGTCGGCGCCGGGCGCATGCACGAGCCGCCGGGCGAGCGCCCGTCGAGCAGCGAGTACCCGAACCTGGCGCAGATTGCCGGGCATGCGCTGTCCAACATCTTTCTCGACGCCCTGGCCGTCGACGTCGAGCGGCTGCAGCGCATCAATGCCACGCTCGCCTTGCTGCCGCCCCGGTCGCGCGCCGAGACCAGCCTGAAGCCGATCGAGGTGCTCGTGATCGCGCCGAGCCAGCGCCTCGACGACATCGCCTCGAAGCATCTCACCAGCCTGCCGTTGCCGATCCGCGCCATGCTCGGCGGGCTCGGCGTCTCGGGACGCGGCGACGACGCGCGCGGCGCGGCGCTCGCCAGCTACCTGCTCTTCGAGGCGCCCTACACGCGCGAACTCATCGCCCTCGGTGTGCACGACACGATGGCGCGTCGCGACGAGGTGATCGCCTTCTTCGGCTGGGGCGAGGTCGCGGCGGCGGCAGCGCAATGAAGTCGGGGCTCCGGCCTGCAGCACGCTGCAGAGCGGAGCCCCGAGGGCAGAAAGACGCGAGGCGTCTTACTTCGTCGCGGCGCTGGCGGCGGCGGCCTTCTTCTCGGCCTTTTCAGCCTTCTTCTCGGCGCGCTTTTCCTTCGCTTCCTTGACGTTTTCCTTGAGGGCGTCCTTTTCTTCCTTGGCGTTCGACGCGACGGTCGAGGCACCGCCCTTGACGGCCGAAGCGGCCTTGGAGGCGGTCGCCTTGGTCGCTGAGGCGGCCTTCTCGACAGCGACCTTGGTCGCCGACGCAGCCGTCTTCACGGCCGAGGCGGCCTTGGCGGTGACCGGGGCTTCGGTCTTGGCGGGCGCCTTCATCGGCGCGCCGGTGAAGGTGGCACCGTTGACCGTCAGGCCGGCTTCGGAGAACTTGGCGGCGTTCTTGTCGCCGACGCCCTTGACGCGGACGACCATGTCGTTCCAGTCCTTGAAATCGCCCTTCTTGCGCTCGTTGATGATCAAGGTCGAGATGACCGGGCCAATGCCCTTGACCGATTCGAGTTCGGCCTGGTTCGCCTTGTTGGCGTCGACCGCCGCGAAGGCCGTGGCCGCGATGAGCGCGGCAAGCGCGACGATGAATTTTTTGAACATTCGAGAGCTCCTGGAGGGGGTTTGTTGTGACGGCCGGTGTGTGATGGACGCGACCGGTGGCCTGACGGTCATGCCGCGGCGCCTTTTCGTAACGGGCGCCGGCCGGCCGCCGTTGACCGGCCGCCGACGAAGTCCGCTCAGCTTGGCTGTCGCTGCAGCCAGGCGACGTAGCCAGCGACGCCTTGGGCGACGTCGGCGAAGACATGATCGCAGCCGGCGACGCGCAGCCGGCCCAGGTCGGCCTGGGTGAAGCACTGGTACTTTCCGGCGAGGGTGGTCGGGAAGTCGATGTACTCGATGAATCCGTCCTGGACAAGCTTTTCGAGCGGCGCAGCCGCCTTGCCCTCGGCGCCACGGCAGGCGTTGACGACGGCGGCGGCGACGTCGTTGAACGGCTGGGCCCGGCCGCTGCCCAGGTTGAAGATGCCGCTCGCCTCGGGATGCTCGAGGAACCAGAGATTGACGGCGACGACGTCGCTCACCGCTACGAAGTCGCGCCGCTGCTCGCCCGCCGCATAGCCGCCGTACTCGCCGAACAGCTTGACCCGTCCGGTCGCCTGCCACTCGTTGAAGGTGTGGTACGCGACCGAGGCCATCCGGCCCTTGTGCTGCTCGCGTGGCCCGTAGACGTTGAAGTAGCGAAAGCCGGCGATCTGCGTCGCTGCCCCGGGCAGGGCGCGGCGCACGACCTGGTCGAACAGCAGCTTGGACCAGCCGTATACGTTGAGCGGGCGCTCGAACTCGGGCTCTTCGCGAAACGACGCCGAGCCTCCGTAGGTCGCCGCCGACGACGCGTAGAGCAGCCGCACGCCCTGCGCCTGGCAGGCGTCGAGCAAGGTCTTCGAGGCACGGTAGTTGAGGTCGAGCATGAGCCGGCCGTCCTGCTCCATGGTGTCGGAGCAGGCGCCCTCGTGGAAGACGCAGTCGAACTTGCCGAGCTCGCCGGCGGCAAAGCGCTCGTAAAAATCGCGGCGATCGAAGTAGTCGCTGATCGAGGCGCCGAGCAGGTTCCTGAATTTGCCGCCATCGCCAAGGTCGTCGACGGCGATCACGTCGTCGACGCCGATGGCGTTCAGGCCGTGCACGAGGTTGGCGCCGATCATTCCCGCGGCGCCGGTGACGACGACTCTCATCCCTGCTTCCTTTCGCCGAACAGCTCGTCGTAGCCGAGGCTCGCCGTGCCGAACTTGCCGACCACGACGCCGCCGGCGCGATTGGCGATCGGCAGGGCGTCGCGCAGCGACAGGCCGGCCGCCAGCATCGCCGCCAGCGTGGCGATGACGGTGTCGCCGGCGCCGGTGACGTCGAAGACCTCGCGCGCTTCGGCCGGCACCTGCAGGTGGCCGGCCGCGTCGAAGAGCGACATGCCCTCTTCGGAGCGGGTGAGAAGAAGACCCTCGAGGCCGAGCTCGCGGCGCAGCCGCTCGGCGCGCTCCCCGAGCTGCGCCTCGCTCGACCAGGCGCCGATCACCTGCGCCAGCTCGGCGCGGTTCGGCGTGATCACGGTGGCGCCGGCGTAGCGCGAGTAGTCGCTGCCCTTGGGATCGATGAGCACCGGCTTGCCGAATGCGCGGGCCTGGTCGATCATCTGTGCGATGTGCGCCAGGCCGCCCTTGCCGTAGTCGGAAAAGAGCACGGCATCGTGCGCCGGCAGGGCCACCGCATAGTCGGCGAGCAGGCTGGCCAGCACCTCGTGGTCGGGCTGGTTCTCGAAGTCGACGCGCAAGAGCTGCTGGGACCGACCGATGACGCGCAGCTTGACGATGGTGTAGAGCTGGGTGTCGCTGCCGAGCAGCGCGGCGACGCCTTGCGTTTCGAGGAGGGCGCGTAATCGCCGCGCCGGCTCGTCGGTGCCGACCACCGTCAGCAGGGTCGTCTGCGCACCGAGCGTCTTGACGTTGAGGGCGACGTTGGCGGCGCCGCCCAGGCGCTCTTCTTCGCGGGTGACGCGCACGACCGGCACGGGTGCTTCGGGCGAGATGCGGTCGACGGCACCGAACCAGTAGCGATCGAGCATCGCATCGCCGACGACGAGAACGCGCGCCGCGGCGAGTCGCTCGCGGCTGGGGGCGGGATCAGGGGTCATTGGTCTTCCAGGCGGCGCGGCGGGTAGGTGTCCCAGCCGAGGCAGCCAGGGCATTGCCAGAAGTAGTGCTCCGCCTCGAACCCGCAGGCCGCGCAGCGGTAGCGGTGCAGAGGCCTGGCGGCGCGGCGCACGGCCTCGCGCACGGCGCTGGTCTCGGCGATCGGAAGGGGCGTCGAGGCCGGTGGTTCGGAGGCGCCGCCGCTGCCGGTGGCCGCCCGGGTCGCGAGCACCGCCTGCGCCGCCGCCATCGTCGGATGCTCGCGCAGATGCGTGACGAGCAGCGACTGTCGCGCTGCCGGATCGTCCTGCAGCGAGGCGATCGTCTCGAGCAGGTCGATCGTCGGTGCCTGCTCGTAGAGGCCGCCCAGGCGTTCGAGCGCCGACGCCTCCTTGCCGGCGGCGCGCGCGCTCGCCGCGTAGCGACGGGCGACCAGGTTGAAGGCGGCCGGCTGCACCGTCATCAGCGTGCTCCAGATGCGCAGCGCCTCGGCATGGTCGCCGTGCGCCGCGGCACGTTCGCCAGCGAGGACGAGCGGGCGCGCATCGCGCGGCGCAACCTCACGCGCTTCGGCCAGCGCGGCGTCGCCTGCTTCGGTCTGTTGCGCGGCATCGGCTTCGAGCGTGAGCTCGCACAGGTAGTGCGCGATGCGCGAAGCGAACGAGCCGGTGCCGCTGGTCTCGAGCCGACGCGCCACTTCGACCGCGGCGCGCCAGTCGCGCGCGCGCTCGTGCAGATCGAGCAGGGCGAGCCGCGCCTCGGTGTCGAAGCTGGTGCCGGCCAGCGCCGTGTAGGCCTGTTCGGCGCGATCGAAGAGGCCCGCCTTCATGTAGTCCTGGGCCAGCGCGTGCTGGGCCCGGTCGCGGTCGCTCTTCGGCAGGTCGGCGCGGCCAAGCAGGTGCTGGTGCACGCGCACCGCGCGTTCGTATTCGCCGCGGCGGCGAAACAGGTTGCCGAGCGCGAAGTGCAGGTCGGAGGTGTCGGGGTCCTGCTGCACCGCCTCGATGAAGGCGTCGATCGCCTTGTCGTGCTGCTCGTTGAGCAGGAAGCTCAGGCCCTTGTAGTAAACCTTCGGCGAATCCTTCTGCTCACGCTTCCATTGCCGAACGTCGAGGCGCGAGGCGACCCAACCGAGCGCGAAGGCGAGCGGCAGGGCCCAGAGCAACCACTGCAGCTCAAAGTCCATCGCGGGGCGGATGCGTCGGCGTTGTCTCGGCAGGGGCGGGCGGTGCCATCGGGGCCACGACGTCGTCGGTGCGGCGGGCCCGGTCGCGGGCGATGCGGCGGTGCCGCCACCAGCTCGGCACCATCGCGAAGATGCCGAAGGCGCAGCCGAGGCCGAACGCGGCGAGCACGATGAAGACCATCGGCGCGCGCCACTCCTGGCCGAAGAACCAATGGATGCTCGAGTCGTGCTGGTTGTTCAGCGCGAACGCGAAGAGGGTGAAGAAGACGGCGGCGCGGACCAGCCAGACGAAGGTGCGCATCGTGTCGCGCTGGCCTGGGCTCTAGTCGACGGCGGCGACGCGTGCCGCGCCGGTGGCCGCGTCCTGCTCGCCGTGCATCGCGCCGACACGTGCGTCGACCGCCTCGCGCAGCGCCTTGCCCGGCTTGAAGTGCGGCACGAGTTTTTCCGAGATGACGACCTGCTCGCCGGAGCGCGGGTTGCGGCCGAGGCGCGGCGGCCGACGGTTGATCGAAAAGCTGCCGAAGCCGCGGATCTCGATGCGGTGGCCGCGCGCCAGGGCGGAAGCCATCGCATCGAGGATCGTCTTGACCGCGAACTCGGTGTCGCGATGCGTCAGCTGGCCGAATCGCTCGGCCAGCTGGATCACGAGATCCGAACGCGTCACTGGTGCCCCTCGCTCGACGGGTACGTCGATCGATCCCCCGAAGGGATGCGGGCCGGCTTGGGAGCGGCCCGGCGCTCGGCCCGCGGCAGACCCAGTCCCGGTGTCATGACTCAGTTCGGCGGGTTCTGGTTGTCGAGCTTGGCGCGCAGCAAGGCGCCCAGGCTCGTCGTGCCCGCGTTCTCGCGTTCGTTGTTTTGCGAAAGCTTCTGCATCTGCTCCTGCTGGTCGGCGTTGTCCTTGGCCTTGATCGAGAGCTGGATCGAACGGGCCTTGCGGTCGACGTTGATGATCATGGCGTTGACTTCGTCGCCTTCCTTCAGCATGTTGCGCGCGTCTTCGACGCGGTCGCGGCTGATCTCGGAGGCACGCAGGTAGCCGGTGATGTCGTCGTTGAGCTGGATCTCGGCGCCGCGCGCGTCGACCGTCTTCACCTTGCCGGTGACCAGCGCGCCGCGGTCGTTGACCGAGCTGTAGCTGGTGAACGGATCGCTGTCGAGCTGCTTGATGCCGAGCGAGATGCGCTCGCGGTCGACGTCGACCGCCAGCACGATCGCTTCCACGTCCTGGCCCTTCTTGTAGTTGCGCACCGCGGTTTCGCCTGGCTCGTTCCACGACAGGTCGGAGAGGTGCACCAGGCCGTCGATGCCGGCCGCGAGACCCACGAACACGCCGAAGTCGGTGATCGACTTGACCGGGCCCTTGACGCGATCGCCGCGCTGCACCGTGGCGGAGAACTCCTCCCACGGATTGGCCTTGCACTGCTTCATGCCGAGCGAGATGCGGCGCTTGTCCTCGTCGATCTCGAGGACCATGACTTCGACTTCCTCGCCGAGCGAGACCATCTTCGACGGGGCGACGTTCTTGTTGGTCCAGTCCATCTCCGAGACGTGGACCAGGCCTTCGATGCCCGGCTCGATCTCGACGAAGGCGCCGTAGTCGGCGATGTTCGTGACCTTGCCGAACAGGCGCGTGCCCTGCGGGTAGCGGCGCGAGACGCCGTGCCACGGGTCGTCGCCGAGCTGCTTGATGCCGAGCGAGACGCGGTTCTTCTCGGCGTCGAACTTCAGCACCTTGGCGTCGAGCTCCTGGCCGACCTGAACGACTTCGCTCGGGTGGCGGACACGGCGCCAGGCCATGTCGGTGATGTGCAGCAGGCCGTC
>JANXXS010000333.1 GCA_025350505.1 Burkholderiales bacterium
CACCGCACACACCAAGTTCAAACAGCGACTGAAAGGAGCAAAGAGCTACAGTTATCCACAGTCGGCAGGTACAACGCCGGCTCCCATCCCCGGGTCAAGCTGAGATCGGCAGGGTGGGTCAACTTGAAATCGGCGCCGACATCCGGTCGCTTCGTAATACAGCTGCACTACGAACCGCTGGACCGCCTGTGGTGCGTGTTCGAGCTCGTCCGGGATGAGTCCGGCAATCCGTGGGTTAGCTCGCATTGCCGCGAACTCGTAACAAAGCCGCTCACGCGTTGATAAATCGCTCGGAAAGACGAAGTCATCGGCATCGACCACGCCCGCGAGAACGAGGACGTAGACCGGCGCGCAGTTGAGGTATTCCGCTGCTGCGCGCAAAACCTCTCGGCGCGCGTTGCTGATTTTTCCTTCGCCGCGGCGCCACTGCGCAAACCTCTCGTATGTCACGCCGAGACGAAGTGCAAGAGCCGTGAGTGAGTCCCCACGCCGTGCGCATTCGACCAACAGGAGACGGATAAGCGCCGGGTCTTTTGTCTTGAAAGAGAAGCGGTGTTGGGAAGGCGTAGATGGTTGCTTCGGCATAAAAGGTCTTGGAGCGCAACGAATCGTTGCCACTCGTCTAGAAACCTCACTCGATTGCTCTGACCACTATGAAATCACTACGAGCGCGCAACCCCTCGACGCTTCATAGCCGCAAGGGGCACAGTGATGGACTCGACCAACATGACCACCGGGCAAACCGCTCATGTGTCCGTTGTCCCTTACCAAGACCCGACATGCAGCCCGCCCCGCGTGCATCGGAATCGAATCGGAGTTGTGATGTTTGTGACATCGCCAAGCTTTGAACAGCTGGTACCGAAGGCAATCGGAGGAAGCGATGGACGGTATTGGACCGCCGTCATGCTTGCCAGCGACACACCTTGGTTTCTCCTGACGTTTTGCCAGGAATTGGAAGGCCTCTCGTGGCTTCAAACGGTGGCCATGTCGTGGGAAACGACGTTGTTGTCGTTCTTTGAGAGCGCTCCCGCCGCAGCGGTACGTTTCATATCCTGCCTGGGTCCCGACCCCGCGCGGGAGGGCTGCTGGTTAATGCGCGAGATTGCGGAGTTGTGGCGGCCTTGTCAAAGCGAGGCGGACGAAACGGGTCCTTTGCTCTTCCGTTTCGCTGGCGAAGGTGGCCTGCGTGACTCTTTCGACGGCGCCATGCTTGCCCCTCTGGCTGGACGAGACCTGCTGTTCAGGGTCTCACCGGCTGGGGGCCATGGGTCAATGGGCCCGCCAACCCAAGACGACCTTTGACAGCGAATAGCGATGTAGCACGAGTTGGCGCGTTGGCTCAACATCAGAAGCGTCGCTGAAGAATTGCAAAGATGACAGACCCAACCACTAGGCTCGTGACGAGCGACCCTGAAATCATGGGAGGGGCTCCGGTTTTCGCGGGCACTCGGGTGCCTATCGGGAACGTACTTGCGTCGATTGATGTGGGGATAGACATGAGCAGAATTCGGGATTCATATTCGTTCCTGACCGAAGCTCACATCCAGGCTGCACGGGCCTACGCCGAAGCAAACCCTCAGCCACGTCGTCCGATAGGTATCGCCGAGGCTCACCTGGATTGGAGGGTGACGGAAAGGGGGGTCGTGCGGCAAGCGAGCACCCAGAACCTGCCCCCGCGCTTGTCCGAACTCACCCCCGAACTGATGGCACGCATCGTCGAGGAGTCGGTTGGCGCGGCCTCAGACGAAGAGTCGACGACGCTGAGCGGTTGGTGCATCTACGAAGCACGCCTGGCCCACACGCCCGACGTGCTCTCGCACCACCTTGTTGGGTGGGCAGAGGAAGCACACGAAGGTCGGACTTCGTCTGCGGTCGTCGAGATTGACGTGGCCGCGCGGACCGCGCGGACCGAAAGTGGCCGCATATACCGTCTGCGCGGCAAACCTGGTCCAGGCGGCGATGCGCGCCACGTGTGGGACCGATTCGTGCGCAATAACCGCGCGACCGATGTTCGCGACATCACCGACAAGGTTTTCAGCATCGTGGCCCAGCTCGGCATGCCAGAAGCTGCCGAGATTGAATTCGAGCCTACGACAGCGCGCTCCGACTCGCCGCCCTCAAACGAGTCTGTCGACGAGAATGGACTGTCTCTCAGCGCTTCCAGCTTCACGGTCGAGGGCGAAATCGTCGAGGTTTTGCCAGGCTTGGGCTTAGCCCATATGCGCGGAGCCGACGGCGTCGTTTATGGTCTCAACCCGAAGACCCCGGGTATTGCATTCGAAGCGCTACGTGTCGGACTGCAACTGCGCTGCCAGGTCACGACGAGGTTCCATCGTGTCCTGCATGCGGCATTGCTTCCTTGATTTGTAATTCGGCGCAGCAACCGCACCACGCCCCGACCAGAGTGCCCGACGTCCGTGTCTCCCCGCGCCGGATGCTGACGAATGCGGCACAGCCATCCGGATGAAGCGGCCGCGTCAGCGCACAACGTAGAGCATCTCCATGGGGAGGCCGCACTCGTCGTGACTGGGCATGCCGGAAACTGCTTTGATGACGTCTAGGCCCGCCCGCGCTGTGACGCTCGCAACCAAAGCATCCAGCAGGTCGTCTGCCCGCGCGTCTTTTCGGCTCACCTGCGCGGCCAGCGTCGCCAGCAGAGCGACCGTCTGCGGTTCGTGCCGCATCAGGACCGATTCCCGCTCGCGCTGACCCTCCTTCGTGCTCTTGGGATGAGCCATTGCCCGGCACTGATTCAGGGCCCAGAAACACAGTTCTGGATGCACCTCACGCACGACTTTTCTAGCCCGACTATCGCGGCGCATGAGCTCATCGGTCTCCGCAATCTTCCGGCAGATTCCCCACGCTTGCGCAGAGAGACTCTTGTTGACCTCAGCCACATTGCTGGCACGACCTTCAGTGACGTTTGGCGCGTAGGCAGCGGCCCGACAAGGTGCTGGAAAAACACTTGACGAACGTGGCGTCCCCAAGAGCTTCCGTGCTTCGAAGTCACACGGTCGCGTGGGGCACTCCCGCCAAGGCAGTCCAATGGGAATATCGACGAGGACCAGCTCGGCCTCCGGAAATGCATGGAGCAACTCGCGCATCGTCGTGAAAATCCGGAAGGTAAGCCGTCCTCCGTCGTCGGTGACAGTAATCCATCCAGCTCTGCAGCCATCAACGCCGATGTGCTTACCCATGCTGCCCGCCGCCTAACGGATGGCTTTCGTGGAACGTCTCGTCCACCCAGCGAGATAGCGGAACTCCTGCATATAGATGCCGCGCCCCGGCTCATACTACCAAGCGGTCAGGAAGACGTTTTCGAGCGCTGCTCCCTGGATACTCGACAAGGCGTCGAGCTTTCGAATCAAGTCGGCTGGGACCGCGCGCGGCTTGCCTTGGTCATGCCATCGCCACCAATGCACGTACCGCCTCAACTCCATCGTCGTGAACACTCCGCTCATCGAGGCCACGACTCTTCTCAGGAGTGGTTCCAAGATGTTTGCTGGAGTGCAAAGGAGGCTCTGGTCGGCACCTTGGTAGCGGTCGAGATAGCGGTCGAGGTCCTCCTCCGAAACGGTGTAGTGGCGAGCCATCTTCATGGCCGACGTGTAGCGCGGTACGGACTGGCGACGGACGGACTGGGCGCTGCGTCTCTCGGGTGTGGTTGTCATGGCGAATTCCAAACTGGTCGGTGAACGGAGCGGAGTATCGACGGCGCCTCTCTTTCAATTCCTTGGTAAATAGGCTTTCTGCTTTACTACAGAGTTCAGAGCGGCGCCTGACGGCGACGGATAAAACGACGTCCTGTACGTGTTCCCTCCTTCGCCGGTGAACACATGACGCCCCACGCCTTTCCGATATTGCTGACCAAGCAAACTGTCTGCGAGCGGCTCAACCTGTCGCAGCGAACTCTCGAAGGCATGGTGAATTCGGAGCAGTTTCCCAAGGGCGTCCGGGTGGGCAAGTACATGTACTGGTCGGAAGCGGCGGTGCACGGCTGGACCATCAGGATTTTTGGTGCCCAAGAGGCATGGACGCCGATGGTGTCCCAAGCCCCAGAGAGCCGGCGAGCTCCGCGGGCCGGACGCTGACCCTGCGAGCGGCTGCCGCGTCAGGATTCCCTTTTGACGCACGCACCCGTCCGCCAGGGCAGGAGCGCGTGCACGCCTGGACGGTTGACTTCCTAGCCCGCAGTTGGAGCGCTGAGCCTCCCACAGCCCCCAACCTCGCCTGGCCGCCGCGGCGGCCAGTCAAGCCGAGCCTCGGCGCCTAAGCGCTTCGCCGCCGTCCGAAGTCGAGATGGACGACGTTGCCCGCGGCGGCACCGTTCGCTTGAATGGCGCGAGACAACTCGACAGCCGGGCGCGTGACGACCGCGGGTTCCATCGCGACAGTTTCGTTCCGAGCATCTGCATGCATCTCAGCGACTACGTCAGCCGCTTTCACGTTGACGTAGCGCTCCACCATCACCATGGTCTTGAGCCCGGTCAACGCCTTGACCAGGAACACGTTGCCCGTCCTCAGAGCCATGCGTGTCGCGGCCGTGTGCCGCAGGTCATGCAAGTGCAGATTCTTCACCCCAGCCCTCACGCCGGCATCGTTCCAGGCCGCCTTCAAGGCCTCATACGTGATGCTGACCAGCTTCTCGCCCGGGTCCGGGAAGCCTGCCAGCTCACGCAGGCGCTCCAGCACGCCGATGGCCTTGGGTGACAGCGGAACCTCACGCTTGCCGGCCTTTGCGTCGCGCAAGGTCAGAATCTTCCGGCTCCAGTCGACGTCCGACCAGAGCGCTTGCTCCAGCGGCTCTGACGCGCGCATCGCAGTCTCTGTCAACAACGTGAACACCGGGCCCACCAGCGCATTGCGGCAGCCATGGATGGCTGCGTCCAGTCGCGACTGCTCCTCAGCAGACATCACGCGCTCGCGCCCGTTGTTGACCTTGGGCATCCGCAGATGCGTCGCGGGATTCTCGGACGGCGCGCACCAGTGCCAGTTGTAGCGTGCGTAGGTGAAGAAGGTCCGCAGCAGCGCCCGCTCCAGGCCGATGGTGGCGGGGCTTAGCCTGTCCCGACGCAGCTTCAGAATCAGCTCCTGAAGGTGATACGTCATCACTTCGGCAACCGGCATCGCGGCGAGGCGCTTGCGCACCGGGTCGCTCCGTGACGTGGCGCGCTCCTGAGACAGGCGGTGCTCTCCCAGCCCGGCCGGGATGACGCGCTCGGCCTCGGGCGGGCTCAGGGTGACGTCAAAGCAGACGAAGTCATCGGCCGCATCCGCGCCGTCGCCAAGAACCGGGGCCGCGCGCCGTTCTGCCGCGCACACCGCTTGAACGACCAGCGTCCGCAACCCGAGCGACCGGAGGTACTTGTTGATGCGGTTGGCCTCCTGTCTCGCTCCTTTCATGAAGGAGAGGCGCTCGACGCCGTAGTCCTGCAACGCCTGGCCGAGCGTCGTCCGGTGCGGCCCGAGGCCCTTGGGCTTGCCGACGCCGGCGATTTCGGCGAGGCGCCGCGACATCTCCGCGCGGGCGGCGGTCTTGGTCTTCTGCTTGGAGACGAGGATGTCGTGGCCGCCCACGCGGGTGCGCATCGCCCAGCGCTTGCCTTCCAGGTAGGGCTCAGCCACGGGACACCCCCAGGGACTGCAAGGAAGAGAGGCTCGACGGGCCGGTCGGCTTGGCGAGACGGGACCGGGCTGTGGCGCGGTCTGAAGAAAGGTTCCTGTACATCGTCGACTCCAAAGGATTGGAGTCACGTGTGCAGTGCAGTTATAGCCTTCTCGTTGGCCCGCATTCCGGCGCGGTCGAGCGCAGTGAAGCGCAGTCATCGCCTGTTGCCCTTGCCAGATTTTTGCCAGGAATCTGAGCCTTCGAGGCCCCATCCTCTTCAGCCCTTTGCTAACTCGTTGTCAGCGTTGAACTTATTCTGGTGGCCAAGGGCGGAATCGAACCACCGACACGCGGATTTTCAGTCCGCTGCTCTACCAACTGAGCTACTTGGCCGTGAGCCGTTGATTATATGCAGGTGGCTTGCCTGCCTTGAAGGGCGAGATCCTTCGCTGCGCTCAGGCTGACAGCCGCGAGGCCGGCCCTCAGGCCGCCGTTCGCTTGTTGCGCGAGAGGTCGACGCCCAACTGCTTGAGCTTGCGGTAGAGGTGGGTGCGCTCGAGGCCGGTCTTCTCGGCGACGCGCGTCATGCTGCCGTTTTCCTGCGCGAGGTGGAACTCGAAGTAGCTCTTCTCGAAGGCGTCGCGCGCCTCGCGCAGCGGCCGGTCGAGATCGAAGCTCTGCTCGGGCTGCGGCCCGAGCATCACCGGCACCGCGGGCGGCATGGCGCCGCCGGTCATCGCCGCCTCGACCGTCAGGCCGGGCTCGCTCGCCGCCGCGCCAGGCGACGTGTTGACGCGCGAGGCCGGCTTGGCCAGCCCCTGCTCGACGGCGCGGAGCAGCTTCTGCAAGGTGATCGGCTTTTCGAGAAAGGCCATGGCGCCGAACTTGGTCGCCTCGACCGCCGTGTCGATGGTGCCGTGCCCGCTCATCATGATCACCGGCATCGAGAGCTGCGCCGAGGTGCCCCACTCCTTGAGCAGCGTGATGCCGTCGACGTCGGGCATCCAGATGTCGAGCAGCACGAGGTCGGGGCGAATGCGTTCGCGGCAGGCGCGTGCCTGCGCCGCGTTTTCCGCCAGCTCGACCGTGTGGCCTTCGTCGGCAAGGATCTCCGACAGCAGCGCGCGAATGCCCAGTTCGTCGTCGACGACAAGAATGGTGGCCATGAACCTTTCAGTGAGATCGGGCCCGCGCCGCGATCCCTGCCGCCTCGGCGCGTTGCACCGGGGCTAGTTTTGAAAATGATAGCGAAACTTGCGCGCCGCGCGGCACGCCAGGCGCCTCGCCGTTCGCAGCCTCGCCGCTCGAGCCGAGGTTGACGATGCGGATGCGCGCGCCGTGCTCGTCGGCGATCTTCTTGACCACGGCCAGGCCGAGACCGGTTCCCTTCGTCTTCGTCGTCACATACGGCTCGAAGGCGCGCTTCAAGACCTTTTCGGAAAAACCGGGCCCATTGTCGATGACGATCAGGCGCACGGCGCGAACTTCGCCCTGCTCGTTGGCCGCCACCTCGGTACAAACGCGCACGCGGCCGTCGCTGCGCTCGGCGACGGCGTCGAGCGCGTTCTGCAACAGGTTGTGGATCACCTGGCGCAGCTGCGTACCGTCGCCGACGATCGCCGGCAGGTCCTCGCCCAGCTCGGCATGCAGGCGCCCTGCTTCCTGCGCCGATCCGTACAGGCCCAACACTTCGCCGACCAGGTCGTTCAGGTCGAGCGGCTCGAGCTGCGATGCCGGCAGGCGCGCGTAGTCGCGGAACTCGTTGACCAGCGTCTTCATCGCCTGCACCTGGTTGACGATGGTGTCGACCGATCGCTTCAGCATCGCCTGGTCGGTGCCTTCGAGCTTGGGCGCGAGCTTGAACTGCAGCCGCTCGGCCGAGAGCTGGATCGGCGTGAGCGGGTTCTTGATCTCGTGCGCGAGGCGGCGCGCCACCTCGCTCCAGGCCTCGACCCGCTGCGCCGAGACGAGTTCGGTGATGTCGTCGAAGACCATCAGCCGCGCCCCTTGCGGCATCGCCGCGCCGCGTACCAGGAGGGTAATGGACGGCCGCTCGCCGCCGGGCACGCCGCCGGTCTGCAGCTCGAACGAGTCCTGCCAGTGATCGCGCTCTCCCGCCTCGGGGCTGGCCGCGTGCAACTCGAAGCGCTGCCAGACGGCCTGGCCGAAGGCGCCGAGGCCGGTCACTTCGTCGAGCCGGCGGCCGCGCCAGGCCGACAGCGGCAACCGCAGGATGCGCGTCGCGCCGGGATTGACGGTGTCGATGTTGCCGTGGCGGTCGAACACGATCACGCCGGCGGTCAGGTTGTCGAGGATGGTCTGCAGGTTGGCGCGCGCGCCCTCGACCTGGACGACGCTGCGATGCACCAGCTCGCGCGCGTCGGAAAGCTGCTCGGTCATCTCGGCGAACGATCGCGTCAGGCCGCCCAGCTCGTCGCGCGACCTGAAGACGGTCTTCGAGCTGAAGTCGCCGCGCGCCACCTGCTCGACGCCCTCGGCCAGTAGCAGCAGCGGCTGCGCCAGCTGGTTGCTGAGCGCGACCGCGAGCAGCAGCGCGCCGAACACCGCGAGCACCAGTGAGAGCGTCAGCGTGCCGATGTACATCTTGCGCAGTCCCGAGCGCGCCAGCGCGCGCTGTTGGTACTCGCGGTAGGCGCTGGTCACGGCCAAGGCGTTAGCGGCCAGCGCCGGCGCGATCGACTGCGTGACGACGAGATAGCGCTCCTGCTCGCCGAGCGCGAAGTTGGTGCTCGGAATGAGGGCGACGGCGCGCACCCGCGCCACCGTGCCGGCCGCGGCGGCGTCTTCGTCCAGGCCCTCGGCCTGGCTGAAGACGCGCTGCGTGCGCACCTGGCGCAGCAACGATTGCGAGAGCCGCTCCGGCATCAGCCCCGAGGTCGACGAGCCGGTCGTGAACAGGCTCTGGCCGGCGCTGCCGACAACGCCGACTTCCTGCGCCGAGAGCTGCTCGCGCAAGCGCTCCAGGCGCAGCGGCTCGGCCGGCCCCGCGGCCTCGCCCAGTCGCTCGGCGGCGAGCCGCGTCTTGGTGCCCAGCTCGGCGACGATCGAGTCGATCGTGCCGCGGCCGAGGTTGAGGCCGGCATCGAGCGCGCCTTCCACCTTGACGTCGAACCAGCTCTCGATCGAGCGCGACACGAACTGGTAGCTGACGGTGTAGATGAGCACGCCGGGAATGACGCCGACGAGGGCAAAGATCGCCGCCAGCTTGAGCAGCAGCCGGCTGCCGAATCGGCCGCGCGAGACGCGCCAGAGCAGGCGCACGCCGGCGACGACGATGACCGTGACGAGCAGGCTGGCCAGGGCGACGTTGACCCAGAACAGCCACACGTAGTGGCGCTCGTAGAGCGCCGGATTGTTGGTCGCGATCGAGAGCAGGAACGCGAGCACCAGGCCGGCGCCGAGCGCGGCCACGGTCGAGATGATCCAGGCCCAGCGGCTGGCCCGCGGCATCGGCGGCAGCGCGGGGTGGGGAGGGCCGGCGTCGTACGCCATGTGAACAGCGTCCCGAGGCTCAGTTGATGCGCAGCGTGCGCTTGACCGAGAGCTGCCAGTCGGCCTCGCCGCTGATGCCGATCTGCATCGGCCGCGGCAGCTGGGACGTGTCGAGCCGATACTGGAACTCGAGGTAGTGGCGTCCGCCCTCCTCGAGCTGGCCGGGCTCGGCAATTTTCCAGCGCGCGAAGCGGCTGAACGAGGCGATCGCCTCGACGCGGGTCGGGTAGTTCTGGCTCAGGCCGCCGACCGTCGTCACGCGGTAGGTCGAGGTGAGCGGCTGGTAGACGATGCGCCAGCTGCGCACGGTGTGGGCGACGCGGCGGTCGCGCCAGTACCAGCGGTCGCGAAAGATCTCGGCCTCGGCGACGAAAAAGAGCGGCACCGACTTGACGAGCGCATCGTCGACACCGCGGCCGAGGTCGAAGTCGACGGCGTAGCTCAGGTAGACGCCATCCTCGTCGCGGCTCACGTCGAAGACGGTCAGCTCCGGCGTCGAGGCGCGCGCCGGCAGCGAGCCGCCGAACAACGCCGTCGCCGTGCCCCAACCCGGCAGCGCTCGCAACGCCGCGACACCGAGCGCGCGCAGCAGGCTGCGGCGGCGCAACGAGCCGGGCGGCGGCGGCAGGGTCATGGGTTCGTGGTGACTCGGTGTTTCGCGATGAGCGTCAGGAAAAAGCCGTCGGCCGACGCTGCAGGCGCGGGCGCCGGCCGCGTCTCGTCATTGTCGGGCAGCGGCAGCAGGTGCCCCGGCGAAGGCGGTGACGCGGGGATGAAGGCGTCACTGCGCCGTTGCAAAAAAGCGTCGATCTGCGCCTGCCCTTCGGCCTTGAACAGCGAGCAGGTGCAATAGAGGAGACGGCCGCCGGGCACGAGCAGCGGCCAGAGCGCGTCGAGCAGACGTGCCTGCGTGGCAACCAGC
>JANXXS010000336.1 GCA_025350505.1 Burkholderiales bacterium
GAGGCTGTCGCGTTCGTGCGCCACGGTGGCAACCTGTTGCTCGAGCAATGCGTTTGTGCGCTGCAATTCGGCGTGCCGCAAGAGCAGCCGCTCGACCCGGTCGGCGAGTTCTTCGATCTGGGACATGGCGCTCCGGCAAAAGTCGGTAGCGAATTGTAGGCGTCGGCTCCCCGCCGACCGCGTTGCTTAGAATGCGAAACGTTGGTGCTCGTGAAGGCGTTCATGCCTTCGCGGTTAAACGGGAAGCGGAACGTGGCGCGCAAACGCCACCCAATCCGCGCTGCCCCCGCAACGGTACGTCGGACGAAGCCGGGCCTCTCGAAGGGCCCGACTTCAATCCTGGTGCACATGCCACTGGAAGCTCGCGCTTCCGGGAAGGTCGCCGGGGTCGCTCCGCCAGCCCGGATACCGGCCAACGAGGGGCCGAAGCTTCGTGCGTCGGCCATGTCGCACGTGCCCGCGGGGAAGCGGGACGCGTGCCTCGTTCGGTCCTTTCCACCATGTTGAACCTTCGCCAAGGGCTGCGCACGCCGATCGCCGCGTGCCGCCTGCTTTGCCTCGTCCTTCTTCCGCTCGCCGCTTCGGCGCAAACCCAGCTCGATCCGGTGGCCATCGTCGGCACGCGCGAGCCGCTGGCGCTGAGCCGCAGCAGCGCCGACATCGTCGTCATCGATGCCGAGACGATCCGCAACACGACCGCCGACTCGGTCGAAGACCTGCTGCGCCGCGCCGCCGGCATCCAGCTTGCGCGCAACGGCGGCCCGGGACAGCCGTCGGGCTACTTCGTTCGCGGCATCAGCACGAACGGCACGCTGGTATTCATCGACGGCGTTCGCGTCGGCTCGGCCACGCTCGGCCAGGCCGAGTTCGAAGCGCTGAGCCTGGCGCAGATCGATCGCATCGAGGTGCTGCGCGGGCCGGCATCGAGCCTCTACGGCGCCGACGGCGTCGGCGGCGTCATCCAGATCTACACGCGGCGCGGCGAGGGCAGCCCACGCGTGACGGGTGGCGTCGTCATCGGCGGCTACCGATCCCGGCACGGTGATCTCGGCGTGAGCGGCTCGCAGGGCGGCTTCGACTACGCCGCCGCGCTCGGCCGCGACAGCAGCCGCGGCGTCTCGGCGACCCGACCAGGCGCGCAGTTCGGCATCTTCAATCCCGATGCCGACGGCTATTCGCGCAACTTCGGCAACCTGCGCCTCGGTTACACCCCGGCGGCCGGTCACCGCATCGGCGTCGGCATCCTCGAAACGCACCTGAATTCGCAATACGACTCGGCCGACTTCGACGCCGAGTTCAATCCCGATCCATCGGCCGACTTTCGCACCCGCCTGACGACGCGGGTCGCCGCGATCGACTACCGCGGCACCATCTCGCCGGTGTGGACGACCAGCCTGCAACTCGCGAACAGCGTCGACGACTCGAAGAGCGGCGGCATGACGATCAGCCGCTTTAAGACCGAGCGCGACCAGGCGACCTGGCAGAACGCGCTGAACCTCGGTGCCGACCAGCAGCTCGTGCTTGCCTACGAGTACCTCCGCGAGCGCGCCACGGGCGATGGGTTCACCGACGCGCTGCGACGCCACAACAGCGCTTTCGTCGTCGGCTATTCGGGCCGGTTCGCGGCCTTCGGCGTGCAGGCCGATCTGCGTCGCGACGCCAACTCAGCCTACGGCGACAACACGACCGGCCGGCTCGGCGTCAACTACGAGGTCGTCCCGGGCCTGAAGCTGCGCGCGCTCGCCGGCACCAGCTTTCGCGCACCGACCTTCAACGACACCAGCTATCCGTTCTTCGGCATCGCGACGATCAAGCCGGAGCGCGGCCGCAGCATGGAGGTCGGTGCGAACTGGCAATCGGGGACGACGAGCGCCGCGCTCACCCTCTATCGCAACCGCGTGCGAGACATGATCGGCTTCGATCCCGACCCGAATGGAACCGACTGCCCGCAAGGCTTCTTCGGTTGCGCCGCCAACACCTCGCGCGCGCGCCTGCAGGGCGCCACCCTGAGCATCGGCCAACGCTGGGGCGACCTCGAAGTTCGCGGCACGGCCGACCTCCTCGATGCCGTCGACGCCGACACCGGCGTTCGCCTGGCACGCCGCGCCGCGCATCAGGAGACGCTGGCCGCCGACTACGCGATCGGCGCCTGGAGCATCGGCGGCTCGCTGCTCGACGTCGGTTCCCGGCCCGACGGCGTCGTCCTCGGCGGCTACGCGCTGCTCGACCTGCGCGCCACCTGGCGCTTCCTGCCGCAATGGCGGCTCGAGGCCAAGCTGCTCAATGCGCTTGACCATCGCGTCGAACCCCTGCGCGACTACCAGGGCCTGGGCCGGCAGGCATGGATCGGCGTGCGCTTCGACGGCCAAGGACTGTAGGCTCGCGCATGCAGGCACGTCGTGCACTCGCCCTCTCCGCCGTCGCGGCGGTAGGCGCGTGCGGGCTCGGCGTGCTTGCCGGCTCGACCGGCATCGGTGCCGCGTCGGCCGAGATCTTCTGGCAGATCCGCGTGCCGCGGGTCCTGTCCGGCTTCGGCGCCGGCGCTGCGCTCGCGGTCTCCGGCGCGCTCATGCAACTGCTGACGCGCAATGCGCTGGCCGACCCGTACGTGCTCGGCGTCGCCGGCGGTGCGGCGGTGGGCGCGCTCGGCACCATCCTGGTCGCAAGCGGTAGCGCCGGCGCGTTGTCCGAATGGAGCATCGCGGCGGGCGCGGCGACCGGCGCGTTCCTCGCGGCGATGCTGCTGTTCGGATTGATGGGGCGTCGACTGGCCGGGCCGGCTTCGGTCGCGCAGGGCGAGAGCGCGACCGCGCTGCTGCTGGTCGGCGTCATGATCGGCTCGGGCTGCTCGGCGCTGGTCTCGCTGATCCTCACTCTCGCCGAGCAGGGCCAGTTGCGCGGCATGGTGTTCTGGCTGCTCGGCGACCTCAACGGCGCCGCACACTGGGAGATCGTCTGGCTGGCGCTGGCCGTGGCTCTGGCGATCGTCTGGCCGACCGCCCGCCAGCTCGACTGGCTGGCGCGGGGCGACGCCTGGGCGGCGACGCTCGGCGTACCGGTCGCGCGGCGAAGAATCCTGACCATCGTCGCGGCGGCGATCGCCACGGGGGCGGCCGTGGCGACGGCCGGCGCGATCGGCTTCGTCGGCCTGGTCGTTCCGCATGCACTGCGCCTTCTGGGCGTGCGCCCGGCGGTGCTGCTGCTGCCCGCCAGCGCTCTCGTCGGCGGCGCCTTCGTCGTGATGGTCGATGCCGCGGCGCGCACGGTCGTCGCGCCGGTGCAGTTGCCGGTCGGCGTGCTCGCCGCCGCGATCGGCGTGCCGAGCTTCATCGCCATGCTGCTGCATCGTCCGCGTGGGAGTCGAGGCGGATGAGCGCGGCGCCGGAGCGAGTCACGATCGGCGTCGATCTTCTGGTGTCGGACCTGCACCTTCAAGCCGGCGGCGTGACCCGCGGGCGCGACCTGTTCGGCGCGCTCGACTTTCGGGTCGGCGGCGGCGAGCGCTGGGTCGTGATCGGGCCGAACGGCGCCGGCAAGTCGTCGCTGCTCGCCGCGCTCGCAGGCGTCTTTCCGAGCGCATCCGGCGAGATCCGGATCGACGGTCGTGAACTCGCTGCGTGGCAAGCGGCTGAGCTCGCCGATCGCCGCGCCTGGAGTCCGCAGTTCTGGTCCGACCCGTTCCCCGCGACCGTGCGCGAAACCGCGCTGCTGGCGCGCGACCGCTCCTTCGGCTGGTGCGCCAACGGCCCGGCCGACGGCGACGCCGCAGAGGCGAACGCGGTGCTCGACCGGCTCGACCTCAGTCGCCTCGCCGGCGTCGACGTGCAAAGCCTTTCCGGCGGCGAGCGGCAGCGTGTCGCCATCGCCACCGCCTTGCTGCAGGGCGCGCCGCTGCTCCTGCTCGACGAGCCGGCGTCGCACCTCGATCCGGCGCATCAACGCCTGCTTCTCGACGTGCTGGTCGACCATGCGCGGCGCGGCGGCGCCGTCGTCGCCAGCCTGCACGACCTCGATCTTGCCTGGGACCTCGGCCAGCACTGCATCCTCCTCGATGGACGCGGCAGCGCGGTCTGCGGCCCCTGCGCCAGCGTCATGACGGCGGAGCGACTCTCGGCGGTGTTCGGCGTGGCGATCGAGACGATCGAGCTGCATGGCGCGCGGCGCTTCATGATCGATGCCGGAGCGGATCGCGATGCGATCTAGATCGAACGGCCTGCTGCGCGCTACGGTCTCGATCGGCGTTGCCCTGGTCGGCGTGGCGGCACAGGCGACAGGCTTCGTCGAGACCGATGATGCGGGCCACGTGCTGGCCTTCGAGCGCCCGGCCCGTCGCGTCGTCACGCTTGCCCCCAGCCTCACGGAACTGGTCTTCGCGGCCGGCGGCGGCGATGCCGTCGTCGCCGCCGATTCGAGCAGCAACTACCCGGGCGCGACGCAGACGATTCCGCGCATCGGCGACGCGGCCAGGCTCGACGTCGAGCGCATCGTCGCGCTCAAGCCCGACCTCGTCGTCGTCTGGCGCCACGGCAACACCAACCGCGAGCTCGACCAGCTCGAGGCGGCCGGACTCCGCCTGTTCCGCCTCGAACCGCAGCGGCTCGACGAGGTGGCGCTGGCGATCGAGCGACTTGGTCGCGTGCTCGGCAAGGAAGCGGTGGCCGGGCCGGCCGCCGATTCGATGCGCGATGCGCTCGCCGCGCTGCGTCGCCGGCATGCGAAGGACAGGGAAGTGCGCGTGTTCTACCAGGTGTGGTCGAGCCCGCTCATGACCGTCAATCGACGCCAGATCGTCAGCGAGGTGATCGAGCTGTGCGGCGGCCGCAACGTGTTCGCGGCGCTCGCGCCGCTGGTACCGCAGGTGGCGACCGAGTCGGTGCTGGCGGCCGATCCGGAGGCCGTGCTCACCGCCGACGAGCTCGGCGGCTCGACGCTGGTGCGCCGCGACATCCACGCCGCTGCCTTCGCGACGTGGCGCCGCTATCCCGATCTCGCCGCGACCAAGGGACGCTGGTTCTACACCCTCAACGGCGACGCCATCAGCCGGCAGGGACCGCGCATCGTCGCCGGTGCGGCGGCAATGTGCGAGGCGCTCGACGAGGTTCGGCGCGAGCGCGACGGCCTGCTGCGCTGAGGCTGGTCAGGCCGATTTCGCTTCGGCGATAAAGGCCGGGGCCGAGTCGCACCACTTCGCGACGGCGCAGACTTCGCAGAGCGGCCGGCGCGCCAGGCAGACGTAGCGGCCGTGCAGGATCAGCCAGTGGTGCGCATGCTGCAGAAAGGGCTCGGGCACGCGCGCGACGAGGCGGGTTTCGACCTCCAGCGGCGTACGGCCGACCGCCAGGCCGGTGCGGTTGGCGACGCGAAAGACGTGCGTGTCGACGGCCAGCGTCGATTCGCCGAAAGCGACATTGAGCACGACGTTGGCGGGCTTGCGGCCGACCCCCGGCAGCGCTTCGAGCGCCTCGCGCGTGCGCGGCACGTGGCCGCCGTGCTCTTCGACCAGGATGCGACAGGTCGCGAAAAGGTTCTTCGCCTTGGTGCGGAAGAGGCCGATCGTCTTGATCGCGTTCTCGAGCGCGGGCAGGCCGAGGGCGAGCATCTTCTGCGGCGTCGGCGCGACGGCGAAGAGGGCGCGCGTCGCCTTGTTGACGCCGCGGTCGGTGGCCTGCGCCGAGAGCAGCACGGCGGCGAGCAGTTCGAACACGCTCGCGTACTCGAGCTCGCTCGCCGGCTCGGGGTTGGCGGCGCGCAGCGTCTCGAAGAAAGACACGATGGCGGCATCGTCCATGCGTCGTTCCCTGGCGGGCTCAGGACGTGGTCCGGGCGCTGCGGGCCCGGGCCACGGCGGCGGCGACGGCGCGCCGCTTCGATGCATCCGATGTCGCCGCGGCCGCGGCCAGCGCGGTTCTCGCGTCGCCGGCTTCGCGGCGCCGATGCTCGGCGTAGCGGCTTCGCGAGACGTCGGCCTGCTCGGCGCTCCAGGCGTTCCAGCCGGTCGCTTCGCCGCTCACGCCGACCATCGCGATGCAGTCGACCGGGCAGACCGGCAGGCACAGCTCGCAGCCGGTGCAAAGGACCTCGATGACGGTGTGCATGCGCTTGCCGGCGCCGACGATGGCGTCGACCGGGCAGGCCTTCAGGCAGAGCGCGCAGCCGATGCAGGCGTCCTCGTCGACGACGGCGACCGCGCGCGCCGCCTCGAAGCCGCAGTCAGGGTCCAGCGGCGATGCCGCCCGACCGGCGACGCGCGACAGCCGCAACACGCCTTCGGCGCCGCCGGGCGGGCAGCGGTTCACGTCGGCTTCGTCTGCGGCGATGGCCTCGGCGTAGGCGCGGCAATCGGCATAGCCGCAGCGCGTGCATTGCGTCTGCGGCAGGGCGTCTTCCAGCCGGTTGGCGAGCGACGAGGCCGCGGCCATCGTGTCGCTCAGGCGGTCTCGCGCTTGCGGCGCGCGCGCGCGCGTGCCTTTCTCGGCGGCGCGTCCGCGTCCGATGTCCCTGCCACCGCCGCGGCGCGCCGCTTCGGCTTCTCGGCAGCGGCCACGCCCTGGTACGCGGCGATGAAGTCGCGCACCTTCGGATAGACCTTCTCGCGCCAGCGACGGCCGGCAAAGATGCCGTAGTGGCCGGCGCCGACCAAGTCGTAGTGGAACTGCCGCTCGGCCGGCACGCCGGTGCACAGGGCATGCGCGGCGCGCGTCTGCCCGGCGCCGGAGATGTCGTCGAGCTCGCCTTCGATGGTGAGCAGGGCGGTCGTCTTGATGTCCTGCGGGCGAACCAGCTGGCCCTTCACCTCCCAGCGACCGTTGACGAGCGCGAAGTCCTGGAACACGGTCTTGATGGTGTCGAGGTAGTACTCGGCGGGCATGTCGAGGACGGCGTTGTACTCGTCGTAGAAGTCGCGATGGAATTCGGACTTCTCGTCGTCGCCGCGGATCAGGTCGAGGAAATAGTCGTAGTGCGACTTCAGATGTCGATCGGGATTCATGGCGATGAATCCGGCATGCTGCAAGAAGCCCGGATAGACCGCCCGGCCGGCGCCCGGGTAGTTGACCGGCACCCGGTAGATGACGTTGTTCTCGAACCAGGAATGGCTCTTGTTCATGGCCAGGTTGTTGACCGCGGTCGGGCTCTTTCGCGCGTCGATCGGCCCGCCCATCATCGTCATCGTGCGCGGCGTTGCTTCGCCGTTGCTGGCCATCAGCGAGATCGCGGCAAGCACCGGCACGGTCGGCTGGCAGACCGAGATCACGTTGACCTCGGGGCCGATGTGGCGGATGAATTCCTGGATATAGGCGACGTAGTCGTCGAGGTGGAACGGCCCCTTGTCTTCGGGGACCATGCGCGCGTCGGTCCAGTCCGTGAGGTAGACCTTATGCTCCTTCAGCAGCTCGCGCACGGTGTCGCGCAGCAAGGTCGAATGGTGGCCCGAGAGCGGCGCCACGACCAGCACGGTCGGCTGCGCCTTGATGCGCTGGAGCGTTGGCAGGTCGTCGGTGAAGCGCTTGAAGCGGAGCAGACGGCAGAACGCCTTCTCGATCGCCACCTGCTCGTGCACAGCGACCTCGTTGCCGTCGATCTGTATGGAGCGGATGTTGAACTGCGGCTTTTCGTAGTCCTTGGCGAGCCGATGCATCAGCTCGAGCCCGGCCGAGACGCGATGCGCCATCGGCGTGTGGGCGAACAGCGAGAGCGGATGGTTGTAGAGCTTGGACGAGGCGCTGGCGAACTCGGAAAACGGGCTGAGCAGCGCGCGCTGCGCTTCATACCACTCGTAGAGCATCATGGAAGGGGGTTCCTCAGCTGCCGACTTTGACGATGGCGGCGACGACGGCGTCGAGGTTCTTGTCATTCAGGGCGGCCACGCAGATCCGCCCCGAATCGACGCCATAGATTCCGAACTCCTGGCGCAGGCGCTCCATCTGCGCCTTGTTCAGCCCCGAGTAGCTGAACATGCCGCGCTGCTGGGTGATGAAGGCGGTGTCGATGCGTGCTCCCGCGGCTTCGAGCTTGCGCCGCAACTCGACTCGCATGCGCTTGATGCGCTCGCGCATGCCGGCGAGCTCTTCTTCCCACATCGTGCGCAAGGCCGGCGTCGAGAGCACATGGGCGACGACGGCGGCGCCATGCGTCGGCGGGTTGGAGTAGTTGGTGCGGATGACGCGCTTGAGCTGGCTCAGCACGCGCGCCGCCTCGTCGGCCGAGGCGCAGACCACCGACAGCGCGCCGACGCGCTCGCCGTAGAGCGAGAAGCTCTTCGAAAAGCTCGTCGCGACGAAGAAATCGAGGCCGGCAGAGAGGCAGAGCTGCACCGCCAGGCCGTCTTCGGCGATGCCGTCGCCGAAGCCCTGGTAGGCCATGTCGAGAAAGGGTACGAGGCGACGCTCGACCAGCACCGGAACGAGCTCGTTCCATTGCGCCGGCGTCAGGTCGCAGCCGGTCGGGTTGTGGCAGCAGGCGTGCAGGACGACGATCGTTCCGGCCGGTGCGCCTTGCAGCGCCGCCAACATGGCCGGGAAGTCGACGTCGTGGCGGTCGGCTTCGTAGTAGGGGTAGGTTTCGACCGCGAAGCCGGCGCCTTCGAACAGGGCGCGATGGTTCTCCCAGCTCGGCTCGCTGATGAGCACCTTGGCTTTCGGGTTCATGCGTTGCAGCAGGTCGGCACCGACCTTCAGGCCGCCGGTGCCGCCCACCGCTTGCACCGTGGCGATGCGGCCGGCTTTGCGCGCCGGATGGTCGGCACCGAACACCAAGGCCTGCGTCGCCGCGTCGTAGGCGGCGATGCCGTCGATCGGCAGATAGCCGCGCGGCTTGGGCGACTCGATCATCATTTCTTCGGCAGCGCGCACGCAGCGCAGGATCGGCAGCTTGCCGTTCTCGTCGAAATAGACGCCGACGCCGAGGTTGACCTTGGCCGGGTTCGGGTCGGCGAGAAATTGCTCGTTCAGGCCCAGGATCGGGTCGCGGGGCGCCATCTCGATGGCGTCGAAGAGCGAGGGCATCGGCATCTGTCCTAAGGTGAGTGGCGCGGCAAGCTTGGAAACCGGCGCGGCGGCGCCATCTGCGACGCTATCCGGGGCGCCCCGCGCCTTTGCCCCCGAGAGGGCTTTGCGTTACCGTGTCCGGTTTCGCTCGATTGCGACGAAGCACCCTGATTTTATCTGCCATGTCCGAAATTGCCGATCTCGCCCTCGTCGAAACACCTGCTGTGCAGCCGGAAGGCGAATTCGTCACGTTCCCGGACTCGCCGTTCCAGCTGTTCAAGCCCTACGAGCCGGCCGGCGACCAGCCGCTCGCGATCAAGGGCCTGGTGGACGGGATCCGCGACGGCCTGAGCTTCCAGACCTTGCTGGGCGTGACCGGCTCGGGCAAGACCTTCACGATGGCCAACGTCATCGCCCAGGTCGGCCGCCCCGCGATCGTCTTCGCGCCGAACAAGACACTGGCCGCGCAGCTCTACAGCGAGTTCCGCGAGTTCTTTCCGAAGAATGCGGTCGAGTATTTCGTCAGCTACTACGACTACTACCAGCCCGAGGCCTACGTGCCGCAGCGCGATCTCTTCATCGAGAAGGACAGCGCGATCAACGAGCACATCGAGCAGATGCGCCTCTCGGCGACGAAGAGCGTGCTCGAGCGGCGCGAC
>JANXXS010000396.1 GCA_025350505.1 Burkholderiales bacterium
CGAAAGCTGGACCACCGATCCCGACGGCAAGGTCTACACCTTCAAGCTGAGAAAGGGCGTCAAGTTCCACGACGGCGAACCCTTCAGCTCGAGCGACGTCAAGTTCAGCTTCGAGCGCGCCAAGGCGCCGGGCTCGACCAACAAGGCGAAGAAGGCGGTGTTCGACAACATCAGCAGCGTCAGCGCGCCCGATCCGTCGACGGTCATCGTCGTGCTCAACAACGCCGACGGCAACTTCCTGTTCCGTATGGGCGAGAACACCGCCGTCATCCTCGATCCGAAGAGCGCGCCGAGCACCGCCACCAAGCCGATCGGCACCGGCCCGTTCAAGTTCGACACCTGGGCCAAGGGCTCGTCGATCACGCTGGTGAAGAACGACCAGTACCGCGACGCCGCCAAGGTGGCGATGAAGAAGGTGACCTTCCGCTTCATCAACGACTCGGCGGCGCAGGTCGCGGGCCTGCTCGCCGGCGACATCGACGGCATGCCGCGCTTCGGCGCGCTCGAAAGCCTGAAGCAGTTCCAGAACGATCCGCGCTTCTCGGTCACCGTCGGCGGCACCGAGGGCAAGACGATCATGACGATCAACAACAAGAAGAAGCCCTTCGACGACGTGCGGGTGCGCCGCGCCCTCGCCGCCGCGATCGACCGCAAGGCGCTCATCGACGGCGCGCAGGAGGGCTTCGGCACGCCGATCGGCAGCCACATGGTGCCGAGCGACGCCGGCTACGTCGACCTCACGGGCGTCAATCCGTACAACCCGGAAAAGGCCAAGGCGCTGCTCAAGGAAGCCGGCGTCGCTGTGCCGCTCAACGTGACGCTGACGCTGCCGCCGCCGGCCTATGCGCGAAAGGGCGGCGAGATCATCGCCTCGCAGCTCGCCAAGGTCGGCGTCGTCGCCAAGATCGAGAACGTCGAGTGGGCACAGTGGCTTTCGGGTGCGTTCAAGGGCAATTTCGACCTGACCGTGATCAGCCATGTCGAGCCGCTCGACTTCGACCGCTACGCCGATCCGGCCTACTACTACGGCTACGACTCCAAGGCCTACAAGGACCTGCTCGCCGCCTACAACTCGACCGCCGACCAGAAGGGCCGCCTCAAGCTGCTCGGCGATATCCAGCGCCAGCTCGCCAACGACAGCGTCAATGCCTACCTGTTCCAGCTGCCGCAGTTCGCGGTGGGCAACAAGAAGCTCAAAGGCATGTGGAGCAGCTCGCCGATCTTCGGCAACGACCTCGGCGCGCTGAGCTGGCAGTGAGCGAAGCCTCGTCATCCTGAGCGAAGCGAAGGATCTCGATGGCGGCGATGAGACCCTTCACTTCGTTCAGGATCACAGGGGCGATATGACGGCGCTGCACGACCTCGCCGCGACCGCGCTGGTCGCGCTCTATCGCCGGCGCGAGCTCTCGCCGGTCGAGGCGACGAAGGCGGTGCTTTCACGCATCGCCGCATGGGAGCCGCGGCTTTGCGCGAGCTATGCGCTCGACGCCGAGGGCGCGCTCGCTGCCGCACGCGATTCCGAAGCGCGCTGGCTGAAGGGCGAGCCGCTCGGCGCGATTGACGGCGTGCCGTCGATGATCAAGGAGAACATCGCCACGCGCGGCACGCCGGTGCCGCTCGGCACCGCAGCGACGCTGCTGACGCCGGCCGCCCACGACGCGCCGCCGGCCGCACGCATGCGCGAATCGGGCGCCGTGATCGTCGGCAAGACGACGATGCCCGACTACGGCATGCTGTCGTCGGGGCTGTCGAGCTTTCACAAGCTGGCACGCAACCCCTGGGACCTGAGCAAAGGCCCGGGCGGCAGCAGCGCCGGCGCCGGCGCCGCGGTCGCGGCCGGCTACGGGCCGCTGCACGTCGGCACCGACATCGGTGGCTCGCTGCGCCTGCCGGCCGCCTGGTGCGGCATCTTCACGCTGAAGCCGAGCCTCGGCCGGATCCCGATCGATCCGCCCTATGCCGGCCGCTGCGCCGGGCCGATGACGCGCAGCGTCGCCGACGCGGCGTTGCTGGTGCGCGTGCTGGCGCAGCCCGACGATCGCGACACGATGAGCCTGCCGGCGCAGGACATCGCCTGGTCGCACCTCGAGCGCGACCTGCGCGGCCTGAAGATCGGCCTCCTGCTCGATGCCGGTGCCGGCCTGCCGGTCGATCCCGAGATCCGCGCAGCGGTGCAGGCCGCGGCCGATCGCTTCGCGGCGGCCGGTGCAGAGGTCGAAACCATCTCGCCCTTCCTCACGCGCGCCATGCTCGACGGCATCGACAACTTCTGGCGCATGCGCTCGTGGCTCGATTTCTCGCGCCTGCCGGAAGAGCGTCGCGCCAAGGTGCTGCCTTTCATCCGCGACTGGGTCGCGCGCGGCGCCACGCTCAGCGCCGAGCAGGTCTTTGTCGGCTACAGCCAGATGGGGACGATGCGCGACGCCGCCGTCGCCGCGCATCGTCGCTTCGACTTCGTGCTCTCGCCGACCGCGCCGATCCCCGCCTTCGCCGCCGAGCTTGCCTCGCCGACCGACGATCCCGGGCGGCCGCTCGAGCACATCGGCTTCACCGTCGCCTACAACATGAGCGAGCAGCCGGCCGCGAGCATCGACTGCGGCCAGACGCGCGCCGGCCTGCCGATCGGCCTGCAGATCGCCGGCAAGCGGCACGACGACCTCGGCGTGCTGCAGATCGCCGCCGCATGGGAAGCGATGCGGCCCGCGTCGCGGCCGTGGCCGGAGCCGCCCGGCACGACGGCGCCGCGATGAGCCTGCGCGACGCGCAAGGCAACGCGACGAGCACGTCGCAACCGGCGGCGCTCGCGGCCAGCGAGCAGGCGCTCTGGCGAATGATGTCGTTCTACGGCACGCCCGCCGACGACCTCGATGCCGCCATCGCCGCCGACCCGGACTGGCTGCTGCCGCGCACCATGAAGGCGGGCTTTCTCGTCAGCCTGACCGAGCCTTCGCTGGCCGGCGAGGCCGCCGCGCTGCTCGAAGCGGCAGCGCCGCTGGCGAAGCACGGCACCTTGCGCGAGCGGTATCACTTCCTTGCGGTGCGACAGGCCGCGGGCGGCGACTGGCTTGGCGCATCGGCGGCCTGGGGCGCCATCCTCGACGCGCATCCGCGCGACGCGCTGGCCCTGCAATGGGCCCTGCTCTTCGACTTCTACCGGGGCGATGCGATCGCCTTGCGCCAGCGCGTCGCGCGCGTGCTGCCGGCATGGACCGCCGACGACGCGCTCCGCCCCTACGTGCTCGGGCACCACGCCTTCGGCCTCGAGGAGTCGCTGCGCTTCAACGAGGCCGAGGCGGTCGGTCGAGAGGCGCTCGCCGCCTCGCCGCGCGTGCCCTGGGCGATCCACGCCGTCGCCCACGTCATGGAGATGCAGGGACGCCACGAAGAAGGCGCGCGCTGGATGAACGAGTGGCGGCCGCACTGGGGCGAGGGCAACGGCTTCGCCGGTCACCTCGGCTGGCACGAGGCGCTGTTCGCGCTCGAGTCGCTCGAGCATGCGCGCGCGCTGGCCGTGTTCGACGCCTACCTGCGCGCCGAGGCGAACGAGATCACGCTGCAGCGCGTCGACGCCGCCTCGCTGCTTTGGCGGCTGCAACTGCAAGGCGCGGACGTCGGCGATCGCTGGCAGCGCCTGCTCGCCGGCTGGCCGCTCGACGCGTCAGTGGCCGGCAGCTCGGTGTTCAACGACGTGCACGCGCTCTTCGCCTTGATCGGCGCCGGCGAGCTCGGCCGCGCCGATGCGTGGGTGCGTACCTCGCTGACAAGCGCGGCGTACGGCGGCGGCGTCTGGAACAGTCAGGTGTCGCGCGACCTGGCGATACCGCTGATGCGCGGCCTGCTCGACTTCGCGCATGGCCGCTGCGACGCGGCCGGCGAGGCGATCTTTCCGCTGCCGGCGATCGCCGCGCGCCTGGGCGGCAGCCATGCGCAGCGCGACGTCATCGACCAGACGCTGCTCGCCATCGCCGCGCGTGGCGGCATGAAGCAGGCCGGCCGTGCCTTGCTCGACGAGCGGCGGCTGACCAAGGCGCGCACGCCGCTCACCGAGTGGTGGTCGCGCGCCCTCGCGACATAGAGCCGCGACGCGCAACCGATAGCGACCTAGACCCGCGGTGGCGGCAGCTTCTCGGTAGCAAAGGCGCGCTGCACCGCCGGACGCTCCTGCATGCGGTCGAGCCAGGGCTTCAGGTGCGGCAGGTCGCGCGCCGGGCGGTGCAAGCCGCGCGTCCAGCGGCAGAGCACGAACGCATAGGGGTCGGCCAGGCTGTAGCCCTCGCCGAGCAGCCAGTGCCCGTGATGGCGCGCGAACTCGGCGTCGAGCTGGTCGAGCATCGTGCCGATCTTCGTTTCGGCATGCGCCTTGACCTGAGCGATCGCCGACGCATCGTCGGCCCAGCGCTCGGGATAGAAGTAGACGATGAGCGCCGCCTGCAGCGTGTTGGTGAGCCAGGCCAGCCATTTGTAGGTCAGGGCGCGATGCGCGCTGGCGAGCGGCGGCAGCAGGCTGGCGGCCGGGTGCATGTCGGCCAGGTGCATGCAGACCGCAGCCGTCTCGTAGAGCACGAGCGGATGCGTCTTGCCGCCGACCGAGTCGTCGACCAGCACCGGAATCAGCCCGTTCGGATTGAGCGCGAGGTACTCGGCCGACTTGTGTACGGCGACGGCGCGGTCGACGTACTTCAGCTCGAAAGGAACGCCGATCTCCTCGAGCACGATGTGCGGAATCAGGCTGGCGTTGCCAGGAAAGTAGTGGAGCTGCAGCATCGGCGCGTTCCCATCAATGACGATGACCCGATTCTCGCTTCGCGGCCACGGGCCGCGCGCGCCACCGGCGTACTCGCCCTCAGCGGGCGGCGCGCGGTATCGCGATCCCGTCCTTGCCGAGCGCAATCTCGATCGGCAGGTTCCACTCCGGCGTCGACCGTTCCACGAGCTTGGCGTTGCCGTAGCTGAGCTTGACGATCGCCGAGGCACCGCCCGGCCGGAGCGTGCGGATGCGCGCGTCGCGCACGACCAGGTTGACCACCTTGAAGCTGGCGACGAGCGCCAGCGTGAAGCGCAGCTCGGGCAGCGCGACGCCGCCGACCGTGCTGTGCAGGATCGGCGAATGGGTCGAGCCGATCTCGACGTCGTGAAGCTTGACGATCGTGTCCTGCCCGGGCGGATGCGTCGCCGGGTCGGCGCAGTCGCGGATCTGCTCGAACGCCAGCCAGGCGTCGGCGAGGAGCTCGAACACGTCGGTGTCGAGTACCTCGTTGAGCCGCTTCGCGCCGGCCTCGGCGACAAACCCGACCAGCGTCGGCGGCCCGGCGCTCCCGGGCGCTGCTTTCGCGCTTTCGGCGGCGCCGCGCTCGATGAGCGCAGCGCTGAATTCGAACAGGCTGCGCAGGCTGACCGTGCTCATGTCGACTCTCCCGTTTGACGTGCCCAGGCGCGACCCGGCACCAGCTCCGCGTGCAGCCCGATCGCCGGAACCTCGGGTCCGCCGGCGTGCGCCTCGATCGGCCGGATGTTGAATTCCATGCTCGGGCTGAAGTGCGCGTCGACCGTGGGTAGCGCGGGTGGCGTGGGTGACGCGGGCACCACCACCTTCCGCCGACGCCACTTGTAGAGACCGGCGCCGCCGAGCACCAGCAAGGTCGCGATGCCGGCCGCCCAGGCTCGCCACGGCGTCACCGGCACCAGCGTCAGCGCCACGGTGCTGCCGCGCCTGACACGCAAACCGGCGACCGGCGACGACGTGTCGACGAGCATCGTGCCGGGCTCGTCGCCATTCGGCGTCATCGCGTTCAGGTCGCCGGCGCGCTGCAGGGCGGCGCGTGCGTCGGCCAGCGTCGCGCCGTGCAGCGGCGGCACCGTGACGATCGAGCCGTCGGAGACGCTGAGCGTCACGCGCGAGCGCGCCGCGGCACGCGTGCCCGCCGGCGGCGACTGCTCGAGCACTTCGCCCTCGGCGCGGTCGCTTGCGACCCTTTCCTCGTGCACGACGAACGATCGCAAGGCGGCCTGTGCGTCGGCCAGCTGCCGGCCGACGACGCCGGGCACGTCGAGGCCTGCCGATACGTGCAAGGTCACCACGCTGCCTCGCTTGACGGCGGTTCCGAACGACGGCTGCTGCGTCGTCACCATGCCGACTGGCGCACCGGCCTTGTCCTCGACGGTGCTGACCCGAAGCCCGATCTGGTCGAGCAGCTCCTTCGCCTTCGCAATCTGCCGTTTGACAAGCTCGGGCACCTCGACCAGCGAACCGTCCGAGAGCGTGAGCACCAGCTCGCTGCCGGGCCCGGCCCGTGTGTCGCCCGGCGGAAGCTGCGCGACGATTTCGCCGGCCGGCCGAACGCTCTCCCTTTGCCGCGTGCTGACGATGAAGCGCGCCAGGCTCGGCTTGACATCGCCCAGGTTGCTGCCGACGACGTTGGGCACCGCGATCGTCGTCGGCAGCGCCACCGCCACCTGCACGACGCTGCCGCGCGCCGCGTCGGCATCGGCCGCGGGACGCTGCTCGAAGATGCGACCGGCCGCGGCGGCATCCGACGGCTGCTCGCGCGCGGCCATGCGCAGTCCCGCCGCCTGCAGGCGCTGCGCCGCGACCTCGCGCGTCAGGCCGCGCAGCGGTGGCACGCGGACCAGCGAGCCGTCGGACAGCACGAACGTGACTGAGCACAGTTTGCCGTCGAGGGGCCCGGTCGACTGGGCGAGGACGACACGGGCCGGCGCGCTCGACGGCGAGAACTTCGCGATACGCGGCAGGTAGAGGCCCGGCGGCAGCTCTTGCACAGCCTGCTCGTAGGTGGCCCGGTTCGCCACGAAGTCAGGCAACTTGGCGCACTGGAAGCGAGGCGGCGCGCCCTTGACGCTCGCCGCGGTAGTGGCAGCGGCGGTCGTGCCGGCCGCGGCGGCGGCGCGTGCCGCGCCCTCCGGCGTGAGGACGCGCGTCTTTTTCGCGGCGGTGGTCGCGCTGTCGTCGACGCAGAAGCCGGACTCTCGCGCTTCCGCCTGTTTCGCTTCGGGCAGCCGGCTGCACGGCACGGGCTGCGACAGCGCGCCGAGCGGGATCGCCAGCGCGGTCAGGCACAGCGCGCGGCGGAGGTCACGCCGGCATCGTTCGAAGAAGCCCATCCGATCGCCTCCCGTCGAAGGCAGTCTACGGCGAGCCGTATCGTTTCAGCCCTTGCTCGCCTCGGCGATGCAGTCGAGCAATACCCGCTGGTCACCGACCTGGTTGGCAAGCAGCAGCACCAACCGCGCATCGAGCTCGACGCTTTCGGCGTCGCTCAGGCCCTGGTGCGCGGTGACCCAGGCCTCGTAGAAGCCATCGGCGTCGGGGATGTTGGCGGCGGTCTTCATCGCGGGCTGCGTCGTCATGCGGTCTGCACCGGCAGGAGGGCGCGCGCGTCGAGGCCGAGCGCGGCGCGCATCGCCGCCTCGACCGCCTGCGGCGTCGTTTCGGCCAGGGTCGCGGCGACATAGGCATCCGGACGAACGATGACGACGACGCCTGCCTGCGAGCCAAGATGCGTCGCCAGCGGGCCGGCTGGATCGATGGCGCGAAAGTCGATCGGCAGCAGCGCCGCTTCTTCGTCGAGCCGCACCAGCGTCGCCGCGTCGGCGCCGACGGCCAGGCCGAGAAAGCGCGTCTCGCCGGCGCGGAAGCAATGCATCAGCGTCGTGCCGTCGAACGCGACGTTCTGCACCGGGCGCGCGCCGTCCGGGGCCCACGGCGAAGGCGGGTAGACGTTGGCCTGCGCCATGCGGCCGGTGTTGGCGAGGCGCCGTGCGAACTCGTGGCGACGCGCCAGCGTGCACACGGCGCGGCGGATGCGGTGCTCGGCGGCGCTCCGCGGCGCCAGGAAACGCGAAGTGCGCTTGGTCACCGTCAGGTTCTCGGCGGCGGCCGCGTAGCGCTCGTCGTGGTAGCTGTCGATCAGGCCTTCGCCGGCCTCACCCTGCACCACCAGCGCCAACTTCCAGCCCAGGTTGGCCGCGTCCTGGATGCCGTTGTTGCCGCCGCGCGCACCGAACGGCGAGACGACGTGGGCGCAGTCGCCGATGAAGATCATGCGGCCGACGCGAAAGGTCTCGAGCAGGTGATCGCGGCACTGGTACGGCCCGATCCAGACGAACTCGAACTCGACACCCGGGCCGAGCTGCTCGCGCAGCCGTGCGCCGGCGACCTCGGGCCGGCTGATCGACTCGGGGTCGCAGTCCTCGGCCATCTGGTAGTCGAGCCGCCAGACGTCGTCGGCCATCAGGTGCTGCCAGACGGCGCGGCCTTCGTTGAAGGGCGCGTCGACCCAGGTCCAGCGCTCGGCCGGCAAGGGTGTTTGGAACTTGACGTCGCTGATGCACCAGCGGTCGGTACTGCGCGAGGCATTCACTTCGAGGCCGAGCGCGTTGCGGATGCGGCTGTTCGCGCCGGTGGCGTCAATGAACCAGTCGGCCTCGAGCGCATAGGTGCCGGCCGGCGTCTCGACCTCGACGACGACTGCGTCGGCCTCGTCCTCGACCTTCAGCACCTTGCTCTTCCAGCGCAGGTCGGTGCCGCCGAGCTCGACGATGCGGTCGACGAGAAACCACTCGAGGTAGAACTGCTGCAGGTTGATGAAAGGCGGCTGCTCGGAGAAGCTCTCGTCCTTCAGATTGAAGGCATAGAGCTCGTCGCCGCCCGAGAAGGTGCGGCCCACCGACCAGGTGATGCCCTTCTCGCGGATGCGCTCGTAGATGCCGAGCCGGGCAAAGATCTCGAGGCTCTTCTGCGCATAGCAGATGCCGCGCGACGAGGCGCCCTTGACGCCGACCGTGTCGTCTTCGTCGAGCACGACGGCGCGGATGCCGCGCAGGGCCAGGTCGCAGGCCAGCGTCAGGCCGGCGAGGCCGCCGCCGGCGATGACCACCGGATAGCGGATGCGCTCGCCGGCGCCGAGGTCGGGCGGCGCGACGAAGAGCCATTGCGGAAGCGCGTAGGCGGGCGCGAATTTCCAGGTTTCGGAACGATTCATGGGCAAACGTTATAGCGCGTCGGCGCGCGACGGCGCTCAGGCGTCCATCGCCCCGAAGTTGGAGAGATTCGCGGCGGCGTCGCGCCGCGCGGCGTCGGTCTCGTCGAGGCGCGCTCGCTTCTCGATCGTCCACGACGCAACGGCGGCATGCGCCTGGCTCGCATGCGCCGCCATCGTCTCGGCGCTGGCCGTCGGCACGGTCAGCTCGAGGCGGATGCCGTTGGGGTCGAAGAAGTAGATCGACTCGATGATGTGGTGGTCGGTGATGCCGAGCACCTCGATGCCGGCGGCCTCGAGCCGTGCCTTCGCCGCGGCCAGCGCCTCGACCGAGTCGACGCGCAGCGCGATGTGGTTGACCCACGACGGCGTGTTCGGCGACGGCTCGGCGGCAAGGTCGTCGCCGAGGTCGAAGAAGGCGAGGTGCGAGCCGTCGGCCATGCGAAAGAAGATGTGCACGTACGGGCAATGCTCGCCGGTGCTCGGCACGACGTCGGAGCGGATCACGTGCACCAGCGGCAGGCCGAGGACGCCCTCGTAGAAGAGGCGCGTCTCCTCGCAGTCGCGGCAGCGATAGGCGTAGTGGTGCAGGCCGCGGATGGGGACGAAGGACGTGGGCATGGCGATCGGCGCGCGGAGGGTGGCTGGGGCTCGAGCGCGAATCTACTCGCTTCCGGATCCGATGCCTTTGCTGCCGCGTCTGTGCGACAGCGCACAGACGCACCGGCGGCCACGGCGTGCAATCGGGCCATGAATCCGCCGCGACGCTGAGCCCGCCCGGTTCGCCGCGCAAGGCATCGAGGCCTGCTTCGCCGACGAGCTCGGCGCCGCGATGCCACCACTGAAGATGCCGAACCCGGAATGGCCGCACACTGGGCGGCCATGCACCACCTCGTCGCCCTCCTGCTCGACCACGGCGCCCTCATCATCTTCGCGGTGACGCTGGCGGCGCGCGTCGGTGCGCCGGTGCCGGCCTCGCCACTGCTCGTGGTCGCGGGCAGCCTCGTCCTGGCCGGACAGATGTCGATGGCGGCCGCGCTCGGCACCTCGATCGCTGCCAACCTCATCGGCGACGGCGCCTGGTTCGTGGCCGGGCGGCGCTACGGCTACCGCGTCATGCGCCAGCTCTGCCGCATCTCGCTCTCGCCGGATTCGTGCGTGCAGCAGGGCGAGTCGCTGATCACGCGCTGGGGCGGCGGCTCACTCATTGCCGCCAAGTTCGTGCCCGGCGTCTCGGTGATCGCCGCGCCGCTGGCCGGCGCGCTCGGCCTGTCTGTGGCCCGCTTCCTCGCCTACGAGATCGTCGCCGCCGTGGTGTGGACGCTCGCCTGCATGGCGCTCGGCATGGTCTTCAGCGACCAGATCCAGCAGATCTTCGACGTCATGGCCAGCACCGGCAGCCTGGCGACGCTGGCGCTCGTGCTCGTGCTCGCGGCGCTGCTCGCGGTGCGCTATTGGCAGCGCCGGCGCTTCCTGCGCGAGCTCGACATTCCGCGCATCGGCGTCGACGAGCTGCATGCGCTGATGGCGCGCGGCGAGGCGCCGCTCGTCATCGACGTGCGCTCCGATGCGAGCACCCAGGTCGATGCGCGGCGCATCCCGGGCGCGATCTCGGTGCAGCTGCGCGACATGCACGCGCACGGCGCCGATCTCTCGCCCGATCGCGAGATCGTCCTCTACTGCAACTGCCCGAACGAGGTGTCGGCGGCGCGCGCCGCATCGGTGCTGGCGGCGCGTGGACTGATCCGCGCCCGTCCTCTCGCCGGCGGGCTCGACGCGTGGGTCGCTTCCGGGCGGCCGACCGAAGCGGTGACTTTCGAGCTGCCGGCGCTACCCGGCGAACGCGAGCTGCCGGCCTGAGGCCGGCGCCTCAGGCCGCGGCCCAGCGCACCGCGTTCGCCGACACTGCGGCGGCGCTCGTACCGGGACGAAACAGGTCCGAACCGACGCCGAACCCGGTCGCGCCGGCAGCACGATAGGCGGACGCGTTGGCCGTCGTGATGCCACCGACCGGAAAGAGCCGCACCGAGGCGTCGAGCACCGCGCGCATCGCCTTCACGGCGGCCGGCGGGATCATCTCGGCCGGGAACAGCTTGAGGCCCGACGCGCCCGCGGCCAGCGCGGCAAAGGCCTCGCTCGGCGTCGCCACGCCGGGCAGGCAGACCATGCCGAGGCGCACCGCTTCGCGCACGACGGCGGCCTCGAAGTTGGGGGCGACGACGAGCCGGCCACCGGCCGCATGCACGTCGCGCACCTGCGCGATATTGAGGACGGTGCCGGCGCCGACCAGCGCATCGCCGAAGCTGTGCGCGAATCCGGCGATGCTCTCGAGCGGCTGCGGCGAATTGAGCGGCACCTCGATCAGCCGCCAGCCGGCGCCGACGAGCGCCTCGCCGATCGGCACGACCTCGTGCGGCTCGATGCCGCGCAGGATGGCGATCAGCGGCAGCCGCGCCAGCGCCGTGTCGAAGAGAGCTTCGGGATCCATCGTTCAGGCCTCGGGAAAGAGCGCGCTGGCGCGCGCCTGGATGACGTGAAGGCCGCGCCACGCCGCCTCGTCGCCGAGCAGCACGCCGGCGACGCCGGCAATGCCGAGCGCGCGCTCGAAGCGGCGGGCCAGCGCCGGTGCGCCGACGATGACGACCTTTGCGCCGCGCGGCAACGGCCGGCAGCGCAGCTCCTCGCCGATGACCAGCCCCGACAGGTAGCTGGCGAGCGCCTCGGCGCTCATGCGGCCGAAGAGCGCCAGCGTGCGCACGCTGAACGCCGTCTGCAGCAGGCTGCCGCCGCTCAACGCGGCGCGCACGCCGCGCTCGAAGGCGGCGGCGTCGTGGGCGACCTCCGCATCGGCAGGGGGCAGCGAGCGCGACAGGATCGAGTGCCTGCGCAACAGGTCGTAGAGCTCGCCGCTCATCACGGTCGTGAAGTCGCGGATGCGGCCGCCTTCGACCATCACCCACTTGCTGTGCGTCCCCGGCAGCACGAAGAGGCCGTCGTGCAGCCCGAGCAGGTCGAGCGCGCCGAAGACTTGCGTCTCTTCGCCGCGCATCACGTCGGGCACGCCGTCGCGCTCGCAGGAGACGCCGGGAACGATGGCGATGCGTCCGCGCCGCGACGGGCGCGCCTCAACGACCGCCTGCAGCGCCGCGGCGATCTCGTCGAGACCGGCCGGGCAGGCGCAATACGGCGCCTCGACCCAGCCCTGCTTGCTGCCGACCATGCCGGCCATCAGGCAGCGCGTGCCGGGCCCGTCCATCCAGTCGCCGACCTGGGCTTCGAAGACCTCGGCAAAGCCGCCCGGCGCGATCGTCAGCATGCCGCGTGGCGTACTGCGCAGGGCCACCACGGCGCCCGCCTCGTCGAGCAAGGCGGCGCGCATCGATGTGCTGCCCCAGTCGATGGCGAGGAGCCGGTTCATCGAGGCCAGGAGGGTGAGCGCACGCGGTTCCGATCGGGTCGCAGAAGGCCCGCATCTTAGAGAGTGATCGCCAGGCCGGGCGTAGCATCGAGGCGATGAGCTACATCGACCGCAACCTGATCGAAGGCGAACGCGTCGTCTATCGCACCCGCCTGCACTGGCTCGTCTTCGCGATGCCGATCCTCGTCACCATCGTCGTGCTGCTGCCGACGGCGTGGTTCCTCTTCAGCAGCGTCAGCTCGCAGGGCTTCGCCTGGGTGCCGCTCGTCGTTGCGCTGCTTGTGCTGCTGCCCGCCTTCGTCAAGCGGCAGAGCTCCGATTTCGCGGTCACGAACAAACGCGTGATGATGAAGTCGGGCGTCATGACGACGCGCTCGGTCGAGCTGCTGCTCAACAAGATCGAGGCCATCGCCGTCGACCAGAGCCTGCTCGGGCGCATGTTCGGCTACGGCAATATCGTCGTCACCGGCAGCGGTGGCACGCGCGAAGCCTTTTCGCACATCCAGTCGCCGCTCGAATTCCGACGCGCCGTGCAATCGGTGAGCGACCTGCCCGCTACCCGCTAGCGCGGCGCAACGCGCCGGCTCGGCGCTCGCCTCCTTGCTGACGATCCTGACCCATGGACGCGGCTGGCGTGATGTCGTCGGGCTCGCCTTGCCGCGCCAGCCTCAAGGCAGGTGGTCCAGAGCCGTTTTCATCAAGAGACCTTGATCGCCGCCCTCCGCAGCCGAGGCGAAAAGCACGCGGGCGAGGGTTCGTTCGCGCGAGGCGACCAGGGCAATGAAATCCTCGGCGCCATTCATGGCCCGAAAGGTATCGAAGCCGGTCTCCAGAAACCGTTGCAGCTCGGCCAGTCCCGCAGCCCGGGCAGGCCCGCGCATCAAACGCAGGCTGTTGCGCAGCAAGGGCTTGCGGGTCAGCTCGTCGAGATCCGTGGCAACACGCAGCGTCAACCCGATCTGGCGTTCGCGTTCCGGTGCGCGGCCGACCCGCTGCCACGCGCCGATGTAGTCGCTGGCGGTGATCTGCTCGCGCTCGAGCTGCGCCCCCATCGCCGAGTCGAGCCTCTCGGACGACGCGTGCAGCTCGGCCAGATCCGAAACGGTGGCCACGATCTGGTTCGGAAAGAGCCGGACCATCGCCGGAACCATGCGCGCGAATTGAGTGTCGCGCCGCGTGAAGTCGTCGGGCCCGTAGAGCTCCTCGAGAAAGAAACGCGAAGCCGCGCCGTAGCGCGTGCTCGCCAGCAAGTCGGCGTAGGTGCGAGAGAAGCGGCGCTGCTGAAACGCCTTCAGGGCGACGACCCTGGCGTTCAGCTCCGGGTCGGCCGCACGAACTTGGCATTCGGCGTCGACGACCTTCAAATGGCCGAGGATCGTGGCGGCCGAGGCGGGCATGGGACGGTGCGCATCGAGACCGATGCTGCGCCTGTTCGCCTGGCACGGCAACACGCCGGCTTCGCAAGCGACCGGGGTCGATCGAGGCGCCTCGACCAGGGCGCGTTCTCTCAGCGCACGCTCACCGTCTCGCGCTTCCAGGCCGCGTCCTGCCAGCGCATGAACGGGCCGAGCGCCGACGCGTCGCCGGTCTGCCGCTCGGTGACGAGCGAGTCGAGGCGCACGACCTCGAAACTGCGCTTCAGGCCGCGCTCGCCGCGCGATTCGCGCGCCACGAGGATCTGTTTGCCGCCCGGCACCCAGCCCGCGAATTCGGCGTAGCCGAGGCCGGGCGCACTCGTCGAAGGCGGCAGCACCTGCACGACCCAGCCGCCGGCCTGCTTGCGAAAGAGCCAGAGCTCGCGCCAAGCGTCCATCGGCTGCACCGCCAGCGCGAGCGCGTTGCCTTCGCGGTTGAGCGTGGCCGAAGCCGTCCAGACGATGCCGAAGGTGCAGCGTTTGACGAGCGGCGCGCTCGCGTCGTGCCTGGCATCGACGAGCGCGACGCAAGTCTGGCCGTCTTCCCCGGGTGTCGTGACGATGGCGACGTTGCGTGCCGAGGGCGTGGCCTGCGGCGACGCCGCCCAGCGCGAGGCACCGACGCGGATGGCCGCGTCGTTCCAGGCCGGCAGGTCGTCGTCGGCAAGCTCGGCGCGCTCGACCGTCGCCAGCTCCGCGAGCGCACGCTGCGCGGCTTCGGTCGCCGGCTCGCCGCGCCGCGCATGCTGATACGCGAGGCTGCTCCAGACACTCGCGCGGCGCATGGCGATGCGGTTCTTCAGCAGCTTGGGCAGCCGCCCCTCGTCGACGCGATCGAGCACCTCGGCGCGCCAGGCGTCGATGCGCGGCCGCTCGCTGACCGGTGTTTGCGGATCGATGCATTCCGGCCGCGTCAGGCCGAGCGCGGCGCGGGCCTGCGCGGCCGGGTTCGAAGGCATGGCGAGGACGCGGCGAAACGCATCGCCGTCGTAGCAGATGCGCATCGCGCCGTCGCGCTCGTAGCTCTTGAACGCCAGGCCGTAGCGGGCGGCGACTTCGACGTGCGCGGCGAGCGCGGTCTCGGCGCGGCTCGGCGCCGCGCCCGAGGGCGCGCCCATGACGCCGCCTGAAGAAGCGCGCTGCGCGAGCCGGTCGGCCATCGTGCCGATGGCGTCGAAGGCCTCGGCGCCGGCTTCGCCGCGCAACATCTCGGGCGTCGCTGCCTTCAGGTAGGCGGCAGCGAAGCCGATGCCCAGCGCTTCGGCGCCGGGTGTCTCGCGCACGAAGCGCACCACGGCTATCAGCTCGGGCGCGTCTGCGGCGGCGACCGAGGCGCGCCGCACCCGGCTCGCCTCGACGAAGCCACCACGCTCGCGCCGATAGTCCCAGACCTGCAGGTAGTCGAGCTTCTCGCCGCGCAGCTCGAGCACCTCGCCTTGCCAGAGCTGCGCCTGCTGCGGCGCGGCGTCGTGCGGGCCGGCGCGCAGCGCAGTCTGGTCGCGCACGACGATGGCAAGCGATGTCGGTACCGCAGCCGGCCCCGCATCGGGCGCAGTCGCGGAGGCCACGGTCGCGGCCTGGGCCAAGGGCGCGACAAGCAGGCCGACCAGAAAACACAGACACGCGCCGGCAAAGCTCAGCGCCGCGAGCAGAAAGCCCTGGCGCGAGCTCATTGCTCCTCCTTGGCGTCGGCGGCGTCGCTCGTCGCGGCATGACGCTGGCCTGCGGCATCACGGGCGTTCGAGACCGCCTCGCGGCGCTGCCCGCCGAGCAGCGCGGCGCCGACGAAGCCGCCGCCGGTCGAAGGCGGCGCGATGATGACCTGGATCTTGTCCGAGAGCTTGTCGGCCATCGTCTTCTGGATCAGCAGCGGATGGCGCGTGATCAACTCGCCTTCGCGCGCCATCTGCTCGGCGTTGCTGCGGCCGACCTTGTCCATGCGGTAGACCTCGGCGTCTGCCAGCTTTTGCCGCGCGTCGGCCTCGCCGTTGGCCTCGATGCGGCGCGCCTGGGCGTTGCCCTCGGCGCCCTTGATGCGCGTCACCTTCTCGGCCTCGGCCTCGAGCTGGCGCTGCTCGATCTGGCGCTGCTTGAAGGGCAGCACGTGCTTCATCGCTTCTTCCTGTGCCTTGGCGGCGATGATCTGCTCGCGACCGGCGGCCTCGGCGGCGACCTCGCGGCGGATCTTGTCGGCCTGTGCCACCAGCTCGGTCTCCTTGACCTGCTTGTCCTTCAGGTCGAGCGTGTACTTCATCTTCTCGGTCGCCAGCTCCTCGGCGAGCAGGCCTTCCATGCCCCGCTTGTAGTCGGCGGGCAGGTCGACCTTGCCGATCTGCACGCCGCGCAAGACGATGCCGTCGGCCGCCAGGCGCGGCCGCAGCTCGGCCTCGACGACCTGCTGGATCTCGGCGCGCTTGGTCGAGAAGACCTCGCGCACCGTGTAGCGGGCGACCACCTTGTAGACCACGCCCTGCACCGCCGGCTCGACGATCTCGGTACCCGGGTTGTCGGGCAGGCTCTTCGCCAATTCGCCCAGCTTCGACGGATCGATCGCGTACCGTACCGTGAGGTCGAGGCCGAGCGACAGGCCTTCGAGCGACTGCAGCGGCGCCTGGCCGTCGGCGCGGCTCATCGCCTCGGCCTTGTACGACTGGTCGCGCAGTGGAAAGACGCGCATCTGCTGCAGGCCGGGCACGACCAGCACGCTGCCTTCGCGCCACTCGTCGACGCCGCCGGTGATGCGGTTGACGCGAACGCCGACCTCGCCGCGGCCGACGCTGGCGACAGGCGGATGCTGAGCGATACCCCAGCCGATCGCCACCACGACGCCGATCGCGACGAGCGGCTTCACCGCGCCGGCGAGCCTGTGCAGCGCCAGCGAAGGCAGCGCCGGCGCGGCTCGAACCGTGTCGTCGTCGGCGGTGCGCGGCCGCCTGGCGAACAAGCGGCGAATCGATTCGACCAGGGCTTTCAGGCGCGGATGCATGGCAGTGGCTCCTTCAGGATTCGCGGCACGATCGCCGCGATGGAGTCACTGTCGTACCGCGCTGTGCGGACGATATGAAGAGGGCGCGAAGTGAATGCGAAGGCGATGCACCTGTCATCCTGAGCGAAGCGAAGGATCTCGGCCAACGATGAGATCCTTCGCTTCGCTCAGGATGACAAAGAAGTGTGGTCGCTCAAACACCCGAGCGGTCGAACTCCACCTCGCGCAAGAGGTCGGCCAGCGTCTTGCCCGGCTCGTCGCGAAAGCGCTCCTCGAGCACGTCGACCCTGTCGATGCGGTCGATGCGGAAGTTGCGAAAGCCCTGCCGCTTCTCGCACCAGGCGGCGAGCGTCCAGACCTCGCCCCAGTAGACGCAGCCGAGCGGCCGCACCGTGCGCTCGCTGGCGCTGCCCGTCAGGTCGAGATAGCGCATGTGCACCTTGGCGCGCTGCTCGGTCGCCTGGCGCAGCACACGCAGCCGCGTCCGCGTCGCCGCGTCGAGGGCGGCCGGCGGCACCAGCACGGCGATGCTTTCGGCGGCGGCGCGCGACGCCGCCGGCAGCACGGCGAGGATCTTCGAGAGCGCCGTCTCGACATCGCCGGCCAGCGCCTCGTCGAGTCGCGATCGGGCGACGCGCACGGCGGCGACCAGGGACTGCGCTTCTTCGCGGGTGAACATGAGTGGTGGCAGGTCGAAGCCGGAACGCATGCGGTAGCCGACGCCTGCCTCGCCCTCGATCGGCACGCCCTGCGCCATGAGGTCCGCGACGTCGCGGTAGACGGTGCGCTCCGAGACCTCGAGTCGCTTGGCGAGGAAGTGCGCGGTGCTGAGGCGCCGGCCGCGAATCAGCTGGACGAGCTGAAAAAGACGGTCGGCGCGGCGCATGCGTCTCAGGCCGGCGCGTGCAGGCCGATGCGATTGCCTTCGGTATCGGCAACGTGGGCAAAGCAGCCCATGTCGCCGGGCAGGGTCACCTTGGGCGTGGCGATGCGGCCGCCGGCCGCCTCGACGCGTGCCAGCACTGCGTCGAGCGAGGCGCCGGCGTTCAGGTAGACCATCGTTCCCGCGTCGCAAGGCTGGGGCGCGTTCGGGCCGGCCATCAGGCAGCCGCCGACGCCGGTCTCGGCGTAGCTGAAGACGGCCAGCGTCTGGCCGGCGATCGTCTCGCGGCGCATCGAGGTGGCGAGCAGCTTTTCGTAGAAGGCCTGGGCGCGGTTCATGTCGCTGACAGGGATTTCGAACCAGTCGATGGCGTTGGCAAGGGTCGCAGTTTCCATGGGAGTCTCGAAGGAAGTTGAAGAGCCCTCATGCTGCGCGGCAGCTCCTGACACCGTTCTGTCAGGAGGGCGTGATTTGTTGCAGACGACGAGATCCTTTCGCTTCGCTCAGGATGACAGGTTCAAGCGGTGGCCTGCGCGACCGCGTGCTCCCAGCGGTGCATCAGCACCGCGGCGCGCTCGCGCGAGAGCGTCGGATGGAAGGTGCGTTGGACCTGCCAGTGCGTGGCGAGCTCCCCGGTGCCGGCGTAGACGCCGCAGCTCAGCCCGGCGAGATACGCGGCGCCGAGCGCGGTAGTCTCGATCACCTTCGGGCGCAGCACCGGGATGCCGAGCAGATCGGCCTGAAACTGCATGAGCAGGTCGTTGGCAGAAGCGCCGCCGTCGACGCGTAACTCGGCCACCGCGAGGCCGCCGGCGGCGACGGCGTCCTTGCTCATCGCTTCGAGCAGGGCCGCGCTCTGGAAGGCGATCGACTCGAGTGCGGCGCGGGCAATGTGGGCCATCGTCGAGCCGCGCGTCAGGCCGACGATGGTGCCGCGCGCGTCGGGCTTCCAGTAGGGCGCGCCGAGGCCCGTGAAGGCGGGAACGAACATGACGCCGCCGTTGTCGGGAACGCTTTCGGCGAGCTTGCCGACCTCGTCGCTGGCGGTGATGGCGCGCAGGCCGTCGCGCAGCCACTGCACGACGGCGCCGCCGATGAAGACGCTGCCCTCGGTGGCGTACTGCGCCGGCCCGGCACCCTGCGCGGCGCGCGTCGTGATGAGGCCGTGCCCCGAAGTCTCGGCGACGGTGCCGGTGTTCATGAGCATGAAGCAGCCCGTGCCGTAGGTGTTCTTGACCTGGCCGGGGCCGAAGCACGCCTGGCCGAACAGCGCGCTCTGCTGATCGCCGGCGATGCCGCCGATCGGCATCGAAGCGCCGAGCAGATCGGGCTGCGTCTGGCCGTAGACGTGGCTCGACGCGTGGACTTCGGGCAGCAGCTCGCGCGGCACCTGCAAAGCCGAGAGAAGCTCGTCGCTCCAAGTGCCTTCGTGGATGTCGAACAGCAGGGTACGCGACGCATTGCTCGCGTCGGTGGCGTGCACCGCGCCGCCGGTCAGCTTCCACATCAGCCAGGTGTCGACGGTGCCGAAGGCGAGTTCGCCGCGCCCGGCCGCAGCGCGCGCGCCGGGCACGTTGTCGAGCAGCCAGGCCAGCTTGGTGCCGGAGAAATAGGCGTCGAGAACGAGCCCGGTCTTGGTTCGGAACAATGGCTCGAGGCCGCGTTGTTTCAAGGCCTCGCAGGCCGGTGCGGTGCGCCGGTCCTGCCAGACGATGGCGTTGGCGATCGGCTCGCCGGTGGCGCGGTTCCAGACGATCGTCGTCTCGCGCTGATTGGTGATGCCGATGGCGGCGATGTCGCCGGCGGCCAGGCCCGATTTCGCGAGCGCTTCGCGCGCCGTCGCAAGCTGCGTGTCCCAGATCTCGCGCGGGTCGTGCTCGACCCAGCCCGGCTTGGGAAAGATCTGCCGGAATTCGCGCTGCGCCATGGCGACGATGGCGCCCTCGGCACTGAAGACGACGGCACGCGAGCTCGACGTGCCCTGGTCGAGGGCGAGCAGATGGGTCTTCGGGTTGGGCATCGTCTTGTCTCCGGGCGCCGATGCAAGAATAGTCGCGATGGCTGTGCCCCAGGAAGACCGCGCGAACAAGGACTACGACGCCATCGTCGTCGGCGGCGGCGTCAACGGCGCCGGCATCGCCCGCGACTTGGCCGGGCGCGGCGCGCGGGTGCTGCTCTGCGAGAAGGACGACCTCGCCTCGCACACCTCGTCGTCGTCGACCAAGCTGATCCACGGCGGCCTGCGCTACCTCGAGTACCGCGAGTTCTCGCTGGTGCGAAAGGCGCTCGCTGAGCGCGAGGTGCTGCTGAAGGGCGCGCCGCACATCATGTGGCCGCTCCGCTTCGTCATGCCGCACGATCCGTCGATGCGGCCGGTCTGGATGATCCGCGCCGGCCTCTTTCTCTACGACCACCTCGCGCATCGCGAAGTGCTGCCGCCTTCGCGCACGGTCGACCTGCGCAAGCACGTCGCCGGCGGCCCGCTCGACGCGCGCTTCACCAAGGGCTTCGTCTATTCCGACGGCTGGGTCGACGACGCGCGTCTGGTCGCCCTCTGCGCACTGGATGCCGCCGAGCGCGGCGCGACGGTGTTGACGCGCACCGCCTGCGTCGACGCCGAGCGCGGCGCAGAGCGCTGGCGCGTCACGCTGCAATCGGACGACGGCACGACGCGAGACGCAACGTCGCGCGTCCTCGTCAACGCCGCCGGGCCGTGGGCGGCGCAGTTCCTGATGGAGCATGCGCACACGGCCGACCGAGTGCATTTGCGCCTGGTCAAAGGCAGCCACATTGTCGTGCCCAAGCTGTTCGACCACGGCCACGCCTACATCTTCCAGAACCCCGACAACCGCATCATCTTCGCCATCCCCTACGAAGGCGAGTTCACGCTGATCGGCACCACCGACATCGAGCACCACGGCGAAATCGGCGACGCGCGGGCCTCGGCCGACGAGGTCGCCTACCTGTGCGAGCAGGCCAGCCGCTACTTCGCCAAGGCGGTGCGGCCCGAGCAGGTCGTCTGGACCTACAGCGGCGTGCGCCCGCTGCTCGACGACGAGTCCGGCAACCCGGCCGCCGTGACGCGCGACTACCGGCTCGAGTTCGATACCGGTCGCGGCGAAGTGGCGCAGGCACCGCTGCTCTCGGTCTGGGGCGGCAAGATCACGACCTTTCGCAAGCTCGCCGAAGAGGCTGCCGATCGGCTCGCTCCGGTACTGGCGAGGAACGCCGACGAAGGCGCCGCGACAGCCGACTTCAGCCGCGCATGGACCGCCGGCGCGGCCCTGCCCGGCGGCGACCTGCGCGCCTCGCTCGGTGCCGATGCGCCGGGCGAGAACCAGGTCGAGGCCAGCTTCGAGCGCTTCGTCGACGCGCTGGCCCTGCGTCATCCCGCATTGCCGGCGAAGCTCGTGCGACGGCTCGCCCGCGCCTACGGCACCCGCGCTGACAAGCTCCTCGAAGGGGGGCTCGGCACCGAGGTCGCGCCGCAGGTGTTCGAGGCCGAGCTGAAGTACCTGCGTCGGGTCGAGTGGGCCCGAACCGGTGAAGACGTGCTCTGGCGGCGCAGCAAGCTCGGCCTGCACCTGAGCGCCGACCAGCGCGATGCCGTCACGCAGTGGATGACGCAACGCCTGCCGCCCTGAGCCAAGCGAAGGGTCTCGCGGCTGCGCAGATCCTTCGCTTTGCTCAGGATGACATCGGGCGGTGGCGCTAGCGAATCACCGGCGCGTCGGGCAGCTCGTTCGGATAGTCGCCGGCCGCGGCGCCCGCGACGCGTGCAAAGTGCTGCACGAGCAGCACGTCGACTGCGTCGATGGCGCGATCGAGCCCGGCCGCGAACTCGCCGCCGCGAAACGCGCCTCCCATCTGCG
>JANXXS010000401.1 GCA_025350505.1 Burkholderiales bacterium
GGCCTGGGTGGAAGAGGGCGGGTAACGACCGCGACGCCTGAGCAGGCTCAGGGGCGCTCGGGTGAGCGCGTCGGCCAGGGGCCGAAGGGAGGGTCAGTGTGCGATTGCTGCAGGCTGCGCGCGCGGTTCGGCGAACGGTTGCCGGTGCAATCGCTGGGCGACGGGGTGGGTTTCGGATGGCAATCAGTCACGCGTGCCGGCTATACGTCCTGCACCGGTTGTCGCAATGCCTTGCACTCGGACATCTATTCAAAGACGGGTGTGCCCTACGATGCATGCGAAGGTGTCCGCTGCTGTGACCCACCCAGCGTCCGGCGGTGCGCTTCGCGGTTCGCTCGCTGACGGGCGTCCATTGCGGTGCCCTCAGATCCAGAACGTGGGTGAAGGCGTGTCGGACCATGGTGCGTCCGCACCTCCTTCCTGACCGCGAAACCCCGCGCCTTCACAGGCGCTTTCGCATGGCTGCCCCTGGCCGTGCGATCAACGATCGGGAGAAGCGATTGCAGCAGGGGAGCAAGCGGTGGACAACAAAGATCAGGAAGGGGTTTCGGCGGCCACAGCGCGATCTGTCGAGATGCTGAAAGCCGTTATCGAAGGGCGCACTTACGAGGCGGTGGCGGCCGAGTTCGGCATCACTCGGACAGCGGTGGAGCGCCGGGTCAAGGGCATCGCCGCACGGCTGAGCAAGGAAGTTGGCGTCGAAGGCCTCAGCGAGGGCGGCACGGCCTTTGTCCGTCGATTGCGTCACAAGCGGGACGCGATCCTGTTCGCGCTCGAACGCTTCGAGCCACAACCTCGCTGCGGCGAGCGCTCGTGTCGCGTCGTGTCGGCAGAGGAGATCGCCCAGGCCGTGCATCGAATTCGAGGGCGCAGCGCGCATCCGGCACGGGACATCGCCTTGTTATACATGCTGTTCGCCACCGGCGCGCGGCCGCTGGAGATCGCTCGCCTGGAACTGCGTGACTACCTGAACGCCGACGGCAGCGTGCGCCGCGAGTCAGAGTTGCGTGCGGATGCCACCATCACCGGCAAGTCCCGGCCGGTCTTCTTCGCGAGCAGCAAGCTTGACGACGCGTTGAGCACCTATCTGCGTGTGCGGGCCGAGTGCGGCCACGGCATCGGAAACCCGTCCCTGTTCCGTGGCCTCGATCCCGACAGCCGGCTGTTTCTGACCGCAACCGGCGAGGGCTTCCAGATCACGCCCTATGGAGAGCCGGGGCAACACCGGTTCCTGTGCAGGCCCATCCTCGAAACCTATCGCAAGCTGTTCCGCTATGCGGACGTGGCGGGAGCGACGGCCTTGTCGGTGCGCCACACGGTGGTGGCCAGGCTCTACGACCGCGGCGCCGACGAGGAGCAGGTTGGCCTGGTGCTGGGCATCAGCGATCGCAGTGCGGTGCGCGAGTTGTTTCCTCGGTCGCGGGCGACGATGGCGAGCCTGGTCGACGAGTTGATTTGACCCGGGTCATTGGTCAGCACAGCCGAAGGCAGACCTTCAGTGGCTGAGCGAGTCCGTCAACAGCAACTTCATGCCTGCATTGAAAGGGCTGTCGCTCTACACGGTCGCGCGGGTGGGGTTCAGTCAATTCATTCGACCGCCCGGGCTTCCTTGGTCTGGGCGCCGCGGCGGCGAATGATCTCGGCAACTTGATCAACTTCATCGATGGTATTGAACATCGCGAAGGAGATGCGAATTCCGTCGCGCTCTGGCGAGACGCGGACCTGGTTTTGCGCCAAGTATTCCGTCCATTCCGTGGCCGGCAAATCAAGCACGTAGATGTGCGAACGGTTTCCCCGCGTTCGTGGTCCGACCAGCCGAATCGCCTGGGCATCCACGTGTTCGATCAACCTGTCGCCAAGCTCGAGAACATGTTCTTCGATGTTCTCGACGCCCAGCTTTGAAATCAGGTCTATGGACGCACTCAGAGCATGGAGGTTCGGCAAGTTCATGTTGCCGAGTTCGAAGCGCCCGGCATCCTTCCGAGGGGTCAGGTCATCGGGCTGCGCGATGTAGTCGGCGGGCGGTTTGGCCATACTTGCCATCGCGAGGTAGGCCGGTTGTAGCTCGTCGAGACCCTCCTTCACGTAGAGTATGCCGAGACCCTGTGGCACGAGCAGGCCCTTGTGGCAGCCGGCCGCCAGAAGGGAAATGCCCATTCTCTGAACATCGACCGGGATCACGCCAATCGACTGCATGGCGTCCACGATCAGGTAAATGCCTTGCTGCTGGCACAGCCTCCCGATGCTGGCAACGTCGTGTCGATGACCCGCATGAAAGGTGACATGCGACAGCGAGATCACACGCGTCCGCGAGTCGATGTGAGGGGCAAACGTCTCCGCCGTGGCGACTTCGGTGGTCAGCGGGATGAAGCGCACTTCGACGCCCTTGCGCTTCAGGTTAAGCCAAGCGTATGCGTTGTTGGGATGATCGCCCTCGATCAACAGCACGTTGTCGCCAGCCTTGAGCGGCACGGCGTTGGCAGCGATGTTCAGCCCCTCGGAGGTGTTCTTCGTGAAGGCGATTTCGCTGGGGGAGGCGTTGATCAGGGTTGCAACCTGCGCTCGAGTCTGTTCGACACGACGCAACCACACGGGCTTGGGGCCGGCCGACTCGTGGCCTTCGGCGTAGAAGTCATTGAGCGCGGAACGGATACTGCCGGCGAGCGGCGTCTGATGAGCTGAGTCCAGGTAGAACATCCGCTTGGTCACGGGAAACTCGGTTCGGACCGCGGAGACGTCGAAATGCTCAGTCATGGGTGTGTGTGAAGGGATGAAATGTCGAGCGGAAGATGGAGAGGCTCGTGCCCTTGCAAGATGCGGACAGCATCCTCCAGCGCCCAACTCGTCTCGCGAAAACTGGCCTCGTGCGTGAACGCGGCAATGTGTGGCGTCGCGAAAACACGCGGATGCACAACCAACGCATGGCCTTTCGGCGGCGGCTCCTTCTCGAAGACATCCAGCGCGGCCGCGCTCAGTTGGCCGGCATTTAGCGCCGCGAGCAAGGCCTCCTCGTTCACCAATCCGCCCCGTGCCGTGTTGACAAGTATGGCGCCAGGCTTCATCGCCGAAAGCGCTGTTGCGTCGATCATTCCCGCAGTTTGCGGATTCATCTCGCAATGCAGCGACACGATGTCCGACTCCGCGTAGAGCGTGGGCAGGTCCACGCGTCTGATACCGAGCGCGGATGACCTTGCCGCATCGACATGCGGGTCGTACCCGATGACGCTGCTGCCGAAGACCTGGAAGCGGCGCGCGACTTCAAAGCCGATCGCTCCCAGCCCGACGAGCCCGAGAGTCTTTCCTGCGAGCTCGTTTCCCAAGAGGTCATAACTGCGCCAACCACCATCGCGAAGATGCGCGGAGACTTCCGGCAGGCGTTTGACAACGGTGAGCATCAGCGCGAGCGCCATCTCTGCGACGCTCACCGCGTTGGCGCCTGGCGTCCACGTCACGCGCACGCCGCAGCGCTCGGCGGCTGCGAGGTCCACGTTCGACGATGGCTTCGATCCCGCCTTCGCGATCACGCGCAGCCGCGGAGCGCTTTCGATGACGCGCGCGGTGATGGGATCGCGCGAACTGATCGCAATCGCATCCACGTCGACAAGAAGTTTCGCGAGCTCCGCTTCGGAATAGGCCGCCCCCGTGCGACCTTGGCGAACTTCGAAACGCGCACCAAGCGTGCCCAAGGATTGCGCCGGGAACGGCTCTGGAATGAAGACAACGAAGTGCTTTTCAGGCTGCAATGGTGGCATGGGCTGCAGCCTCTTCAGTCTTGAGGATGGCAGGAACCAGGTGCTCGAGCGCTTCGCGCGTGGCCAGGGACGGTTCATAGATCGGCTGCCGTGTCGGTCCCGCCGAACGGCCTGCCATTTCGAGCGCGAGCTTCAACGGTCCCGGGTTTGGCTCGCCGTAAATCGCGCGGCAAAGCGGCAGGATGTCGAACTGGATGCGCTGTGCAACCTCGCGGTCGCCCGCGACGAAAGCTTCATGCAGGCGCCTGAACAAGTTCGGCAGGAGGCATCCGAGCGAAAGCACCGCGCCGTGGCCGCCGAGGGCGAGCGTCGGCAGGAGAAGTTCGTCGAAGCCCTGCAGCACGCGGAAGCCTGGGGGCGCGCTGCGCAGCACCTCGGCGGAGATCGTCAGGTCGCCCGACGTCTCCTTGATCGCCACGAAACGCGGAACGGCGCCGATCAATTCGAGGATGGTGTCCGCGTCCAGGCGCACGCCGCTGCGCGAGGGGCCGTGAAAGAGCACCATCGGCATGTTCACCTTCTCGGCAATCGTTTCGAAATGCCGGCGGATGTGCGAGGGTTTCGCGACGATGAAGTAGGGCGGAATGACCATGATGGCGTCCGCGCCGGCGACGCGTGCATGCCGCCCACACTCGACGATGTCATCCTGATTGCCGAGCAAGGAGCCGACCACCACGGGCACACGGCCCGCCGTCTCATCGAGCACCGCATCGATCACCCGTTTGTGCTCATCCACCGTCATCGACAAGGGCTCGCCCGTTCCACCGAGCGGGCAGAGTCCGGCCGCGCCGTTCTCGATCTGGAAGCGGACGCTCTCGCGCATCGCTTTCAGGTCGAGGGCAGCGTCGCTTTTGAAGCTCGTGACCAGTGCCGTCATCACACCTTCGATCTGTTTCATGTCAGCCATTTTCGTTTTATGAAAGAACGTGTCGACTGCGAAATCAGCCGCGCCGATACTCGTGACTCCCGCCACGAACCCGAATCACCCCATGGACCTGTCCCGATCCGCGCGGCCCGCGTGGTGTGAAATCGATCTTGATGCCTTGGCGCACAACGTGCGCAGCATTCGCAGCATGCTGGCCCCCGGCGTCCGCTTCTACGCAGTCTGCAAGAACAACGCGTACGGCTGCGGCACGCGCGAGACCGCGCTGACGATGCTCGAGGCGGGCGCCGATGCGTTCGCGGTTTCCGATCCGGAAGACGCGCAGCGCATTCGCGCTGCCGGCGTCGATGCACCGATCCTGCTCTATGCATCGACCACACCCGACGCGGCCGCCGCGGTGGCGGAGATGGGCCTCATCGCGACCATTCATGACTTCGACGGCCTGGAAGCCTTTGCGCGCGCGGGTCGCAGCGTCGACGTCCATGTCGAAGTCGATTGCGGCTATGGTCGGCTTGGTTTCACGCCGGACGAATGGGCCGCGGTTTTCGAGCGCTTGCGCCGCGCGAAGAACCTCCGCGTGATCGGCCTCTACACCCACTTGGCTTTCGTCGAAGAAGCAGCCGCCGTGGAACGCCAGGCCGGGTTGTTCGAGCGCTCGGCCGTGATGGCGCGCCAGGCCGGCTTCGAGAATCTGGAATTGATGGCGGCGAGCAGCCGCGTGCTGCTCGGTTATCCCGAGCTCAACCTCACGGCCGTGAACCCCGGCCGCATGCTCTACGGAATGATCGAAGCTCCATGGCTGGAGAACGCTGACGTCCGGCCCGTGATTCGCGCCATCAAGTCGCGCGTGCTGCAGGTGAAGACGATCCCGGCGGATTTTCCGATCGACGATGCCCGTCACAAGGCTGCGCCGGGATCGCTGAAGACAGCGGTGATCGCATTCGGCTTCAAGGATGGCCTGTCCCGGCAACCCGCCGGCGGCACTGTGCTCGTGAAGGGCCAGCGCGCTCGCATCATCGGCGTGCGAGCGACCGAGCATACGGTCATCGACGTGACGGACATTCCCGGCGTGGCCGCCGGAGACGAGGTGGTGATCGTCGGCAGCCAAGGCGGCGAGACCATCGACGGCCACGAGGCCGTTGCGACCTACAAGATGGCCATGATCGAGCTCCTGCCGCGCATGACGCTCAGCCTGCCGCGGGTCTACGTCGACGGCGGGGCTCACAGGTAGTTCTTCTCCGAGAAGCGCCGCAGGAACGCCCTCAAGCGGTCGCTTTGCGGGTTGTCCAGCACAGCCTTCGGTTGCCCTTGCTCGACGATGTTGCCCGCGTCGATGAACAGCAGCTTGTCGCCCACGTCCCGGGCGAAATGCATTTCGTGCGTCACGAGGATCATCGTCATACCGTCCTGGGCGAGCTCGCGGATGACGTTGAGCACTTCGCCGACAAGCTCCGGATCGAGCGCCGAGGTCACTTCGTCGAACAGCATGACCTCGGGTCGCATCGCGAGCGCGCGCGCAATGGCCACGCGCTGCTGCTGGCCGCCGGAGAGGTTTGCCGGGTAGGTGCCCAGCTTGTTGGCCAGTCCGACCTTGGCCAGAAGAGCCTCGGCGACCGAGCGCGCCTCCGCACGCGCCGTGCCCTTGGCCCTCACGGGCCCGGTCATGACGTTCTCAAGAACCGTCTTGTGCGGGAACAGGTTGAAGCTCTGAAACACCATCCCCACGCGCTGCCGATGCAGGGCGACGGTCTTCTCGTCCTGCAGCCGGCGTGTGGCGTGGCCTTTCACGTCGTAACCGACGGATTTGCCGTTGACGGTGATCGTCCCGCGCTGGAAGTCTTCGAGGAAGTTGATGCATCGCAGGATCGTCGATTTGCCCGATCCGCTGGACCCGATGATCACGGCAACCTCGCCTTGGGCGACGTCGAAGGAAACACCCTTGAGCACTTCGAGCGGCCCAAAGTTCTTCACGACATCGCGGATTTCGATCATTGCTGGCATGACAGTCCCGGCTAGTTGTTCACGACGGTTTGCTTCTCGAGGCGGCGGGCGGCGAGCGACAGCGGATAGCAGATCACGAAGTAGAAAAGCATCACGGCGCCGAAGATCTCGAAGGTCGCGAGCGTGCGCTCGACGATCTCCTTCGACGCGTAGGTCAGTTCCCACGCACCGACGATGGCCGCATACGAGGTGCTCTTCACCATGACGATCGAGGTGTTGAGCCACGGCGGGATCGAGGGTTTGATTGCCTGCGGCAATAGGATGTCGAGCACGATCCATGTCCGGCGTATCCCGAGGCTTTTGGCGGCTTCCGTCTGCCCCCGCGGTAGCGCGCGCAACGCCCCCCGCACGACGTCCGTGTAGAACGCGCCGGCATACAAGACGAGCGCGACCGTGACCGCGGCATAGCTTGATATCCGGTATCCCATGGCGGGGAACGCGTAGTAGGTGATGAACATCAGAACCAGGACCGGGATGCCCCGGAGCACGAAGATGTACGCATCGATCAGGCCCCGTACGATCAGGTAGCGCGAGACGGCCGCAAATCCGAGGACGAGGCCCAGGAGCGTGCCGATGAAGACCGCAATGGCAGCCATCCAGAGCGTCTGGAGGGCGCCCTTCATCAGGTACGGAAGGTTCTGGATCAGGACTTCCATGCCTATGCGATCCAGGAACGCGTCCGCATTTCGACGAGCCGCACGAGGAAGCCCAGGATCACGGTAAGCGCCAGGTAGTAAGTGGCGACCACCACGAAGACCTCGAACGAGGCGGCGTTGCGCTCCATGATGATCTTCCCGGTGAGCGTGAGGTCCAGCACCGCGATGCCTGAGACGAGCGACGTGTCCTTCACCAGGATGATGAGTTGGTTGCCGATGGGTGCGGCGACCTTGATGGCCGCCTGCGGCAGGATGAGGTGCCACAGTGCGGACACGTCACGAATCCCGAGGGCCCGCGTCGCTTCCCACTGGCGGCGGGTGATCGACTCGATCGCGCCGCGAAACGTTTCGGCCAGGAATGCCGAATGCTGAAGGGCGATGGCAAAGACGCCGCAGTAGAAGCCGTCGAGGCGCCAGCCGATCTGCGCCACCCCGAAGTACACCATGAACATCTGCAGAAGCAGCGGCGTATTGCGCAGGAACTCGATCCAGGCGCCGAGAATCGCGGAAAGCCATTTCGAGCCGAACCACCGCACTGCCGCGAGCAGCAGGCCCAACGCGACGGCCAAGGGCAGGGCCAGCGCAGCAATTCCGACGGTGACGCCGAGCGCGTCGAACAGCAGCGGATAGAGGCTGCCGGTCAGGCGCAACTTCATCAAGAGGAAATCCGTCGTCATGCGCCGCGCCCAGGCGGTTTGCGTCGAGGAGACTTACTTGACGTAGTACTTTGTGTGCAGCGGCTTGGTGCCGAACCACTTTTCATAGATGACCGCGTATTCGGGATAGAGGCTGCCGCCGGTCATCTCTCCCACCAGCGTGTCCAGCACTTGCCACCACTTGAAGTCGCCCATCTTGAGGAAGATCGCGTTGTTCGTCGGCGGCATCATGGCTTCGTCCAGGATGCGCATGCCCGGGTTCTGTTTGACGTACCAGCGGGCGACCGGCGTATCGAGCTGCGCGCCGTCGGCGCGATTGGTCTTCAACGCCGTGAATTCGGCAGCGACCGAATCGAACACGACCATCTTGGCCTTCGGGAAATGCACCTTGGCCCGCTCCGCCTGCTGCGGGTTGGTCAGAACCGCGGTCGTGTACTTCGGATCGTTCAGGTCCTTGAGCAGCTTGAACGGGGAGTCCTTCTTCACGACCATCACGATGCCACTGTCGATATAGGGCCGCGTGAAGCCGACGCGCAGCACGCGGTCGGGCAGGATGGTCGTCACCTGAATGCCGAAATCGACCGCGCCCGATTCCACGTTGGGCCAGCGTGCGGCGAAGCCCTGCTTCACGAACTCGATGCGGTTCGCAGACTCGTCCTTCGCGAACAGGTACTTCGCGATCAGCTTGGCGATGTCGATGTCGAAGCCCACCAGTTCGCCCTTCTCGTCGATGAATCCGAAGGGCGGCGCCTCGGAGGTCACACCGACGATCACCTTGCCGCGTTGCATCACCTCGTCGAGCCGCGACTTCTCCTGGGCCTGCGCCGCGCCTGTGAAAAGAAGGCCGGCGACCGCGATCAATCCCAACAATTTACGCATCATGGTTCCTTCGTGGTGGATGAAAGGCATTGTCGAACTTCGGTTGCAGCTACGACTGGCTGGCGAGCCGGCTTTCGCGCACATAGAGGTCCCGCGTCGTCAGCCCCTTGCGCTTGCCGTGCGGAACGTCGATCCAATAGCGCACCAGGTGCCGTTTCGTTCCCGGGCCGTCCCGGTACGCGGTGCGCGAATGCATGACGGTGAAGTTGTTGACGTACTGAACGTCGCCCTTGCGCATTTCCATGTGCAGTTGGAGCTCGGGCTTGGCCATCAGTGCGTCGAGGCAATCCATGGCCTCGATCTGCTTCGTCGTGATCTCGATGCCTTCGTCCGCAGCCCACATGGACTGGTTGCGGTCGTAGTTGCACTGGAGTAGCCCATCGTAGAAAGCGAACACCGGAATGGGCACGGAGGACACCGGGTTCTCCCCGGGTGCGTGCTCGCCGCGGCGGTGATGGTAGAAGCCCTTCGCGAGAACCTCATGGAGGCCCGGGTTCTCCTGGAGAATGATGTTGCTCAACGCTCCCGAGCTGGTCAGCACACTCAAGCCCCCCTCTGCCGCCTCGCCGATGCAGAGCAGTCCCGTGAAGACGGCACCGTCGGTATGGAAGCGCAGCATTGCGTTGCTCAGGTATCCGCGCACGTCCTTTCCATAAGCGAGGCCCAGGTCCTTCACGTCGGCCTTCATGGCGCCCGCGTAACTCTGGTCCACGAGCGTGCCGAGATGCGCCGAAAGCCCGGCGTACCCGATGAGCCCCTCGTCGTAGGTGAAACGATCCACCGGAAAGCCGCCGATGACGGAGAAGCCCCGCCCGTTCTCCAACTCGCCGAAGACTTCACGCAGAATGCCGGCGGTTTTCGGGAGCGGGAAGTTGGCCGTGGTCACGTCGACGAACGTCTTTCCGTTTGCGACGACGCGCCGGACGCTTTGCTCGAGTTCGTCTACCGACACGCTCGGCAGTTCATGCACCCACGATCGCGCCTTGCCGAAATCCTTCGCATACCAGACGCTGGGGTCGTCGATTAATTGGGGCGGCGTGATCTTGGGGAGCATGGATTTCTCCGGATGACCGAAGGTCAGTGTTCTGCCAGGGCTGCGTCAGCGATCTCCGCCGCCGCCGACTCCATGGAGGGGCGGAACTGGTGCAACTGATCGAAGGAAAGCCGCGCGCTCGGAACAGAAATCCCCAATCCTGCGAGTAGTCGTCCGTCGAAATCACGGATGGGGACCGCGCAGCCCACGACGCCCGCGGCCAATTCCTCGTTGTTCATGGCCCAACCTTCTTTCCTTACTTTCCTGATCGCCACTCGAAACTCCGCTGGTCGAACGATCGTGCGCGACGCGAGCGACTCCAGTGGCGCACGGGCCAGCCACCAGTCGAGATCGGCGTCGCTTGTTTCCGCCAGGAAGAGCTTTCCGATCGACGTGCAATGCAGCGGCGAGCGCCGGCCCTGCTCGAAATGCAGGCCCGTGGAGCGCAGCGCGCGCACGGTGTCGATGTAGAGGAGGGTGTTTTCGGAGCGCAGCGCGATCTGGCAGTGTTCGCCGATCCGGTTGGCGAAAGCGACGAGGATCTGGTGCGGTCGGTCGCTCCGCAGTGCCGATTCGATGGCGGCGACGCCCAACCTCAGGAGCCCGGGCCCCACCACGAGCTTCTTCGAGCCGAGCACGCGCTTGAGCAATCCGCGCTTCTCGAGCTGAGCCACAAGCCGATGCACCGTCGGCACCGGAAGGCCGCATTCGCCGGCGATAGCGGTCACCGAGACCGGACGAGCGGTCGTCGTGACGACGTCGAGCACCGAGAGTGCGCGATCGAAGGGTTGCTCCTTCGCGCCTTCGTGATCTGTCGATGAAAGTGGCAGCGGAATTGCTTGACTAGCGTTCATTTCCAAGAATAATAAACGGAAACTTGAACGAAAAACTTCCAATTTCTGGAAGTCAAGAACAAGCCGGCTGGCCCCCTTCACGGCCTCGTAAACCCATGACAGATGCCTCCGCGGCTTCGCCGAATCCCTCGTCCCCTTCACGCAAAGGCCCTCTCGTCGGACTCCGTATCATCGATGCGGGCACGATGATCGCGGGGCCCCTGGCCGCAACCCAGCTCGCCGACTTCGGTGCCGACGTGATCAAGGTCGAGCTGCCCGGCATTGGCGACTCCATGCGCCACTGGACCCCGATGAAGGATGGGCGCTCACTGTGGTGGAAGGTCATCGGGCGCAATAAGCGCCTGATCACGCTGACGCTGTCCAAGCCGCGCGGGCAGGAGCTGTTTCGCGAGCTCGTGAGAACGGCAGACGTCATCATCGAGAACTATCGACCGGGCACTTTCGAGCGCTGGGGGCTCGGCTACGAGGCGCTGTCGAAGATCAATCCGAAGCTGGTGATGGTGCGCGTTTCCGGTTTCGGACAGACCGGGCCCTATGCGAAGCGTGGCGGCTACGGCACGATCGCCGAGGCGTTCTCCGGCATTCCTTCATTCACCGGCTTTCCCGATCGCCCGCCGACGCTGCCCGGCTTCCCTATGGCCGATTCCGTCGCCTCCACTTTCGCGGCGATGTCGGCGATGTTCGCGATCTACAACCGCGACCACGGCGACGGCCGCGGCCAGGAGATCGACGTGAGCCTCTATGAACCGCTCTTCCGGCTCGTCGAGTCGCAGGTGATCGGCTTCGACCAGTTGGGAATCATCAAGCAGCGTCAGGGCAATCGCCTGGCTGAGGATTCGCCACGCAACACCTATGAGACCAGCGACGGGCGCTGGATCGGCATCTCGGCGAGCTCGCAACGCACTTTCGAACGGCTCGCGACGGCGATAGGCCTGCCCGAGCTGATCAGCGACCCGCGCTTCGCCGACAACGCCTCGCGCTGCACGAACGACGTGGCGCTCGATGTCGCGATCGCCCGTTGGTTCAAGCAGCGCGACTGCGACGAGATCATGACGCTTTTCGAGAAGGCAGAGGTCGTCGCCGGCCCGGTTCTGAACATCGGCGACATCGTCAAGGATCCGCACTATCTCGCGCGCGGGAACATCGTGTCGGTGCCCGACGACGATTTCGGTAGTGTCCGGATGCAGGGCGTCGTGCCGCAATTCCAGTCGACACCGGGCGAAGTGCGCCACGCGGGCCGGGCGCTCGGCGCCGACAACCGTGCTGTCTTCGTCGAAGAGCTCGGGCTGTCCCAGGAAGAGTTCGCCGCTCTCCAGGCTGAAGGGGTGATCTGACATGGCCGGCCTATTCGAAGGTGTGCGTGTCGTCGGTGCGGGCCAGACGCAGTACGAGAAGAGATCCCCGAAGAGCGTGCAACGGCTGCTCTATGAAGCAAGCGCCGCTGCGCTGAACGATGCGGGCCTGCCGTGGAGCGCGGTCGACGGTCTCGCGGTCACTTGCTTTCTGCTACCGCCGGATAATGTTGCGACCGTCGCGGAGCATCTGGGGATCGAGGCCCGCTTTCTGTTCCAGGGCCTCTACGGCGGCGCGTCCGGCGTTATCGGCATGGCCCACGCCGCCCGCGCGATCCGCGACGGATCGTGCGATGTGGCAATCTGCGCGGCGGCCGACGCGTTCGACGTCGCGGCGCACAACGAGACGCTCGATCACTTCAACGGCTCGGTCAAGGAATACATGTCGCCGCAGGGCTTCGGTGGCGCCAACGGGATGTTCGCGCTGCACACACGCTTGTATATGGAGCGCCACGGCGCTACGCGCGAGGACTTCGGCCGGTTCTGCATCGGACTGCGCGAGAACGCACTTCGCAATCCCAACGCGCTCTTCAAGCAGCCACTGACCATGGAGGCCTACCTGACCGCCAAACAGATTGCCGACCCTCTGCGCCTCTACGACTGCGTGATGCCTTGTGTCGGCGGGGACGCGATCGTCCTGGTGTCAGAGAAAATCGCCGCTACGCTCGACGGCCCTTCGATTCGCATCCTTGCCGCGGAGGAGATCCACAACTTCCCCGCGAACGATGCCTACACGGTGCCCGGCGGCTGGTCCGGACTTTCCGAGCGGCTATACGCGCGCGCTGGTACGAGGCCGGACAAGATGGATTTTGCGCAACTCTACGACGACTACCCCGTGATGGCGTTCGTGCAGCTCGAAGGACTGGGCTTCTGCGAACCGGGCACCGCACACGAGTTCGTGCGCGAAATCGACATCACGACGGAGGGAAATCTGCCGATCAATACGGGCGGCGGCCAGTTGTCCGCCGGTCAGGCCGGCGCGAGTGGAGGAATGATCGGCTTGTACGAAGGCGTTACGCAATTGCTGGGGCGTGCCGGAGAACGGCAAATCCGCGATGCCAGGCGCGGCCTTGTTTCGGGTTACGGAATGGTCGCCTATGGCCGCGGCCTCTGCTCGAGCGCCGCCATCCTCGAACGCGTCGAATAAGAGGAGGAAGGCCCATGCTGAAGCCACAACCGCGCATCACCGATCTGAACCGCCCGTTCTGGAACGGCTGCAACGAAGATCGCCTCGTGATCCAGAAGTGCCTGGCTTGCGCACGCGCGATCTTTTACCCCCGCGTGTGCTGTCCCTTCTGCAAGGCGGGCGACCTCGATTGGTTCGCTGCATCCGGACGCGGAAGGATCATCTCGCACACCACGGTGCACCGGACACACCATGACGGATTCAACGCGGAGGCGCCCTACGTCTTCGCTGCCGTAGCGCTGGAAGAGGGCCCATGGATCTACGGCCAAGTGCCGGGCGCACCCACGAACGGCACGTCGCTCTGCGGCCAGGCAGTGACCGCGACGTTCGTCGAACACGGGCCCAAACAGAAGATCGCGGCTTTCCGTCTCGCGTGCCCGCCACCACACCAGTACGACGATTGCACGGACACGACGCTTGCGAGCAATGTCGATTCTTAGACTTATCCGTAAATAGTAGGCTCTCGTCCCGAGCCGCAGATAACGCGGCGTTGGGGCGAACGTATGGCTACACGCAAACGCGTGGACTCGTGGGTTGTGACGGATGATTTTTGGCAATGCGTCGAGCCGTTGATTCCAGCCCGCCAGCGGGTCGCGGACAAGGAATACATCCGCAAGCCCGGCGCGGGGCGACCGCCCAAGCAAGCGCGACTGGTATTCGAGGCGAGAGGATAGGTTTTTCAAACGCCCTTTTTCCTTCCCCACGGCACCCCGAACACGGCAGAACAGGGTCTGAACACAGCGCCCCGACGCGCTTGAATCTGTCTTTGGATGCAGGCTGAGATCTGTGGGGCGTTGACAGCCCAG
>JANXXS010000418.1 GCA_025350505.1 Burkholderiales bacterium
CAAAACGAAGCGTCGCTTCTTGCCCAACCTGCACTACCGCCGGTTCTGGGTCGAGAACGAGAACCGCTGGGTGCGCCTGCGCATCAGCAACTCGGGCCTGCGCATGATCGACAAGGTCGGCATCGAGCAGGTCGTCGCCGACCTGCGCGCGCGCGGCGAAATCTAAGGAGCCACAGCCATGGCAAAAGGTGGACGCGAAAAGATCAAGATGGAGTCGAGCGCCGGCACCGGTCACTTCTACACGACCGACAAGAACAAGAAGACGACGCCGGAAAAGCTCGAGATGATGAAGTTCGACCCGAAGGCACGCAAGCACGTGACCTACAAAGAGACAAAACTGAAGTAAGGTCGGAGGCGGGATCGCGCAGCGATCCTTGTCCAAACAAAAAGGGGTCGCATCGCGACCCCTTTTGCTTTTGGCTGCCCTTCAAGGGGTTGCGCAGCAACCCCGCTGACTACAGCGAAGCGTCTAACTACGCGTGTTGAACCGCGCGCAGGCGCAGCGCGAATTCCTGGAGGGCGGCGATGCCGCTCTCTTCGGCCTTGTGCAACCAGGCCTGCAGGTCAGCGACGAGTTGATCGGCGGAGACGCCGGTGCGCGTCCAGAGCTGGCGCAACTCTTCGCGCATGGCGACGAGCTTGGACAGATAGGGGCTTAGCGCCACGGCCTCGGCGACCTGGCCCTTCAAGGCGGGCGGGATCTTGTCTTCGTCGCGATGCAGCCAGCGGCGCGCCGCGATCATGGTCGCTAGCTTGCCGGCGCTGGCCGCGCCTTCGCTCTTCAGGCGCGCGACTTCGGCGCCGCTGGCCTGGCGGAGGCTGCGCGCGTAATTGGCCATCACCTCGTAGCGGTTGGCGATGATCGCCTCGAGCGTCTTGCCGTCGGCGACCGGCTTGACGGTGCCGAGCTTGAGCTGCGGCGGCGTCTTGCGCACGGTGGCCAGACCCATCATCTCCAGGCCGCGGATGTACATCCAGCCGATGTCGAACTCGTAGGGCTTGACCGACAGCTTGGCCGAGGTGGGATAGGTATGGTGGTTGTTGTGCAGCTCTTCGCCGCCGATGACGATGCCCCAGGGCGAGACGTTGCGGCTCGCGTCGGGTGCCTCGAAATTGCGGTAGCCCCACCAGTGGCCGATGCCGTTGACGATGCCGGCGGCGGTGATCGGGATCCAGAGCATCTGCACCGCCCAGACGGCGGCACCGATGGCACCGAACAGCAGCAGGTCGATGATCAGCATCAGGCCGACGCCCTGCCAGCTGAAGCGCGAATAGAGGTTGCGCTCGATCCAGTCGTCGGGCGTGCCCATGCCGAACTTGGCGAGCGTTTCCTGGTTCTTCGCTTCGGTGCGATAGAGCTCGCTGCCTCTCAGCAGCACGGTCTTGATGCCTCGCGTCTGCGGGCTGTGCGGATCGTCTTCGGTCTCGCACTTGGCGTGGTGCTTGCGGTGGATCGCCACCCATTCCTTGGTCACCATGCCGGTCGTGAGCCAGAGCCAGAGGCGGAAGAAATGGGCCGGGATGCCGTGCAGGTCGAGGGCACGATGCGCCTGCGCCCGGTGCAGGAAGACGGTCACGGCGGCGATCGTGATGTGCGTCGCGACGAGCGTGTAGAGCACGATCTCCCAGCCGCTGAACGACGAGAAGCCGTGCGCCAGCCAGTCGACCAGCGCATCGAACACCGAGATCAGCACATCCATGAATCAGCCTTGGGAAACGTTCGTTGACAAGCCACCATTCTATTCGACCGCTCCCGGGCGCAATCCCTGGAAAAACGGACGGATATCACCGCTCCACCGACCGGCTTGACCGGGATCAAGCGGCACGCCTCTCCCAGGCAGCGGCGAAGAAGCCGTCCGTCGCATGGCGATACGTCCACAGCCGCAGGTCGTTGCCGCTCACCAGCGGCTCGGCAGCGACGACTTGCGCGCGCTGCAGCAGGTCGAGCACAGGCAGGCGCGTGAAGGTGTCGCCGTGCGTCTTGTCGAAGGCGGCGGCGACCGCCTCGTCTTCCTCGACGAGCGGGCTGCAGGTGGCGTATACGAGCCGTCCGCCGGGCTTGAGCAGGCGTGCAGCGGCCTCGAGGATGCGACCTTGCGCGTCGCCCAGCGCGGCAAGCGTCGCTTCCGATTGACGCCACTTCAGGTCGGGATGGCGGCGCAGCGTACCGAGCCCGGTGCACGGCGCGTCGACCAGCACCCGATCGATCTTGCCGGCGAGCCGCTTGATGCGGTCGTCGCGCTCGTGCGCGATCTGTACCGGATAGACGTTCGACAGGCCGCTGCGCGCCAGGCGCGGCTTCAGCGCGGCGAGGCGATGCCCGGAGATGTCGAAGGCGTAGAGGCGGCCGGTGTTGCGCATCTGCGCGCCGAGGGCCAGGGTCTTGCCACCGGCGCCTGCGCAGAAGTCGGCGACCATCTCGCCGCGCCGGGCACCGACGAGCAACGCGAGCAGCTGGCTGCCTTCGTCCTGCACCTCGATCCAGCCGTCGTCGAAGATGTCGAGCTTCTGCAGCGCCGGCTTGCCGGCGACGCGCAGGCCGATCGGCGAATGCGGCGTCGGCTCGGCCTCGATACCGGCGGCGCGCAGGCGCGTCAGCGTGTCGTCGCGACCGGCCTTGGCGACATTGACGCGCAGGTCGAGCGGCGCCGGCAAGGCGATGCTTTGCACCCAGGGCCAGAAGTCGTCGCCGAGTTGCGCCCGCATGCGTTCGGCGAACCAGTCCGGCAGGTTGTGGCGGAGCGGCGCGGGCAGGCTGTCGCGCGACACTGCCCGGCTGCGCGCCAGCCAGGCTGTCTCGGTGTCGCTCATCGCCGCGCGCAGAAATCCGGCGTTGCCGCTCCAGGCCAGGAGCGCGAGGCGGCGCTCCATTTCGCCGCTGCCCGACTGCGCCAGGTGGCGCAGCACGGGCAACTCGCGCAGCACGGCGTAGGCAGTGTCGGCGAGGGTGTGGCGCTCGCGCGCGCCGAGCGCGCGCGACTCGCGGAAGAAATCGGCAACGACGCGATCGGCCGGGTGCTCGAGGCGGAGCACGCGATGCACGAGCTCGGTCGCGGCCTCGAGCAAGGCGTTGGGGTGCATTGCCGCGATTATCCTTGGCGCCAGGCTTCGCCCGCACCGCGTGCGGCCTTGCGACCCCGCGCCACGTGACCCGACGTTCCCCTTCACCGTCTGCCGACAGCCAGCCCGCGCGGCCGATGCTCGCGCACCACCGGCTGCTCTTCTGCGCCTTTGCCGGCGTCGCCGCCGGCGCGCTCTGGCCCGACGTGCAGACGCTCCTCTCGCGCGCCCTGATCGGCTGGAATGTGCTGGCCTGGTCGTATCTGGCCTGGGTCGGCGTCGTCTTGCTGCTCGCCGACGCGGGCCACATCAAGCGTGTCGCGCTGGCGCAGGCGGACAGCGCCGCGACGGTGACCACCTTCGTCGTCTTCGCGGCGGTGATGAGCATGGTCGCGGTCGTCTTCGAGCTGGTCGCGGCCAAGGCGGCCGGGCCGCACCACATGCTCGTGCACGGCGTCTTCGCGTTCGTCACCGTGCTCGGTGGCTGGCTGCTGCTGCCGATGCTGTTCGGCCTGACCTACGCCGCCGAGTACTACCGTCGCGATCCCGACAGAGGCCTCGGCTTCCCGGGTGCCGAGGACGGCTTCGAGCCCGACCACACCGACTTCCTGTACTTCTCGTTCACGATCGCCGTCACCGCGCAGACCTCCGACGTCGCCGTGACGACGCGCGAGATACGCCGGCTCGTGCTGTTCCAGTCGGTGGTGTCGTTCGTCTTCAACACGACGATCCTGGCGTTCTCGATCAACGCCGCGGCCAGTTTCTTCTAGCGCGGCGCTGCGTCCTGCGTCGGCCAGAGCAGCTGCGACTCGCCGCCGGCATGGCGCACGACGCCGCCCTGGCGCCGCAGCGCACCCTCGACCAGCCAGCGGATCGCCCGCGGGTAGAGCCGGTGCTCCTGCACGAGCACACGCGCGGCGAGCGCCTGCTCGCTGTCGTCGGGCAGCACGGGCACCAGCGCCTGGCCGATGATCGGCCCATGGTCGAGATCGGTCGTCACGAAATGGACGCTCGCCCCGGCCACCTTGCAGCCCGCCTCGATCGCGCGCTTGTGCGTGTGCAGCCCGGGAAACGCCGGTAGCAAGGACGGGTGGATGTTGACGAGCCGGCCGTCGAAGCGCTGCACGAATTCAGGCCCCAGGATGCGCATGAAGCCGGCCAGCGCCACCACGTCCGGCGCGAATCCTTCGATCGTCTGCGCCAGCGCGGCATCGAAGGACTCGCGCGACGCGAACGCCTTGTGATCGACCACCGCCGTGGCGATGCCGTGCTCGCGTGCGAAGGCCAGCCCGGCCGCGTCGGCACGGTTGCTGATCACCGCGGCGACGCGCGCCGGCCAGCCTTCGTCGGCGCAGCGGGCGACGATCGCCTCCATGTTCGAGCCGCGTCCCGAGATGAGGATGACGATGTTCTTCATGCGCGGGCGGGAGTGTATCGGCGTGGCGCGCGGGCTTACCTACAATCGCACCCTTTTGCCGACGAGCCGAACGCGATGAGCGAGAGCACCGAGCCGACGATCGCCAGCATGCCGCCTGCCGGCGTGGCGCGCCGCGAGCGCGTGCTGTCCGGCATGCGGCCGACCGGCGCCCTGCACCTCGGCCATTACCACGGTGCGCTGAAGAACTGGGTGCGTCTGCAGGCCGACTACGAGTGCTTCTACTTCGTTGCCGACTGGCACGCGCTGACGACGCACTACGAAGAGCGCGACGTCATCGAGAAGAACGTCTACGACATGGTCGTCGACTGGCTGGCCGCCGGCATCGATCCGGACAATGCGACCGTCTTCATCCAAAGTCGCCTGCCCGAGCATGCCGAGCTGTTCACCCTGCTCGCCATGGGAACGCCGCTCGGCTGGCTCGAGCGCGTGCCGACCTACAAGGACCAGATCGAAAAGCTCAAGGACCGCGATCTCGCGACCTACGGCTTTCTCGGCTATCCCTTGCTGCAGGCCGCGGACATCCTGATCTACAAGGCGGCCTGGGTGCCGGTCGGCGAAGACCAGTCCTCGCACGTCGAGCTGACGCGCGAAGTGGCGCGCCGCTTCAACCATCTCTACGGCCGCGAGCCGAACTTCGAGGAGCTGGCGAGGAACGTCGTCAGGAAGCTCGGCAAGGACGCGGCCAGGGCCTTCGAGGCGGCGCGCAAGAACTTCCAGCAGGAGGGCGGCGAAGAAGCGCTACGCCGGGCGCGCGCCGTGCTCGAGGCGAGCCAGTCGCTGGGCGCGGCCGACCGCGAGCGGCTCGATGCCTGGATCCGCGGCACCGGCAAGGCCGTCCTGCACGAGCCGCAGGCGTTGCACACCGAGGTGCGGAAGCTGCCGGGCCTCGACGGCGCGAAGATGAGCAAGAGCTACGGCAACGCCATCGCCATGCGCGAGGAGCCGGCCGAGGTGGAACGCAAGATCCGGCGCATGCCGACCGACCCGGCACGGGTGCGGCGCGAGAACCCGGGCGATCCCGAGAAGTGCCCGGTGTGGCAGCTGCACAAGGTCTACTCGAACGAAGAGACGAAGGCCTGGGTCGTGCACGGCTGCACGACGGCGGCGATCGGCTGCCTCGACTGCAAGCAGCCGCTCATCGAAGCGATCGTCCGCGAGCAGGCACCCTGGCGCGAGCGTGCCGCGGCCTATCTCGCCGACCCTAAACGCGTGCACTGGATCCTCGAGGTCGGCACCGAGCGCGCCCGCACGGTGGCCCGCGAGACGATGCGCGACGTACGCGAGGCGATGGGTCTGAGCTACTAGCAGCAAACCGGACACGACGTGTCCGGTTTGCTGGCGCTCGTTCGAGGGAGCCATCGGTCCCTCAACTCGCGCATTGCTCGCGCCGGCGCGCTTCGCGTTCGCTCAGTGCTTGCCGTGCAGAGAGGAGCGCTTGCGCGGGACGGCACCGGCCTTCTGGCCGATCTTGCTCTCGGTGCCGGCCAGCAGCTTGCCGATGTTGGCCGCATGCCGCCAGATCAGGAGCAGCGACATCAGCGTGATCACCGCCGCCTCGGCGCCGACGTCCCAGATCAGCATTTGATAGAACGGCGCGAAGACGGCCGAGACCAACGAGGCGAGCGACGAATAGCGAAAGAAGGCGGCGATGACGAGCCAGGTCGCGAGCGTCGCCAGGCCCAGCCAGGGGTTGAGGCCGAGCAGCACGCCCGCTGCTGTCGCCACGCCCTTGCCGCCCTTGAAGCGGAAGTAGACCGGCCAGAGATGGCCGAGAAAGGCGCCGAGGCCGGCAAGCGCCGGCGTCCAGTCGAGCGCATCGCCGTGCAGGCCGAAACGGGCCACCGCCCAGCGCGCGAGCAGCACCGCGACGACGCCCTTCACCGCGTCGAGAGCGAGCGTCAGGATTGCCGCTGCCTTGCTGCCCGAGCGCAGCACGTTGGTCGCGCCCGGGTTGCCCGAGCCGTAGCTGCGCGGGTCGGCCAGTCCCATCGCGCGGCTGACGATGACCGCGAACGACAGCGAGCCGATCAGGTAGCCGCCGATCAGCGCGAGGAAGGGAAAGGCGAGTGTCATCGTGACGAGCGCGAGGGGCCGGGTGGCGCCGATTCTGGCTGGTTCGCGCAGCGCACCGAGCGGGCGCCGAGCAGCTTGATGAGGGCCATCGGCGCGACGCCGACGAGAAAGCCGCGCCGGCCGCCGTTGATGTAGATGCCGGGCAGGGCGAGCACGGTCTGCTCGATGTAGACCGGCATCGCCTTCTTGGTCGCGAAGGGCGAGGTGCCGCCGACCTGGTAGCCGCTGTGCCGCTCGGCGACCTCGGGCGCGCAAGGCTCGACCGACTTGACGCCGATGGCGCGCGCCAGGTTCTTGGTGCTGACCTGGCGGTCGCCATGCATGAGCACGATCAGCGGCCGCGCGTTCTCGTCCTGCATGACCAGCGTCTTCACCACCGCGTGCTCGTCGACGCCGAGTTGGCGTGCCGATTCAGCCGTGCCGCCGTGCTCGACGTAGTCGTAGACGTGCTCGGTGAAGGCGACGCCCGCGCGGCGCAGGAACTGCGTCGCCGGCGTTTCGCTGACCCGGGAGTTCTTCTTCGCCATCGCGCCATTCTCAGGCGTAGTCGGCCCAGCTCGAAGCGTCGACCGACGATCAGGCGGTGACGCCGCGGCGATAGACGAGGATGCGGCCCTTGTAGGCGGGCAGGCCCGCAGCGGCCGGCGCATCGAGCCGCTCTTCGCGCAGGCCGAAGCCGAGCGCCGCCATCTGCCGGTTGAAGGCCGGCCGGTTGCCGCGATCGGGATCGACGATCCATACCTCCGCCACCGGCTTGGTGTGCCGGCCGATGAAGCCGGCGAGCGTCGCCTGCTCGTCGCGCTCGTAGAGCAGGTCGCTGCCGATGACGAGGTCGAAACGTCCGGTCACGGTGCGGCCGCCGAGCGTGCGGCCGCGCGCACCTCCCGCTGCTGGCGGGGCCCATTCGCCATAGCGAAAAGGCATCGGCGCGAGGCCGTTCAGGCGCAGGTTGTTGCGCAGGAAGGCGGCCGCCATCGGATGGCAGTCGCTCGCCGTCACGTCGGCGCCGCGCCGATGGCCGACCAGGCTGGCCAGGGCCAGGCCGCAGCCGACCTCGAGGATGCGCTCGCCGGCACGCACCGGCCGCTTCGCCATGCGCGCCGCGAGATGCGCGCCCGAGGGCCAGAGCAGTCCGAACAGCGGCCAGGTCGCCGACGAGATGCCGCGCCGCTCGGCATCGCCCGACGGATCGAAGAACTGCTGGCGGTCGAGCAGCGAACGGATCGTCAGGTCCGGCGCGCCGGCCACGGCGATGCGCTCCTGCTTGGTGTCGTAGCCGGGCTGTGTCATGGCAGGGTCCGGCAGCGAGTATGGGGCTCGGACCGCAGCGAAGGCGATCGCGGCACGCCGCAGCGCGCGGCCCTACTCGACCGAGGCGCCGCTGCGCTTGATGATCGGCGTCATCACCGTCAGTTCCTTGCGCATGAAGCCGCGCAGGTCCTCGACCGAGCCGCCGACCGGCTCCATGAACTGGCTGGCGAGCCTCTCCTTCACGTCCGGCAAGGCGAGCGCGGCGTTGATTTCCTGGTTCATGCGCTCGACGATCTCGGTCGGCGTCGAGGCCGGCGCCATCACCGCCATCCAGGCCATGTTCTCGATCTCGGGCAGGCC
>JANXXS010000430.1 GCA_025350505.1 Burkholderiales bacterium
GTCACCCCGGGTCGTTCAAACCCGCGAGCATCGCAAACGAGCAATCCGAAATTCAAATCGTGGACACCCATGAATCGCCTGAAACCCGCGTCAGCACTGGCTTTACGGCCTGCTGACATTAAATGAACCGGACACTACTGACATGACGTATTCCTTCAACGGTTGTTCGGTGTCGGTGCGGGCGGAGCGCGAAGGCGTCCCGCCCTCGGTGGCTGTCACGCCGGTATGGCCTCGCGTTGCGGCTCGGTGCGTGCACGGCGGGTGCGGCCGTTCGCCTTCGGTGCCGAGGTCGCGGGCTGGGCCTGCGGTGCCGGCGCGCCGTCCAAGCGGGCGCGGCGGGCCTCGGAGTCCGCCCGGCTGTCGAGGTAGTCGACCTCTTCGGCAGTGAAGGCCAGCGCGTAGACCTCCTCGCCGTCCTTCTCGTAGTTGTTGTTGCGCAGGCGCCCGACGATGTTCACGTGCGAGCCCTTGCCCAGGTACTCGGCGGCGTTCTCGGCCTGCTTGCCCCACAGCGTCCACTGGATCGCGGTAAATTCTTCCTCGCGGCTGTCGCCGCTACCGCGCCGGGTGTTGCTGATGGCGGTCAACACCGCCTTGGCGATCTTGCCCTCGCGCCCGTTGACGAATTCGAGCTTGACGGCGCCCGCCAGGTGCGCGTGACGTTGGATGACTTGTACGTTGGCCATGACCAATCTCCTTGCGTGAGAGAACAGCCGGGGCACCGGCCTGGTGTCCCTGAAAACTGATCCTCTCGCTCGGACTTCCTCGCTCCCGCCCACGAGCGGGCGGGGGGTGGGCGTTTCGGCAACTGCACCCTTCCCTCACGGGAAGGGCTGGGGATGGGTGGGGTTCTCAGCAGCCGAAGCAGTGAGCCAGTTTCCCGGCCCACCGCTTGAAGATCCCCCCACAAGTCCCCCTCGTGAGTCGACGGGGGCGCAGCTGGGGGGAGCGCGGTGGGACGACTGGCGCACGCGCTGCCCCGGGTTCGGGCGACGCAGCGTCGCGGCCGATGTGCCAGCTTGCCTGGCGCGGCGGTTGCAGCGAAGGCGCCCAGCCAGGCTCTGAGGTCCGGCGCCTCTGCGGCCGACGTGCCACCAAGCGCAGCGACTGGCGCGGCGGTCGAGCCGGGCCGATCACCTCACCGCATTCAGCGGCCCGGCATCGGGCATGGCGGGTGACCGGGGTGACGATCTGGCCGGCGCCGCACCGAGCGAAGCGCAGCGCAGCGACCTGCAAGCCGGCCAGTTCGTCAAGCGGGCGTCGTTCACGCGCAGCGTGAAGGAACCCAAGCCCGCGATCCCCGGGCACGGGAACGGGCCGCTGTTGTCATCGCCGCCGGCAACGCCGGCCTGGCCGTGTTGCGTGAGGGATGGCCGCCCGTCAGGGGCGAGACGCTGGGCCTTTGACAGCGGCTCGACGCGCAGCGCAACAGCCCGGCCCGCGCAGCGGGGACACGCCCACAGACTCCGCGACGATCACCGGCTCTGCATCAGTCACGGGCATACCGGGCAATGCAGCCGCCGCACATCCATTCCCCGTCGTCGTAGATCCCGTCGCCCATGTCGACCTTCTGATGACACCAACCACACTCCAGCAACCGCGAGTGCTGCTGCTCACGCTCCATCAACCCGACAAACGGACTTCGTTGGCTCTCCCGAAATCCAGGCTGGTGCGACGGAAGCAACTTCGGGTCGGGTGGACTCGCGAACGAACCGCAGTTCGTGCACCACTGGCCGCCATGGTGCTCGATCGTGCTCGACTTCCCGCAACGCCGGCAGACCACTTGAGCCGGATCCTCGACTGCCGGCACCGCGAGAACCTCCGGCAGCAACTCGTCCAAGCTGATGATGCGTCGGCAGGTCAGCCCCTTCTTGTTCAGATGCACCAGCAGAGGGTCGTAGCCCTTGTCCTTGGACAGCACGATGCACTCGGTCTCCGGCGCCGTTTCGAACGTGCGCCCGAGCTGGAACGCGATGTGGAAGTCCAGGGCATTCTTGCCGTTGCCCTCGATCTTCTGGAAGTCCACCCGGCTGAACCGATGCGCTGTCGCCTTGTTCCTCGCCGCCTTGGGTGGCGCTTGGCTGGCCCCGACGAACACGATCGCCCGATAGCTCTCGTCCAGGACCGAAAGATCCAGCTTCTGGACGTTCTCGAAGTCCACCAGGACAAGCCTCTTCACCATCAATGCGTTCCCTCCGGGTACCCAGGTCACTGCGTTGCGGTAGGCGCGATGTTGCGAACACCCTTCGCCGCTGATCCCGCCCATCGATGCACGGACGCACCCCCCAGGTCGGAAGAATAGCCGGGCGTGCGACGATGCTGCGCAACAGCGATCGCATGGGTTCTCCCCAGCCAATGCAGTGAGCCAGCTCCACGGCCACGCGCATCGATCCTCCCACCACAAGTCCCCCTCAGCCGGTGACGCGGGCTTGATGGGGGGAGCGCTGTGGGACGACCGGCGCACACGCCGCCAACCCGTGAACCGAAGGTAAGCGACTGGCGCGGCGGTCGAGCCGGCGCAAGCAAACCAATGCATTCAGCGGCCCGGCATCGGGCGTGGCGGGTGACCGGGGTGACGATCTGGCCGGCGCAGCACCGAGCGCAGCGACCTGCAAGCCGACCAGTTCGTCAGGCGGGCCTCGTTCACGCGCAGCGTGAAGGAACAAAGGCCCGCGATCCCCGGGCACGGGAACGGGCCGCTGTCGTGAAACGGCCGGCGCTGCCGGCCTGACTCGGCTGTTATGCCTTGCGATGAAGGCGCAGCCTTGATCGCCGCATTGGCGAGTGACCCGGCAAGGCCAAAGGCCGCAGTCCGGCGCCACCCTGCGCGCCAGCGAGCGCGGAGGGTGGCGGCGAGCTCGCGGGAGGGATGGCCGCCGTGCAGGAGCGCGACGTCGGCCACAAGCAGGTGGCTCGACGCGCAGCGCAACAGCCGGGCACCGCGCTGCGGGGGCACGCCCATGACCCGTTTGCGCCAGACTCCAACCCAGTGCATGACGACAGTCACGAGAGCGAAGGCCGCCATCGTTGCCTCGCATTGACACCAGTATGTCCAAATTGGCATAATGGCTTCGATGTCGAAACAGACCCGAAAGCCGCTGAAATGGGTTGGTTCCGCCAAGCGCGATCTGGATGCCATGCCGGAAGACGTTAAGGACCTGTTCGGCCATGCCATCGACCTCGCACAGGCTGGCGGCAAGCACCAGGACGCCAAAGTCTTGACCGGCTTCGGTTCGGCCGGCGTGCTGGAGGTGGTGGAAGACGATCGCGGCAACACCTACCGCGCCGTCTACACCGTCAAGTTCGCCGGATGGGTCTACGTCCTGCACTGCTTCCAGAAGAAGTCCAAGAGTGGCATCAAGACGCCGAAGGAAGACATGGATCTGATCCACGCCAGACACAAGGCGGCGAAGCAGGACTTCGAGGCCTGGCAAACGAAACAAGGAGCACGTTGATGACCCGCAAGACCGAGATCACGATCGAAGAAGGCAGCACCAACGTCTACGCCGACCTGGGCTATGCCGACGCCGCCGAAATGCAGCGCAAGTCCCAGCTCGCGGCCGAAATCGCCAGGGCGATCAAGGCGCGCCGACTGACCCAACAGGACGCGGCCGAGCTGCTGGGTATCGACCAGTCCAAGGTCTCCCGCATCACCCGCGGCCAGTTCCGCGGCGTCAGCGAGGCCAAGCTGCTCGAGCTGGTGACGAAGCTGGGCCACGATGTCAAGATCGTCATCGGCCCCGTGCGTCGCCGCGCTGGCAAGATCGAACTTCAGTTCGCCTGACCTTGCGACCCCTCGAGGGCAGTCCCGGTACTAGACAACGCCACGGCATTCGCTGGCGCGCACGACTTGAGACTCACCATACTCACCATATGTTCCAACGCTTCGTTGAAAGCTGCCAAGTTGTGGGCCCATGATTCCAATACTGCCGGATACGGCTTGGCGAGAATTTCGCGGCGCGGCGGCATCAACGGGCCAGAATCTCACGACGCACCAAGCGGTGATTGCGGACGCCCAAGGACAGGAGCACAAGTGCTTCGTCAAGGCGGCACCGCAGGGGAATCCGATGCCGCTTGCAGAAGCGGTCGCTTGGATGGTCGCCGCGGCGCTCGATCTACCGAGGCCCGAATTTGCTGCGGTGCTGCTGCTGCCGGTGAGTCGCCTTCGACAGTACATGAAGCTCGACCAGCACTGGCTGCACTACAGCCACACGCTCGCCTTCTGTTCGTCAACCGTCCGAGGGAAGCACATCTCGGCTCCTTGGCAGTGGCTGGCGCATCTGCGCAAGGCCAAGGCCTTCAGACACCCTGACCTCCCGCGAATTGCAGCGTTCGACATGTGGGTGGAGAACCAGGACCGCCACTCAGGCAACTTCCTGCGAACCCGGGAAGGTGACTACGTTCCTATCGACAACGAGTTCATCCTGTACACGCTCGTATGGGCAGCTCATACCACGGTGGTGCATCACAGCCTGAGGCTGGAAGCGCAGGCGATGCTAAAGGCCGCTGGCTACACCAAATTCGAGATCTCGATGGTGATCGCATCAAAGCTGCACGAGGCCGCGTTTCACAAGGCGTCGCCGGCACTGCAACAGTTCATTTGTGCACTGCATGCAGACCCTGGTCAGGGTGTGGCAGCAGCGACTGCTATCCTGCAGTTTCTCGGTCAACGTGCTCATCCGGACTGGCTTGCCAACGAACTGGGGCGCATCGTATGAACAGCATATTCTTGTCCTCCGGGAGTGACCCGTACGCACACCTTCGGACGCACGTGACTGCAGTTTCGGCCGCGGCGTTCGAGGGCATGTGGGCAACCATCGAACTGCAGCCGGACCCTTTCGCCCGGCAACGCTACACCGTCGGTGTTGCGGTCGCTGACTTGGAAGGTACTTTCAGCTTCCGCCTGCTGGACGACCTGAGCCAATTCGAATGTCTCTACGGACGCGACGACGTGGCCGTGCTCCGCTCGCTGATGGAATCGGCCGAGCATGGCCTCCTTCGAGCGCGGAAGATGAAGCTCTCGCTGAAGGACGTCCAGTTCGACACCAACGCCGTAGTGCTGGGCGACCTGTGGCCGACGTCTGGCGCGTCCATTGATGCATTGCTCAGTCGGCTCTACGCAGACGTGGTGCCCTTCCTGCCGAAGGACGAGCGCAAGGCACGGGACTTCGTGACGCTCGACAACGCGGCAGTTCGCCGGCTTGTCGACGATGAGCTCAAGCGTATCGCGGGCCTCGATTTCGAGCGCATCTCGGCAGAGCCGCAGCGTGCAATGCTTGACCGGGTCACCGGAGAATCGCACTGGCTTGAGTTCAACCTCGAACCGCCCGGCAAGGCGGGCAACGTCATCTCGGCTGTCTACAAGACACCCGACAGGATCGAACTCAACTTCCTGCGTGCTTCGCGGGACCTCGCCACCTACGCTCGCCTCAAGAAGCTCAACGAGCAGCTCGCGGTATTCGTCATGACACCGACCAAGGAGTCGATGCCCGCCGCCGACATGGAACGCGTCGAGAACGTCCTGGGAGAGCAGAGCTGGAATCTGGAGCAGCAAGGTTTTGTGGTCTCGGCGCATGACTCAGCGCCGCCGCTCGCGCGTGACGTGTGGGAGTGGGCTGGCGAAGCAGCGTGAGCGGAACACCGTTCAACTCATCACCATCGTTGGAAGGTCAGTGCCCCGCTCCCAAGGCAGCAGCGAGGCGCTCCCTGAAGAAAACATGAACGTCCCACGTCGGGAACCCGGCGGCGAACCGCTGCGGTCCGCTGGGTCATGTCGGGGTAGGCTATGCGCGCTACCGCGATCAGCTCCGACTTGAAACCCTCAGGCGGTGCAGGCCGTGAGATGTCCGTTGATCCATCACGGGCAGGCGCCCGGCCTATGCGAATGTCGTCGAACCATCTGTCGTTGGTCGAGGCGACTTCCGCGGCGCACAGCGCTTCAAGATGCGCTTCCAACCGTTTCTAGCCTCGACTGCCTCACGGAGGATGTCGAGGTACTCGTCGGTGTCGACGGTTTCGTGGCCCGGAAGTGGCCCGTCGACATGTGCCGCCAGTGCTTCTTGCCGTTCGGCACCCGTGCGGCCCGGCGCGAGGAGACGGCTGTAGGCTTCGCAGGCGTAGGCGAAGGTCTCCCGCATGCCGAAGTCGATGTCCAACAGGAATTCCCGTCGCCGGGTTTCCGGCAAGCCGACCGTACCGCGCTTGCAGTTGTGGAAGATGTGCGCGGCCTCGTGAACCAGGTAGTCGGCAAACGGGTCGGTGTCGCGGAAATAATCGACGCTGACGTAGCAGGTGGTTTCGTGGCTGAGGCCGACGATCGGCGAAGCCTCAGGCGAGAGCAATGCGGAGCCGGCGCTGGCAAGGTACAGGTTCGCCAGCGACCAAGCCGTATGCAGCCAGGGCATGGACCGCAGCACCGACTCGATGTTCTCCGGCACCAGAAACACCACCGAGCGCTCCAGCATCGCCAGCACCGCGGCCTGTTCATGCTGGGGGAACAGGCCCGTGACCATCGGTGTCACCTTGGCACGGGTCAGCGCGACGACGTTTATCGCTTGCAGGGCAGGCGTGAGGGTCGCGTGTGCGCCGCGTGACCGAACCTCCGCGATCAGCACCGACCGCAGGGCCGCGTCGCCCTTGCGCGCCGCGTCGAACATGTTGTCGCCCGGCCAACCGCGGAAAAAGGAATCATGCTCACCCGTCGCGAGGTAGTGCTGTTGGGCGGCTTCCTGGGTCGTGGTGGAGGACGTCATCGAGGCATTGTCGTGCTCTGCAACGGCTCTGCCTCATAGCAGGCCAGCACGGCCAGGCGCTTGAGGCCAGGTCCCGCCTTGAAGTCCCCCAGGGGCTTCATGTTCTCGGGCGAGGAGGCATCTCAGGCGCGATTGGCGGTCACACAGCAGTCACCACGCTATGGCGACCTGTATGGCGACCAGTTCGGTGTTTTGGTGGACGACCTCTTCGACAGGTCGTTCAATTTTCATTGGTAGGCCGTGCTGGACTCGAACCAGCGACCAAAGGATTATGAGTCCTCTGCTCTAACCAACTGAGCTAACGGCCCGCAGTGGAATCTTCGCATGCGGCCTGTTTTCGCGGGTCTATGCGATCGGCTGTATCGACCCCGGGTCGTAGAAGAAGCGCTCGGTGACGATGCGATCGCCGCGCCAGGTTTGCAGCGACAGTTCGTCAAGGCGTCGTGTCACGCCTTCGTGCGTGGTCATGTCGAAGCGCCAGCCGATGACGACGCGGTCGCCGTCGACCAGCAGCGTCGTCAGATGCGGCTCGACCTTGCCCATCGACAGCAGCGTCTTCGTCTCGTGTGCAATCAAGGCCTCGCGGCCGACGCGTGGCGGTTGCAGGTTTTCCCGCGCGGTCGCATCCTCGGCGTAGAAGTCGCGGATCGACTGCACGAAATCCTTCGCCACCACGGCGTCGACAAACGCCTGCACTCGTTCGCGGCTAGGCATCTCGTTCGACCCTTCGACTACTTCGCGCTCAACGCGTTGCTGACCAGCCGCGACGTGATGTCGACGATCTGCACCATGCGGCTGTAGGCCATGCGCGTCGGCCCGATCACGCCGAGCGTGCCGACCACCTTGCCGTCGACCTCGTACGGCGACGACACGACCGACAGCTCTTCGAAGGGCACGACCAGGCTCTCGCCGCCGATGTAGATGCGCACGCCCTCGGCGCGGCTCGAGACCTCGAGCAGGCGCATCAGCTGCGTCTTCTGCTCGAACAGGTCGAAGAGCTTCCTCAGGCTGCCCATGTCGCTGGAAAAATCCTGCACCGCGAGCAGGTTGCGCTCGCCGGCGATGACGACCTGCTCGTGGCTCTCGGCGATGGCGTCGCTACCGGCCTGCACCGCCGCCTGCATCAGCGCCGAGATCTCGCTGCGGATCGCATCGACCTCGGTCTTCAGCCGCTCGCGCACGGCTTCGAGCGTCAGTCCGCCGTAGTGGGCGGTCAGGTAGTTGCTCGCCTCCTGGAGCTGCGACGGGGTGTAGTCCTGCGCGGTGAAGATGACGCGGTTCTGCACGTCGCCGTCGGGCGCGACGATGATGACCAGCACGCGCCGCTCCGACAGGCGCATGAACTCGATGTGGTGAAACACGCTCGGTTTCTTCGGCGCGGTGATCACGCCGACGAAGTTCGAGAGGCTCGACAGCAGCTGCGCCGCGTTGGCGATGACACGCTGCGGCTGGTCGGCATGCAGCTGCGCTTCGAAGGCCGCGTCGCGCGACTCGGGCACCTGCTTGGGCTGCGCCGTCAGCATCGTGTCGACAAAGAGCCGGTAGCCGCGCGCGGTGGGGATGCGGCCGGCGCTGGTGTGCGGGCTGGCGATCAGGCCGAGCTCTTCGAGGTCGGCCATGACGTTCCTGATCGTCGCCGGCGAAAGCTCGAGGCCGCTGGCGCGCGAGAGCGTGCGCGAGCCGACCGGCTGGCCGTCGGCGATATAGCGTTCGACCAGGGCTTTGAGAAGGGTCTTGGCGCGGTCGTCGAGCATGGGTCGCGAAGGGTAGCAGGACCATTTTCGCGCGCGGCACCCAGGGTCGCCGTGGTGTATTCCCGCGCGCTCGGCGCCTACTTGCCGAGCATCTTGTCGAGATCCTGGTCGAACTTCTTCATGTACTCGCGCGCGGAGTCAGGCGTCTTCTTGGGTGCCGTCTTGGTGTTCTGGGCGCGATTGGCGCCCGATGGCCGCGGCGCGGCTTCCCTGGCGACGTTCGCGACGCTGATCGCGTAATGGTCCTGACAGTTCTCTCCGGCTGCGCATTGCGGCGTGCCGAACAGGCTCGACAAGCCGCCTGCCGCCAGCTTGCTCTCGAGCGCGCCGCGCTCGGCGACGAGAAGATCGCCTTCGCGGCCGAACGCGGCGCTCGAGAAGTCGCGCGGCCGTTCCGACAGCATCGAGACGACGCGCCAGTTGCCGAGCGGCTCCCTGACGGCGTCGCCCGCGGCATCCTTGTGCGTGAAGGTCAGCGTGCCATTGGCCTTGATCGCGTTGCCGCCGTCCTTCGTGTCGGGCGTCAGTCGATAGATCCTGTCGGCGGCCTGATCCCAGCCGAACAGATACACCAGACCGTCCGATGTGCTGCGTACCGACAGCTTCAGATGGTTGCCGACCGCGACACTGGCCGGCGCCTCGAGCGTGACGGACAGGCGCGGATCCGCGGCGGCGAGCGCCGCATCGATGGCCGCGGCCACACTCTCGATGCGCGGCACCGGAGGCGGCGCGGGCACGACGGCGGCAGGGGCGCTCGGCGTCTTGACCACGGGCGCAGCGGCGACGACAGCGGCAGCGGCTGCCGGGGCGGCCGGCGCTGGTCGCGTCGCGTAGTACGCAACGCCGGCGACGAGCAGCAAAAGCGCCGCTGCCGCGCCGGCGATCAGCGGCACCTTGCTCCTGGCGGCTGGTTCCGGAGCGACGACGACGTCGGAAAAGATCTCGACGTCCGCCGGTGCCGTGGCGGCCAACACGACCGTCGGCGCCGTCGAGGCCGTCGAGGCCGTCGAGGCCATCGAGACGGTCGGTGCTGCCGAGGCCATCGAGGCCATCGAGACGGTCGGTGCTGCCGAGGCTTCCGGGGCGGCAAGGTCGAGCGCGATGTCGGCGGCCTCGTCGGTCACGGGTGCCGGTCCCTCGGCGATCCCCGCAGACGCTTGCGGCGACATTGCTTCAGGCACGGCCGGAGTCGCGACCGCGTCGAGCGCCGCGCGCATTGCGGCGATGCTCTGCGGGCGATCTCCGGCCCTGACGCTGAGGCACCAGTCGATGCCTTGCAGCAGCTGCGGGCTGTAGCGAGCCGCCGCCTCGCTCCGCATCAGCGGCACGTAACCGTCCTCCATCAGGCGGCTTACCGCCGCCGGCGGCTTGCGCTTGAGGATCATGAAATACATGACCGCCGCCAGGGCGTACACGTCGGTCCACGGGCCCTGCTTCATGCCCGGCGTGTCGGCGTATTGCTCGATCGGCGCATAGCCGGGCTTGAGGATCACCGTCAGGGCGTGCGTCATGTCGCTGACGACGCGCCGGGCCGCGCCGAAGTCGAGCAGCACCGGGCGCTCGTCGCCGAGCAGCATGATGTTGTCGGGCGCGATGTCGCGGTGGTAGACCTGATCGGCGTGGATGATCTCCAGCGCGTCCATGAGCGGCCACAGGATCTTGCGTATCCAGGCTTCGTCCGGTGCGTCGTCGCGCCCCTTGAGCACGTCCTGCAGCGTGCGGCCGCTGTAGAACGGCATGACCATGTAGGCCGTGCCGTTGGCCTCCCAGAATCGATGCACCTTGACCAGCGCGGGGTGATCGAACTGGGCGAGCATGCGCGCCTCGTTGACGAAGCTGCGCAGGCCGATGTCGAAGGTGGCGCGATCGCGCTCCGAGCGGACCGACACCGAGGTGTCCTGCCCGCGCAGCGCCAGCATCGCGGGCATGTACTCCTTCAGGGCGACCTTGCGATGCAGCGAGTGATCCTGGGCCAGGTAGACGATGCCGAAACCGCCTTCGCCGACCAGGTCGATGATCTCGAACTCGCCCAGCATGGCGCCGACCGGCAGCGCGTTCTGGTGCAGTCGCGTCGGCGGGGCCGGCGGGGCAGGCGCGCCGATCACCTGGGTTCGGGCGTTGGTGCGGTCGTCATCCACGGTGCGGTCTCGCCCCGGATGGCATCGTGGTCGCGCCGACCGGATGCATCAGCGTTCGCATGCGTCCTTGAACCAGCTTTTGATGTCGGTCGCCGGAAGGACCTTGCCTGCGTACTTGTCGATGTTCGGGTCGAGCTTGCAGGCCTGGCCGCCGGTGCAGTTGTAGACCAGCTGTATCTCCAGCGTCTGCGGCCGGCAGGCGTACTTGATGCCGATGTTGCGAGCCCGGTTGCCGTCGCCCGAGCGCAGCCAGGAGAAGACTTCTCCGCCCTCGAGAACCGAATTGGCGTCGACTTCGAAGACCGGCCCCTTGTCCTTGGCGCCTTTCTCGGTCGCCATGGTTTGCCACTTGTGCGCCTGCAGGGAGTCGCTCAGCACGTCGTTGACCACACGCGTGGCGCAGTCGCTGCCCTGCTTGCGCACGCAATCGCGCAGTTCCTTGGCGACCATCGGAATGGCGAGCAGCTTGGCGCGGTCCGGCGACCTGTCGTCGGCCTTGCTGGCTTGCGGACGGCCCGCGTTGGCGTCCGCGGGGCCGGCCAGCGCGTCGGCCTGCCGGGCGAGATTGGTGGCCTCGGGGGTGGCAGCGACCACGGCAGTGAAGTACTGGCGGCCGACTTCGGTTTTCTTGTCATCGGCAAACTCCCCTTCCCAGTAGTCGCCGTTGGCCCAGGTGTAGCGGCCCTTGCCGACCTTCTTGCCCTTCTGCCAGCTGCCGGCATAGACCTCGCCGTTCTTCCATCGGTAGACGCCTTCGCCCTGCGCTTGGCCCTGTACGAAGTCGCCTTCATAGCGGTCCTGCGAGGCGGTGATCCTGACGCCCTTGCCCTGAGGCATGCCGTTGCTGACCGGGCCTTCGTAGCGGTCGCCGTTGGAGAACACGATCGCTCCCTTGCCTTCGGCCCGGTCGGCGACCCACTCCCCTTCGTAGCGTTGGCCGTAAGCCCAGACGTAGGTGCCACGGCCGTTCTTCAGGCCATTCTTCCACTGCCCCGCATAGCGGCTGCCGTCCTTCTCGGTATAGGTGCCCTCGCCGTCGGCGACGCCCTGGTCGAGCTGGCCCTCGTAGGTGTCGCCGCTCGAGAATTGCATCTTGCCGCGGCCGTCGGGCTTGCCGTCTTTCACCTGCCCCTGGTAGCGATCACCGTTGACGAAGACCATCGCGCCTTCGCCGACCGCCACGTCGTCGCGCCAGTCGCCGTCATAGGACTGGCCGCTGGCCCAGACGAATCGCCCCTTGCCACTGCGCTTGCCGTCGACCATCAGGCCGTCGAAGACGTCGCCGTTTTCCCACTTGTAGTGCACCTGCCCGTTCAACTTGCTGGTCGGGGCCGGGCGAGCGGCGGACGCGACGCGGGCCGTATCGGGCGCGGGCGCGGCCACGGCGGCGACGGTCGAAGGATTCGCGGCCGTCAGGAAGCCTTCGTGCCGACTGTCCTTGCACACTTCGGTATATCGCTTGAAGTCGCCCGAGATCTGAACGGCGCATGCCGGCAGGCAGCGTCCGGCGCGCAGCTCGGTGCGAAACGCGAAGCCGTTGGCGGTCTCGCCGGTGTAGATCAGGTCGCCCTCGCAGTCCAGCGTCTCGTAGCGGAAGCTGCCGCAGACCTTTTCCTTGAGCAGACAGTCCACCGTGATGCGCGCCTTCCAGCCATCCGCTTCGACGAAACGACCGCCCACCAACGCCGCCGAGTGGGCGGCCTGGATGTCAGCGAATACCAAAAGAGCGACAAGGAACGCACGCAATGCAATTCACCCAGCTTCGCGGGATCGGCGACGGCCTCCCGATCGCGATGGGTAGGCCGTGCGGGGATCGAGCCAACGGCGGACGGATTATGAGTCCTTCGGAGGCCCCGAAACGACCCGCGCTGGCCCCGCCCACCGAGGTAAAACAGGGTCGCTGTGGTGTAATCCCGCGAATGTCGACCCGCTTCCGGCACGCTGCGCTCGTCGGCAAATTCAACTCCGGCGGCATCCGCGAAGAGCTCGGCTCGATCGCGAAATTTCTGGTCGCACGCGGGCTCACCGTCTCGATCGAGGAAGAGACCGCGCGCAACACCGGAATCGTCGACTGGCCCGCGCTCGACGCCGAGGCGCTGGGCAAGGCCTGCGACATCGCCGTCGTCGTCGGCGGTGACGGCACGATGCTCGGCATCGCCCGCCGGTTGGCGCGCCATGGCCTGCCCCTGGTCGGCATCAACCAGGGCCGGCTCGGCTTCATCACCGACATCGGCTTCGACGACTTCGCGACGGCCCTGCCACCCATCCTCGACGGCGAGTACGACGAGGCGCACCGCGCCATGCTCGAAGGCGGCGTACGCCGCGATGGCACGACCATCTTCGAGAGCTTCGCCCTCAACGACGTCATCGTCAGCCGCGGCGCCACGGCCGGCATGGTCGAGCTGAAGATCGAGATCGACGGCGAGTTCGTCGCCAACCTGCGCGCCGACGGATTGATCGTCGGCTCGCCCACCGGCTCGACCGCGTATGCGCTCTCGGCCGGCGGCCCGATCCTGCACCCGGGCATCGCCGGCTGGGTGCTGGTGCCGATCGCGCCGCATGACCTGTCGAACCGGCCGATCGTCGTGCCCGACTCGGGCGAGGTGGCGATCGAGATCGTCGCCGGCCGCGACGCCAGTGTGAACTTCGACATGCAGTCGCTGACCAGCCTGGCCCACGGCGACCGCATCTGGGTGCGCCGCTCCGCGCATCACGCGCGCTTTCTGCATCCGCGTGGCTGGAGCTATTTCGCAACGCTGCGCGGCAAGCTGCACTGGGCCTCGGGCGCCGTGTGACATGACAGCCCTCGCGCTCACTGCGTTCGCTGCCCCCCGAGGGGACGCTCAGTCGGCTTGCGAGCGGCCCGGCGCCGACTGAGGCCATGCTGCATCGCCTTGCGGTCCGCGACTTCGTCATCGTCGACGCGCTCGAGATCGATCTGGGTTCGGGTCTCACCGTGCTCAGCGGCGAGACCGGAGCCGGCAAGTCGATCCTCGTCGATGCCTTGCAGCTCGCGCTCGGCGGCCGCGGCGACGCCGGCGTCGTTCGCGAAGGCGCGGCGCGCGCCGAGATCACCGCCGAGTTCGACGCGCCGCCGTCGCTTGCCGCGTGGCTGGCCGAGGCCGGCTTCGAAGCCGATGCCGAGAACGCCGGCCGCCTGCTGCTGCGCCGCACGATCGACGCACAGGGAAAGAGCCGCGCCTGGGTCAACGGCAGCGCCGCCACCGCCGCACAACTGCGCGAGGCCGGCGAGGCGCTGGTCGACATCCACGGCCAGCACGCCTGGCAAAGCCTGACGCGCGCGCCCTCGGTGCGCGCCGTGCTCGACGCTTATGCGCAGGTCGACACCAAGCCGCTCGCCGCGCGCTGGGCCGAATGGCGCAACGCCCGCGATGCGCTCACCGCCGCGAGCGAGAAGCAGGGCGACCTCGAACGCGAGCGCGAGCGTCTGGCCTGGCAGCTCGGCGAGGTCGACAAGCTCGCGCCGGGCGACGACGAATGGCCCGAGCTCGACGCCGAGCACACGCGGCTGGCCAACGCGCAGTCGCTCATCGACGCCGCAAACGGTGCGCTCGAGGCGATCACCGGCGGCGACGGCGAGACGGCGGCGAACGCCGAGTCGCTGGTGGCGCAAGCCATCGATGCGCTCGAAGGCGTCGCAGCCTACGACGCGAGACTGGCTTCGACGATCGAGGCCTTGCGCGGCGCCGAGGCGCAACTGCACGACGCGGCACATACGCTGTCGAGCTATCTCGATCGCACCGAGCTCGATCCGGATCGGCTGCGCGCCCTCGACGAGCGCATGTCGGCGTGGGTCGGCCTGGCGCGCCGCTATCGCCGCCCGCCCGCCGAGCTGCCGGCATTGCGCGCGCAATGGCGGAGCGAGCTGCGCGAACTCGACGCCGCGGCCGACCTCGATGCGCTGCGCCGCGCCGGCGACTCCGCGCGTGCCGCCTACGACGCCGCGGCCGGACAGGTCTCGGCCGCACGCCGTGCCGCCGCGCCCAAGCTCGCTGCCGCGGCGACGAAGTCGATGCAGCAGCTCGGCATGGCCGGCGGCCGCTTCGAGGTGTCGCTCGAGGCGACCGACGCGCCGCAATCGTTCGGCCTCGAGTCGGCCGAGTTCCTCGTTGCCGGCCACGCCGGCACGACGCCGCGGCCGCTTGCCAAGGTCGCCTCCGGCGGCGAACTGTCGCGCATCGCGCTCTCGGTCGCCGTCGTCACCAGCGAGCTCGACGCCGGCGCCGACGCGCCGGGCACGCTCATCTTCGACGAGGTCGACGCCGGCATTGGCGGCGCCATCGCCGAGACGGTCGGTCGCCTGATGAAGCAGATCGGCCGCGACCGCCAGGTGCTCGCGGTGACGCATCTGCCGCAAGTCGCAGCCTGCGCCGATCGGCACTTCGTCGTCTCGAAAGAAACGGACAAGGGCAAGACGCGCAGCGCCGTCGACACCGTGACCGGCGAGTCGCGCGTCGCCGAGATCGCGCGCATGCTCGGCGGCGAAAAGCTCTCGTCGACCAGCCTCGCGCACGCGCAGGAGATGCTCGCGTCGAGCGCCACCCCTTCGGCGCGAAAGGCGAGGCCATGAGCGACCCCAGCGGGGTCGGCCCCTCCCTCTCGGAGGGAGGGGTTGGGGAGGGAGCAGCCCTGCAGACTCCCTTGCGGAGCGAGGGAGCAGCCCTGCCCGGCGCAGCCGGAGCCGGAGATGCCCAACCAACGCCACGTGAAGTCGTCCTTGTCACCGGCATCTCCGGTTCCGGAAAGTCGGTGGCGCTGCACGCGTTGGAAGACGCCGGCTTCTTCTGCGTCGACAACCTGCCGCCCGAGCTGCTGCTCGACTTCCTGCGCCTGGAACAAGGGCGGCGCGACCGCCGCATCGCCATCGCCGTCGACGTGCGCAGCGCCAGCTCGCTGCCGTACCTGCTGCCGCTGCTGGCCCAGCTGAAGGGCGAAGGCGTCGTCGTCCACGCCATCTTTCTGGACGCGACGACGGCCGCGCTGGTGCGCCGCTACTCGGAGACGCGGCGCGCCCACCCGCTCGCCGATCGCGGCGCCCTGGTCGAAGCGATCGAGCTCGAGCGCGAGCTGCTCGCCGACCTGCGCGAGCACTCGACCGTGCTCGACACCAGTCAGCTCCGGCCGGCGCAGCTGCGCGCCTGGATGCGCGAGCTGGTGCGCGCGCCCGACAGCCGCCTCACGCTGGTCTTCGAAAGTTTCGCCTATCGGCACGGCGTGCCGCTCGACGCCGACTACGTGTTCGACGTGCGCGTCCTGCCGAACCCGCACTACGTGCCCGAGCTGCGCGCCCTCACCGGACGCGACGCGCCGGTTGCCGACTACCTGGCGGCACAGCCCGACGCGGTCGAGATGCTCGAGCGCATCGCCGTCTTCCTGCGCCGCTGGTTGCCCGCCTTCAAGGCCGATCAGCGCGCCTACCTCACCGTCGCCATCGGCTGCACCGGCGGCCAGCATCGCTCGGTGTGGTTCGCCGAACGGCTGGCCGAGCGCTTCGGCAAGGAAGCGGCGCCGCTGATCCGGCATCGCGAGCTCGACCCGGCGTGACCGCAACCGCTTTACCCGACGCGGCGCTGCCGCTGTTCCCGCTTCGCACGGTGCTGTTCCCCGACGGCCTGCTCGAGCTGAAGATCTTCGAGACCCGCTACCTCGACCTGATGTCGCGCTGCATGCGCGAGCAGCGCCCGTTCGGCGTCGTCGCCCTGAAGAGTGGCGGCGAGGCGCGCGTCTCGAACGACGCCGTCTCGCTCTACGAGGTCGGCACGCTCGCCGAGCTGATCGACGTCGACAGCGCCGAGGCCAACATCCTGCTCGTGCGCTGTCGCGGCGGGCAGCGCTTCGTCCTCGGCGCGACGCGGCAGCAGGCCGATGGCCTGTGGCTCGGCGAGGCGACCGCGGTGGCCGGCGATCCGGTGCTGGTGCCGCGTGCGGCGCATGGCAACGCCGTGAAGAGCCTGGCCGACGCGACCCGCGCGCTCGAGGCGCAGGGCGCGCATCCCTTTCTCGCGCCGCACCGCTTCGACGACGCCGGCTGGGTCGCCAATCGCTGGTGCGAGATCCTGCCCTTGCCGCTCGAAGCCAGGCAGCGCCTCATGACGCTGGCCGATCCGCTCGGCCGGCTCGACATCGTCGATTCGCTGATGCGGACCCAACAGACGCCGCACTAGGCGGCGGCGCCGGCCCCGGCGACGAGCCGCTTGCGCAGCGGCGCGGGCAGGCCGAGGCGAAGCGCCTCGTCCACGTTGCACCAGCGTCCGCTCGGCCAGCGCGCTTCGATCGCCACGACGACGCGAGCCGGCGTGCGCGCCGGCAGCATCCAGCGCACCGGACGCAGGGTCCAGTCGAGATGCGTCAGGACATGCGTGAAAGGTTCGAGCTCGACGCAGCGCCCCGGCCAGTCGGCACCGGCTTCGCGCAGTGCCTCGATCGAGTCGAACTCGGGCAGGCTCCAGAGGCCGGCCCAGATGCCGCTGGCCTCGCGCTGGACCAGCCAGACGCGACCCTGGCGGCGCAGCTCGAGCCAGATGTGCTCGCGGCGGCCGCGCACTCCGCGTCGCGTCTTCACGGGGTAGCGATCCTGGCCCCCGGTCCGCGCGGCACGGCACAGGTCGTGTACCGGGCAGAGCAGGCAGAGCGGCGCGCGGGCGAGGCAGATCGTCGCGCCGAGATCCATCAGGCCCTGCGTGTAGGCCTCGATGCCGTGCTCGGGCAGCAAGGCCGTCGCCGCGTTCCAGAGCTCGCGCTCGGCGTGCGTCTCGGCGAGATCGCCGCCGAAAGCGAGCACGCGTGCCAGCACGCGCTTGACATTGCCGTCGAGGATGGCGACGCGCTCGCCGAACGAGAACGCGGCGATCGCCGCAGCCGTCGAGCGGCCGATGCCGGGCAGCGTCGCCAGCGCCGCGCTGCTGCGCGGAAACTCGCCACCGTGCTCGGCGACGATCGCCTGCGCAGCGCGATGCAGGTTGCGGGCACGGCCGTAGTAGCCGAGTCCGCTCCAGAGCGCGAGCACGTCGTCGACGCTCGCCGCAGCAAGCGCGCGCAGATCGGGAAAGCGGGCGATGAAGCGATCGAAGTAGGCGCGGACCGTCGCGACCTGCGTCTGCTGCAGCATGACTTCCGAGAGCCAGACGCGGTAGGGATCGCGAACCTGCCAGGGCAGGTCATGGCGGCCGTGCTCGCGTTGCCAGGCGGTGACGCGCGCGGCGAAATTCGCCGCCAACTCGCGCGGCTGGCTCAAGCCTGGCGCTGCATCTCTTCTTCGTTGCCGCTCAGCGGAACAGCGTCGTCGAAGAGGGGAAGGTCGAGCTTGTCGAACTCGGCATCGGTGGCGAAGGGCGCCGCGAAGGCATATTCGCGCAGGCTTTCGGCGAGCTCGCTGGTGCGCTCCTGGAACTGCACCAGACGCTGGTCCTGCGCCTCGATCTCGTCGAGCCGAAGCTCGAGCTCGCCGGCCGCGGCCTGGATCTTCTCGAGCGTCTCGCGCCGCCGCTTGAAGGCCTTGCGCCGCTCGCGCAACTGCGAATCGACCTGCGCCGAGACCGCCTTGTTCCACAGCTCGAGCTCGCTGCTCGCGTTCTCGAAGACGACGCGCAGCTTGGAGATCAGCATGCGCCGGAACTGCTCCATGAACTTGGGCTGGGCCAGGCGCAAGGCCAGGGTCAGGCCGAGGTACTGGACGTAGTTGCCCTCGATCAGCTGCAGCTCGCTCGGGAAGCGGTCGAAGTCGAGCGGCTTGCCGAGCGCGAGGCTGAAGCCGAACTCGGCGTTGAGGCGGCCGAACGAGGCGCCGAGCATCTCGCGGATCTCGCCGTTCCGGCGTTGCGCCGCCGAGAGCAGTGCGCGCAGGCGCTCGCACAGGGCGAGGAAGGCTTTCTTGGCGCCGAGGTTGAGGATCGAGGCGCCCATCGACGCCTGCATCTCCGCCACTTCGTCGCGGACGCGGTCCGACGAGAGATCGGTCAGCATGTCCTTCAGCATGCGGCCGTGCACGGCGCGCATGGCCTGCAGCAGGGTCGTGCATTCCTCGAATTCGCTCGTCTCGGCGTCGACGCGCTTCAGCATCAGGCGCACCTTGGCGCTGTTCTTGCCGCGCAGGCCGCGCAGCTCGAGCAGCTGCTCGGCGAGCTGGCGACGCGAGTCGCCGATGCTGCGCACGACGTGGCTTTCGATCTGCTGCGCGCTTTCCTGCACCACCTGCTCGAGCACCTGGCGACGCTGCGGCAGCAGCTGCGCACCGAGCGCCGACTCGAGGATCGGCAGGCGGCTTTCGTTGAGCGCCATCGCGTCGCCGCCGACGCGTGCGGCGAGCGCGGCGCGCGCCGAGAGTGGAAAGACACGCTGCATCGGGATGCCGAGCGTGCGCGCGGTCTCTTTCTGCTGTTGCACGATCTGCGCCTCGACCTGCGCGACAGTGGCGAGCGGGTCTTCGAGGGTATCGATCTTGTTCAGGACGACGAAGCGGGTCGGCGCGTGGGCGCCGAGGTGATCGCGCCAGATCGCCAGGTCGGACTTGGTGACGCCGGTGTCGGCGCCGAGGATGAAGACGGTGGCGTGTGCCGAAGGCAGCAGCGACAGGGTCAGCTCGGGCTCGGCACCGATCGCGTTCAGGCCCGGCGTGTCGAGCACGACCAGACCCTGGCGCAGCAGCGGATGCGGGTAGTTGATGAGGGCGTGGCGCCAGGCCGGCACCTCGACCTTGCCGGCGTCGTCGCGCGGCGGGTTGTCATCGGGATGGGCGTCGTCCCAGAAGCCGAGCGCGCGCGCCTGCTCCTCGGTGACCCACTCGGTGCGCGTGACTTCCTGCAGCGAGCGGGCAAGTTGCTCGGCGTCGTCGACGTCGAGCTCGAGGCGGCGCCAGGCGCGCGGCTGCGCGCGCAACTCGCCGAGGGCCAGGCCTTCGAGGCGCGTCTCGATCGGCAGCAGCATCAGCGAGGCCGGCTCGTCGCCGCGCCAGCCCAGCTCGACCGGGCACATCGTCGTGCGGCCCGGCGTCGCCGGCAGGATGCGTCGGCCGGTGTCGGCGAAGAAGATGGCGTTGATGAGCTCGGACTTGCCGCGAGAGAACTCCGCGACGAAGGCGACGACCAGCTTCTCGTTGCCGAGCCGCTCGCGCAACGAATCGAGCTGTTCGCCGGCCGCACCGTGCGCCAGATCGTGCTCGCCGAGAAATTTGGCGAGGGTATCGACGCGCTCGCCCAAAGCGGCACGCCATCCGCCGAGGGCGTCGAGGCTGGTCGCGAAAGAGTGGGTCATCGGGGCGTCACGCGGAAGGCGCGAAGCATCGTATCGCAGCGGCCGTGCGCGAAGCGGCGCCGAAACACTTGCTCACCGGGCTGCGACAGGACGTTTCGCACGTCCGGGCGCGGTCCGAGCAGGTCGGACCCGCCGGCCGTGATCTCGGCCCGCTCAACGGCGCTGGCAGCCGGCGCAGAAATAGCTGGCCCGGCCGCCCTGGACGATGCGCCGGATCGTGCCGCCGCAGCGCTGACAGGTCGTGCCGGCACGGCCATAGACGCCGGCTTCGAGCTGGAACGCGCCGGCATTGCCGTGCGCGTCGCGAAAGTCGCGCAGCGTCGAGCCGCCGACGTCGACCGCGCGCGCCAGCACGGCGCGAATCACCGCAGCCAGCCGGTCGGCGCGCGGCCGGCTGATCCGGTCGCTGCGCGTGCGCGGGTCGATGCCGGCCTGGTAGAGCGCTTCGCACGCATAGATGTTGCCGGCGCCGACGACGATCTCGCCGCCGAGCAGCGCCTGCTTGACCGAGACCTTGCGCCGGCGCAGCGCCGCATGCAGATGGGCGCCGTCGAAGCGCGGGTCGAAGGGCTCGATGCCGAGTCGGGCGAGCCGCTTCGCGGCAACGCCGGTCTCGCTCGAAGGCGACCAGACGACGGCGCCGAAGCGGCGCGGATCGGTCAGGCGCAAGGTGCCACCGGTGGTGACAAGGTCGAAGTGATCGTGCGGGCCCGGCACCGGGTCGACGTCGCCGAAGGCGAGCGATCCCGACATGCCCAGGTGCATGAGCAGGCCGCCGCGATCGAGCGGCAGCCACAGATACTTTCCACGCCGCGTCACGGCGCCGACGGTCTGCGCCAAGAGCGCTTCGGGCGCGCAGCCGAGCGGCCAGCGCAGGGGCTTGCCGACGCGCACGCCGGTGACGCGCGCGCCCTCGATGCGCGCTGCAAAACTCAGGCGGGTGACTTCGACTTCGGGGAGCTCGGGCATGTAAATGCGATGCGGCGGGGAATTATCACGAGGGGCGCGAGTCGGACGGTTCGAACGGGCCTTTGCGCCCGCCGCACGGGCCGCGCGCGTGGCCTGCCAACACTAGAATCGTTTTTCGTCCGAGGAGTCCGTCGATGCCGGCGTTTCGCATTCTTAGAGGCCCCGCGCGCCTGCCGTCTCTCCTGCTGGCGCTCGCGGTCGCAGCCGCCACGCCGGCGGCGCTCGCGCAAGCGGTGCAGGTCGGCGCGGTCGACAATTCCGCGCTCGATGCGCCGCTGTTCTATCAACTGCTGCTCGGCGAGATCCAGGTACGCAACGGCGAAACGGCGACCGGCTATCAGCTTCTTCTCGACGCTGCGCGCCGCTCCAGGGACGAAGCGCTGTTTCGCCGCGTCACCGACATCGCGCTACAGGCGCGCGCCGGCGACCAGGCGCTTGCCGCCGTGCTGGCGTGGCGAACCGCGGTGCCGCAGTCGCAGGAAGCGCTTCGCTATCACGTGCAGATGCTGATCGCGCTCAACCGCGTCGCCGAGGCGGACGAGCCCCTGGCCACGTTGCTGCGCCAGGCGCCGCGCACGGCGTTGCCGGCCATACTCGACGCGGTGCCGCGATTCCTCGGCCGCAGCAACGACCGCGCGGCCGTCGCCTCGCTGATCGAGCGGGCGCTGAAGCCCTATGCCGAAGCGGCCGATACGAGCAGCGCCGCCCTCGTCGCGATCGGCCGCGGCTGGCTCGCCGCCGGCGAGCCGAACAAGGCGCTGGCCTATGCGCAGCGCGCGGCGGCGGCGAGCCCGGCCGCCGACGGCCCGTCGCTGCTCGCGCTCGACCTGCTGCCCGCCGCCCCTGACGCCGAGGCGATCGTCAAGGCGCGCCTGGCCGCGACGCCGCCCGCGCCGGCCGCCGTGCGCCTGCTCTACGTGCGCACGCTGGCGGCTTCGCAGCGGCTCGGCGATGCCGCCGAGCAGGTGGCGATGCTGACCCGCAACGAGCCGACGCTGGCACCGCCCTGGCTCACGCTCGGCGCGCTCGAGCTGGAGTTGCATCATCCGGTCGAAGCCGCGGCTGCGTTGCAGATCTATGTGCGCCTGGTCGAGGGCGGCGCCGCCGTGACCCTCGGCCCGGCGGCGGTCGCGCCAGCCGCAGTCGCTGTGCCTGCCGACGATGACGACGACACGCCGACCACCGCCGGCGGTGCCCTTACGCAGGCCTGGCTGCTGCTGGCACAGGCGGCCGAGCAGCAGCGCGACTTCGCCGGCGCCGAGCGCTGGCTGGCGCGCATCGACAACCCGCAGCGGGCCCTCGAGGTGCAGTCGCGCCGCGCCTCGCTGCTCGCCAAGCAGGGCAAGATGGCCGAGGCCCGGCAGCTGATCCGCCGGGTGCCCGAGCAGACCGCCACCGACGCGCGCGCCAAGCTCATCGCCGAGGCCGGGTTGCTGCGCGAAGCCAAGCAGTGGGGCGAGGCCGAGAAGGTGCTGGCGCAGGCAAACAAGGCCTACCCCGACGACACCGACCTGCTCTACGAGCAGGCCATGGCCGACGAAAAGCTGAACCGCCTCGACGACATGGAGCGGCTGCTGCGCCGAGTCATCGCGCTCAAGCCCGATCACCACCACGCCTATAACGCGCTCGGCTACTCGCTGGCCGAGCGCAAGATCCGCCTGCCGGAAGCGCGCACACTGATCCAGAAGGCGCTCGAGCTGAGCCCGGGCGAGCCCTTCATCACCGACAGCCTCGGCTGGGTCGAATACCGGCTCGGCAACCGCGACGAGGCGATCCGCATCCTGCGCCTGGCCTACCAGTCGCGACCCGATCCGGAAATCGCCGCTCACCTCGGCGAGGTGCTGTGGAGTGCCGGCCGGGCCGACGAAGCACGCAGGGTCTGGCGCGAAGGCCGCGCGCGCGACTCGGCCAACGACGTGCTGCGCGAAACCCTGGCACGGCTGCGGGTCGACCTGTGAGGCCGCGCGGTCGCGCGCCGCGGGCCGTCGGCCGGCGATGAAGCGCCTTGCCGCCTTTGTGGCGGCTGTGCTGCTCGCCGGGTGCGCCAACCTGGCACCGCTCGCACCCGCCGGCGAGGGCGATGCGTTCTCGGGGCGCCTGGCCCTGCGCGTCGAGGCGCAAGGCGCAGCGCCGGCACGCGCCTTCTCAGCCGCCTTCGACTTGCGCGGCGGCGCACGGGCCGGTGCGCTTGGCTTGTCGACGCCCCTCGGAAGCATGCTGGCGCAGGCGCGCTGGCAGCCGGGCGAAGTCGTGCTGGCCACGCCGCAGGGCACACGCCGCTTCGACGACCTCGACGGTCTGACCCGCGAAGTGCTGGGCGAGAGCGTGCCGATCGAGGCCTGGTTCGACTGGCTGCACGGACGCCCCTGGACCGGCGCGCCAAGCACCCCGACCAGCGCGACAGGATTTGCCCAATTCGGCTGGACGGTCGACCTCGGCCGATTCGGTGAAGGCGCGGTCTCGGCGCAGCGCACCGAGCCGCTGCCTCCGGTGACGGTGCGCATCCAGCTCGACCGGCCCTGACGCCATGGCCCTGCATTCGCTCCTCGACGTGCCGGCGCCGGCCAAGTTGAACCTGTTCCTGCATGTGCAGGGCCGCCGCGACGACGGCTACCACCGCATCGATTCGCTGATGGTGCCGATCGACTGGTGCGACGTCCTGCACTTCGAGCTGCGCGCCGACGCTGTCCTGGCCCGGCACGACCTCGGCGCGGCACTGCCCGCCGACGACCTCTGCCTGCGCGCGGCGCGCGCGCTTCAGCAGGCCGCGGCGACACCGCTCGGCGCCGACATCTCGATCGACAAGAACGTGCCCTGGGGCGCCGGCCTCGGCGGCGGCAGCTCGGATGCGGCCTCGACGCTGCTCGCGCTGAACCGGCTCTGGCGCCTCGATTGGCCGCTCGAACGGCTGTTGCCGATCGGCCTTTCGCTCGGCGCGGACGTGCCGTTCTTCCTGGGCGGGACAGCGGCGCGGGTCGGCGGCATCGGCGAGGTTCTTACGCCGGTGGCGAGCCCGTCGGCCTGGTTCGCCGTCGTCAAGCCGGCGGCCAGCCTCGAGACGCGGGCGGTCTTCACGTCGCCGCAGGTCGCCGCCGTCGTCGAGGCTGCTAGAATCGCGGGCTTTTCCGAGGCCGAGCGCCGCCCGTTCGACGGGCCCGCAAAGACCGAGGAAACCGGGCCGGAACTCGCCGTCGGCTTCGGGCGCAACGATCTTCAGGCCGCGGCCGAAAGTCTTTGCCCCGATGTCTTGCGTGCGGCGGCCGGGCTTCGCGCCGCCTTCGGCAACAGCCGGATGACGGGATCGGGGAGCGCGGTCTTCGCAAGGGCGGGGCATGGCCAGGCCCCCTCGGCAGCGATGCCGGGCGATTGGCCTTGTGGCTGGTCGAGCCGGATGTGCCGCTCCCTGGAGCGCCATCCGCTCGCCGGTTGGGCCAGGCGCGAGGGGTGATGTCGCAGCGCGAGCCGCGACGCGGTTGAAGGTGCGCGGCGCGAGCCGCGAACCGGTGTAGGGGAGTCGCCAAGTTGGTTAAGGCATCGGATTTTGATTCCGACATGCGAAGGTTCGAATCCTTCTTCCCCTGCCAAAGCTTGCCGCGCTAGTCGAGCGCCGCGTCGTCCGGGGTCAACGAAAGTCGTCGTGCTGTTCAACACCGTTCTGTTCACGGGCAATGCGAATCCTGCGCTGGCGCACGAGATCGCCAATCACCTGAGCATCGGCCTCGGCAAGGCCAAGGTCGGGCGCTTCTCCGACGGCGAGGTCGACGTCGAGATCGAGCAGAACGTGCGTGCGCGTGACATCTTCGTCGTGCAGTCGACCTGCTCGCCGACCAACGAGAACCTGATGGAGCTCTGCATCATGGTCGACGCGCTCAAGCGCGCCTCGGCCCGCCGCGTGACTGCGGTGATCCCGTACTTCGGCTATGCACGCCAGGACCGGCGGCCGCGCTCGACGCGGGTGCC
>JANXXS010000400.1 GCA_025350505.1 Burkholderiales bacterium
CAAGCCGGTCCTTGGCGCGGAGCCGAGCCCCGCAGACCTCACAGTGTGCGTGCGCATCGGCGATGCCGGCGCACTGCGCACGCACGAGGTACTGCTGTGCGCTGGCCAGCAGCGCCTTCCCCTCCGCCAGCGAAAGGCCCAGCGGGCTCGTGGTCAGTTCGCGATCGATGACGGCCAGACGAACCGGCTGAGTGGCCCTCAAATCGTCGACGAGTCGGGCTTCGATGATCATCTGCATGACAGGCCTCCGCTAGCTAATCGGATCGCCAATTTGCCGCTGGCGTCCCGCGAATTGTTGGCCCATGCTTTGGCCCGCTCTCCAAAAGTTAGTAGTAATCTTGATACGGCCAGTTGGGCAAATCGACGGGTGCTCCCTCGACCGGCTAGCGCTCGCGTACCTTGGCCGACCGGTAAGCGGTGGCTTCAAGGCCCATCTTGCCGAAGGCCTCGACGATGAGCAATATCGGATGAGCGTGCTGGGGTCATGGAAGTGTGCACGTAAGCCGAAGTGCACATCATGGACAAGCGAGTCACGACCGTCGGGATCAGCCGCCGCAAACATGACGAGGCGTTCAAGCGCGAGCTCGTAAGCCGGAGCCTGCAGCCTGGCGCGTCTGTGGCGGCGATCGCGCAAGACAACGCCATCAATGCCAACCTGTTGTTCAACTGGCGGCGCCTGTATCTCCGTCGCGGCGGCTCAGCGCTAGCGACGGCATCGCCGGCGCCGACGTTGCTGCCGGTGACGGTGGAAGAACCCGGTGCGAGCGCGTGCAGGCCGGCTGCTCCCAGTCGCGTGCCGAGCGGCGTCATCGAGATCGACATCTGCGCTGCCCGTGTGCGCGTGCGCGGAGTCGTCGACGAGGCCACCGTGCGCTGGGTATTGCAGGCGCTCGGCAACGCTGCATGATCGGCCTGCCCTCAGGCACCCGCGTGTGGCTTGTTGCCGGCCACACCGACATGAGGAAGGGCTTCGACGGCCTGGCCGCGCTGGTGCAGACGGCCCTCGCCGAGAGCCCGTTCTGCGGCCACGTCTTCGTCTTCCGCGGCCGCCGGGGGGACATCCTCAAGGTCTTGTGGTTCGACGGCCAGGGCCTGATGCTGCTGGCCAAGCGGCTCGAGCGCGGCCGCTTCGTCTGGCCCCAGGCCGACTCTGGGCGCGTCGCGTTGACGCCGGCACAGCTGTCGATGCTGCTCGAAGGCATCGACTGGCGCATGCCGCGGCGCACGCACGAGCCGCAACTCGCGGCCTGATCCTGACCGCCAGTGCTGGATGAACTCGCCTCCGGTGTGCCACCAATGTCCGACGCCGCGAAGACCGGGCACAGTGGATGTCTGTGCAAAGTACTTCCGACACGCCCCACGCGCCTCACACCGTCGAGTCGCTGCTGCGAGTCGTTGAGGCGCGCGAGGCCGAAGTGGCCTTCTATAAGCTGATCGTCGACAAGCTCAAGCTGCAGCTTCTGAGGCGCGCCCGTTCGCAGTTCGGACCCTCCAGCGAACAGCTCGATGACCCTCAGATCGCGCTGATCGAGGGTGAACCACTGGATGAACAAGCGGTGCCGAACGAGCACGCGAAGCCCGCTGCTGCCCATACGGCAGAGATCGATCGCACGCTGCCTGCGCACCTGCCGCGCGAGACCCGGCACTACCGCCCCGAGACGAGCGCCTCTCACAGCGACACCGCCGGACAGCCCTGTGGCTGCACGGCGTGCGGTGGGCGGCTGCGCCAGATCGGCCAGGACATCTCCGAACAACTCGAATACGTTCCCGCCCGCTTCAAGGTCATCCGCCATGTTCGCCCGAAGCTTGCCTGCGTGAGCTGCCAGACGATCTTCCAGGCCGCAGCGCCGAGCCGGCCGATCGCGCGCGGCGTGGCAGGCCCTGGGCTTCTGGCGCACGTGCTGGTGTCGAAGTACTGCGATCACACCCCGCTGTATCGGCAGAGCGGCATCTATGCCCGAAGCGGGGTGAATATCGACCGCTCGACGATGGCGGGCTGGGTCGACCAGGGCGACGCGCTGCTCGACCCGCTCGTGGCCGCGCTCGGCCGCTACGCGCTGGCCGGCGCCAAGGTGCACGCCGACGACACCCCGGTGAAGGTGCTCGATCCCGGCCGTGGTCGGACCAAGACGGGGCGGCTCTGGGTCTACGTCCGCGACGACCGTCCCGCGGCGAGCACCGATCCACCGGCGGTCTGGTTCCAATACTCGCCCGACCGCAAGGGCGAGCATCCGCAGCGACACCTGAACTCGTTCAGGGGCATCCTGCAGGCCGACGCCTACGGCGGCTGGGGCAAGCTCTATGAGAAGGGCCACATCCGGGAGGCGGCGTGCTGGGCACACGCGAGACGGCCGTTCTGGGATCTGCACCTGAGCCTGGGCCGGGCACCGGGAACAGTGGCCGAGCAGGCGCTGCAACGCATTGCCGCTCTCTACAAGATCGAGGCCGACCTCCGGGGCCAAGTGCCCGAGGAGCGACGCCAACAACGCCAGGCACGGGCCGGACCGCTGCTGAAGGAGCTGCACGCGTGGTTGAGCGCGATGGTCGGCCGCGTCTCGGCGAAGTCCGAGCTCGCCGCGGCGATCGGCTACAGCCTGACGCGCTGGCAGGCGTTGACGCGCTACCTGGAGGACGGCCGCATCGAGATCGACAACAACGCCGCCGAGCGGGCGCTGCGCGGCGTCAGCCTCGGACGCAAGAACTACCTCTTCATGGGGTCCGATGCCGGAGGAGCGCGCGCGGCGGCGATCTACAGTCTGGTCGAGACGGCCAAGCTCAACGGGCTCGACCCCGAAGCCTACTTGCGCGAGGTGCTGACGCGCATTGCCGAGCATCCGATCAACCGCATCGACGAGTTGCTGCCGTGGAACCTCGGCCGCCAGGGCGATGCCCAACGACAAGCAGCCTGAGCATGGCAACCAAGGTTCAACGGATCAAGGCACCCGTCGGCGTCCTGCAGCTGCACATCGAGCTGCGACACACCAAGCCCAAGATCTGGCGTCGCATTCTGGTGCCCGAGACGATCACGCTGGTCCGGCTGCACGGCGTGATCCAGGCGGCCTTCCAGTGGGGCGGTGGTCACATGCACGAGTTCGAGGCTGCCGGTGAGCGCTACGGCTCGCCTGAGCCGGACTATGACCCGCCGGGGTCAGTTCGTAGCGAGCGCGCCAAGCTGAAGGACGCGCTCACCGGTGCGGGCACGATCGAGTACCTCTACGACTTCGGCGACTCCTGGGAGCATCGCATCAAGCTCGAGAAGATCCTGGCGCCGACGGACATGAAGCTGCCGGTGTGCGTGGACGGCGCGAACGCGGCTCCCCCGGACGACTGCGGCGGCGTGCCGGGCTATGAGGACTTCGTCGAGGCGATGGCCGATCCAAACCATCCGGAACATGCGGACATGAGGGCCTGGATCGGCCGCGATTGGGACCCAGCTGCCTTCGACATCGACCACGTCAACTCCTGGCTTGCAGAGATCAAGCTCTGATCGTCAAGAGGGCCTCGAGGCCACGCTTACGCCGACCGTGACGTCTTTACTACACTTCACGCCTGCGCGAGGTCCCCTTCAATCCGAGCAAGGATTGAGTTGCGACGATCTTGAAAGAGTGTGGACCGCGCTCCGGCCGCGTCTGGGTTTAGGCGCAGACGCGTGAGTCACCCGATCGGGCAATGCTTCGGCAGC
>JANXXS010000424.1 GCA_025350505.1 Burkholderiales bacterium
CGGCGGCAACGCGCTCAAGTTCTACGCCTCGGTCCGGCTCGACATCCGGCGCATCGGCTCGATCAAGAAGGGCGAGGAAGTGATCGGCAACGAGACCAAGGTCAAGGTCGTCAAGAACAAGGTCTCGCCGCCCTTCAAGACGGCCGAGTTCGACATCCTCTACGGCGAAGGCATCAGCCGCGAGGGCGAGATCATCGACATGGGCGTCGAGGCCAAGGTGCTCGAGAAGAGCGGCTCCTGGTACGCCTACAACGGCGAGAAGATCGGCCAGGGCAAAGACAACGCGCGCGACTTCCTGAAAGAGAACCCCGAGCTCGCCATCGAGATCGAGAACAAGGTGCGGCTCGAGATGGGCATCCCGCTGCTGCCGGGTGCCGAAGGTGTCGGCGAATCGCCGGCCAAGCTGAAGGTCGTCAAGGACTGAATGGAGCCCCCACGCGAACTTCGTTCGCTGCCCGCCGAGGGCTCGGCAACGCCCTCGGGGCGGCCCCGGCGGGCATGGCGCTTGAGTTGGCGATGCGGCAGCGGCTTTCGCTGAAAGGCCGGGCGCTGCAACTGCTGGCGCAGCGTGACCAGAGTCGCGTCGAACTGCGCGCCAAGTTGCTCCGCCACGCCGCGGCCGAGGCCCGGTCGGGCGCCGAGGGCGAGCCGGCCGACGACGATGGCGCCGGCCAGCACGCCGAGGTCGAAGTTCTGCTCGACTGGCTCGAAGCGAACCGCTCTCTCTGCACCGACCGCTTCGTCGAGTCGCGCGTCCACGCCCGCGAAGCGCGCTTCGGCAACCGCCGCATCCGCGCCGAGCTGGCGCAGCACGGCGTGGCGGTTTCGCCCGAGCTGGCGCAGAGCCTTGCCGAGTCCGAGCTGCAGCGTGCCGCCTGCGTGCGCGAGCGGCGCTTCGCCGGGCCGCCCGGCAACGCCGCCGAGCGCGCCGCGCAGACCCGCTTTCTTGCCGGGCGGGGCTTCTCGCCCGAGGTGATTCAGCGGCTCATGCGGCGCTAGAGTGGCCTTCGGCCGGCGCGTAGGCCGCGGGTCGCGTGCTACATTCAGCGCCGTTTTGTCGGGGTCATCCGGCCTGCCCCGCGTCAGTTCCTGCGAGCCCACGCCACCCGATGAAAATCCACGAATACCAGGGCAAGGAAATCCTCGCCCGCTTCGGCATCCCGGTGCCGCGCGGCTACCCCGCCTTCAGCGTCCGCGAGGCGTCGGAAGCGGCGCAAAGGCTCGGCGGCTCGGTCTGGGTCGTGAAAGCGCAGATCCACGCCGGCGGCCGCGGCAAGGGCGGCGGCGTCAAGGTCGCCAAGACGCCCGACGAGATGACCCAGCTGGCCGGCCAGATCCTCGGCATGCAGCTGAAGACCAAGCAGACCGGGCCCGACGGCCAGAAGGTGCGCCGCCTCCTCATCGAAGAAGGCGCCGACATCAAGAAGGAGTACTACGTCGCGGTGCTCACCGATCGGGCGACCCAGAAGGTCGCGATGATGGGTTCGAGCGAAGGCGGCATGGACATCGAGCAGGTCGCGCACGACACGCCGGAGAAGATCATCAAGATCTTCATCGACCCGATCCAGGGCCTGGGCGACGCCGCCGCGGCCGAACTGGCCAGCGGCATCGGCATCCCGGCGGCGACGGTGCCGCAGGCGGTCGACGTGCTGAAGAAGCTCTTCGCCTGCTACATGGAAACCGACGCCTCGCTGGCCGAGATCAACCCGCTGATCCTCGAAGGCGGCAAGAACGGCGGGCCGCAGACGATCAAGGCGCTCGACGCCAAGTTCAACTTCGACGCCAACGCGATGTATCGCCACCCCGAGATCGCCGCCTACCGCGACCTCGACGAGGAGGACCCCGCCGAGATCGAGGCCAGCAAGTTCGACCTCGCCTACATCCAGCTCGACGGCAACATCGGCTGCCTGGTCAACGGCGCCGGCCTGGCGATGGCGACCATGGACACGATCAAGCTGTTCGGCGGCGAGCCGGCCAACTTTCTCGACGTCGGCGGCGGCGCCTCGGCGGAGAAAGTCACCGAGGCGTTCAAGATCATGCTCGCCAACAAGAAGGTGAAGGCGATCCTCGTCAACATCTTCGGCGGCATCATGCGCTGCGACACCATCGCCGAGGGCGTCATCGCCGCCTGCAAGGCGACCAACCTCACCGTGCCGCTGGTCGTGCGCATGAAGGGCACGAACGAGGAACTCGGCAAGAAGATGCTCGCCGAATCGGGCCTGCCGATCATCAGCGCCGACTCGATGGCCGACGCCGCCAAGGCCGTCATGGCCGCGCTGAAGTGAGCCCGCGCAAATGAGCATCCTGATCGACAAGAACACGCGTGTCATCACGCAGGGCATCACCGGCAAGACCGGCCAGTTCCACACCCGCATGTGCCGCGACTATGCGAACGGCAAGGCCTGCTTTGTCGCCGGCGTCAACCCGAAGAAGGCCGGCGAGGACTTCGAAGGCATCCCGATCTTTGCGACCGTGAAAGAAGCGGCGAAGCAGACCGGCGCCACCGTGAGCGTGATCTACGTGCCGCCGGCCGGTGCGGCCGCCGCGATCTGGGAAGCGGTGGAAGCCGAGCTCGACCTCGCCATCTGCATCACCGAAGGCATCCCGGTGCGCGACATGCTCGAGGTGAAGAGCCGGATGCGCGCGCGCGAGGCGGCGGGCGGCAAGAAGACGCTGCTGCTCGGGCCGAACTGCCCCGGCCTGATCACGCCGGAAGAAATCAAGATCGGCATCATGCCGGGCCATATCCACAGGAAGGGCCGGATCGGCATCGTCAGCCGCTCGGGCACGCTCACCTACGAGGCGGTGGCGCAGATCACCGAGGTCGGGCTCGGCCAGTCGAGCGCGGTCGGCATCGGCGGCGACCCGATCAACGGGCTGAAGCACATCGACATCATGAAGCTCTTCAACGACGACCCCGGCACCGACGCCGTCGTCATGATCGGCGAGATCGGCGGCTCCGACGAGGCCGATGCGGCGCGCTGGTGCAAGGCCAACATGACCAAGCCCATCGTCGGCTTCATCGCCGGCGTCACCGCGCCGCCGGGCAAGCGCATGGGCCACGCCGGCGCGCTGATCTCGGGCGGCGCCGACACGGCAGACGCCAAGCTCGCCGTCATGGAAGAGTGCGGCTTCACGGTCACGCGCAACCCGTCGGAGATGGGCCGGTTGATGAAGTCGCTGCTCTGACCACTGGCAACGGGCCGCTGGTCGCCGGTCTCGTCGGTCGGGTTGCCGCCACGCTGAGCCATGGAGATGTTCGCGACCGCCGAGTTCTGGATCGGCCTGCTCGAGATCGTCTGGATCAACATCATCCTGTCGGGCGACAACGCGGTGGTGATCGCGCTCGCGGCACGCTCGCTGCCCCCGCATCAGCAGAAGCAGGCGGTCTTCTTCGGCTCCGCCGCCGCGGTGGTGCTGCGCATCCTGCTCACCATCGTCGCCGCCAGGCTGCTCGCCTTGCCCTACCTGCAGATCTTCGGCGGCCTGCTGCTGCTCTGGATCGGCGTGCAGCTGCTGAGCGACGCGGACGACGGCGAGGGCGAGCACCGGCCGCACGGCACCCTGCTTGCCGCCGTGCGCACCATCCTCATCGCCGACCTGGTCATGAGCCTGGACAACGTCATCGCCGTCGCCGCCGCGGCGCACGGGAGCATGACGCTGCTCATCCTCGGCCTGGCGATCAGCATCCCGCTCGTCATCTTCGGCAGCACGCTGATGATCAAGCTGATGGAGCGCTTTCCGATCATCGTCGTGCTCGGCGCCGCTCTGATCGGCTGGGTCGGCGGCGAAACGATGGTCAGCGACGTCGCGCTCGGCGACCTGCTCGCGGCACAGGGCTGGGTCCACTACGCGGCGGCGTCGGCCGGCGCGGTTCTGGTCGTCGTCGCCGGCAAGTGGCTGCACCGGCGCGCCATGCGGCCGAACGCCGCTTGAGTCGAGGCACAATCTCTTGCGCCAACCGTCAAGCGCTTTTGCCGTGCCGATGATGACGCTCGAGTTCCATTGCGCTTCCGACACGGGCCGGGCGCGCAACAACAACGAGGATTCCGCCGCCGTCGACGAGGCTTCGTCGCTCGTCGTGCTGGCCGACGGCATGGGCGGCTACAACGCCGGCGAGGTCGCCAGCGGCATGTGCACCGCCTTCATCAAGACAGAGCTCGGCCGCTGGCTCTCGGAGGCGTCGGAATCGGCGACCGACACCGATGTGCGCCGGGCCATGGACATCTGCGTCGACAACGCCAACCGGGCGATCTTCAACGCCGCCAACTCGAACCCGCAATACGCCGGCATGGGCACCACGCTCGTGGTCGGCGTGTTCCGCGAGAACCGGCTGCTGCTCGGCCACGTCGGCGATTCGCGTTGTTACCGGCACCGCGCCGGGCGGCTGGCGCAGATCACGCACGACCATTCGCTGCTGCAGGAGCAGATCGACGCCGGCCTCATCACCGCCGAGCAGGCGGCGTTCTCGGCCAACAAGAACCTGGTGACGCGCGCCGTCGGCGTCGAAGACACCGTGCTGCTGGAAACGCATCTGCACGACGTGATGCCCGGCGACATCTACCTCTTGTGCTCGGACGGCCTCTCCGACATGCTCGACGACGAGACGATCGGGCAGTTGTTGCAGAGTTGCGAATTACTGCCGGAAGCGGC
>JANXXS010000031.1 GCA_025350505.1 Burkholderiales bacterium
CAAGGCTTCGAGGCGCGGCCCGAAGACGATGGTCTCGAGCGGCGTCGGGTCGAGCAGCGCCAGCGCATGCACGAGGTCGGGCCGCCGCCGTGCGACGTTGGCCGCGAGCAAGCCGCCGAACGAATGGCCGGCCCAGACGAACGGGCCTTTCTCGCCAGCGCGCTCGAGCGCGAGCACCACCTCCTCGGCCTCGCGCGCGGTCGTGCGCGGGAACGGGCCGACGTCGCTCCAGCCGGTGCCGGGCCGGTCGATCAGGATCGAGCGCGTCTGGCCGCGAAAGGCGCGGTGCAGGTGGTGGATCGCGTAGCCACTGGCGTGGCCGCCGGCGAACCAGACGACGGGCGGCCGGCCGTCGCCCGCAACGCCCTCGGCAAGCAGGTGCACACGGTAGCCGCCGAGGTCGACGAGCCGCCCCGGCGGCGGCAAGGCGCGGCGTGCGGCGGCCAGCGTCGCCAGGTGACGCAGCGACGCGACCGCGAGCACGATGCCGATCGCCACGAACAGCGCCATCAGCGCGCCCGGCGCGCCGAGCGCACGCAGCGCGATGCCGAGCGCCGCCACCAGCGCGGCGACAAGCAGGCCGCTCGCGTCGCGAGAAAACAGCGCCAGCAGCGCGTTCACTGGACTAGCCTGCGCGCTGCGTGCTCCGGGATGAGCTTTGGGGCGGCCATGCGCGCTCATGCCGGTACCGGTTGCGGCGTCGGTGCCACGTCCGGCTCCGGCGAGTGACCGAGCCTGGGCAGCATCCAGCCGGCGACGATGGCCAGGGCGAAGGCGGCCGCCGCACAAGTCAGCGACAGCGCGTAGTCGCCGGTGCGGTCGCGCATCAGGCCCGAGAGCCAGGGCGCCAGACCGCCGCCGATCGCCGTGGCGAGCATCTGCGTGCTGCTCGCCTGTCCGTAGAGCTTGGCGCCGAAGTAGTAGCGGACCAGAAAGGCGCCGAGGGAACCGTCGCTGCCGGTCGCCAGGCCGAGCACCGCGGCGGCGAGCAACATGGCGAACAGCTGCTGGCCGAACAGCAGCAGCAGCGCCGCTGCCAGCGGCAAGGTCATGAGCAGCCAGGCCATGCGCCACGGCGGCATGCGGTCGATCAGCCAGCCGGCGAGCAGGTTGCCGACGAAGTGGCTCACGCCGATCATGCTGATGGCCAGGCCGATGTTCACCGCGTCGACGCCGCGATCGTGCAGCAGCGCCGCATAGTGGATGCCGACGGCGCCGCCGCCGAAGCCGAACAGCAGGTTCCAGGCCGCCAGCGTCCACCATGTGCGGTTGCCGAGGAAGGCGACCATCGGCAGCTTGGGCGCGCCCGTTTTCACGGCGGTCGCCGATGCGGCGACGAAGGCACGCACCGGCTCGGGCACCGCGACGACGAGCGCCACCAGGCCGCCGGCGAACGCCATCGCTCCCATCCACACGAACGCCTGGCGCCAGCCGCCGTGTTGCATGACGGCGGTGATGATGAGCGGGTGCAGCACGGCGCCGACCGAGGCGCAGGAGAACAGGATGCCGAGGGCGCTGCCCAGGCGCTTGTCGAACCAGCCCTGCACCAGCTTGGAGAGGATCAGCGGCGAGGCACCGAGCGACGTGAAGGCCGACGCGAGGACGAGGACGTAGAAGTGCCAGAGCTGCGCCATCAGCGCAAAGGCGGCGAGGTTGGCGGCGCCGAGCACGACGCCGGTGACGAGCAGCGGCCGCAGCCGCGCGTGGTCGGCGAGCCAGCCGGCGACGAGCAGCGAGAGCCAGGCCACCGCCGTCGTCATCGTCAGCGAGAAGGCGATGTCGGCGCGGCCCCAGCCCAGCTCCTGCTGCAGCGGCACCATGAACAGGCCGAAGGTCGAGCCGAACAGCGCCTGCACGCTGAACACGAACATCGTGCCGGCGCCCGCGAGCACGCGCCACGAGGCGGGCGAATCGAGGGCGGGTGCGGTGTCGGCGGGCAAGGTCGTCAGTAGTCGTAGCGCAGCGATACGGTATACGTGCGCGGCCGTTGCAGGAAGTACTGTGCGAAGGCGCCGACGCCGGCCGGCGCGCCGGTGACGCTGAGCACGCCCTTCTCGTTGGTGACGTTGGCGACGCCGAAGCCGACCGTCCAGTTCGTATGCGTGAAGTCGAGGCCGACGTCGACCGTGTCGTAGGCCTCGGCCGGCTTGTTGCCGCCGAGGAACTGGACGCGGCTGCCGACGTGCGTGTACGTGGCATTGAACCGGCCCGACCAGTCCATCGGCGCCTGGAAGCGGTAGTTGCCTTGCAGCGCCGTTTGCAGCTTGGGCGTGCCCGGCAGGCGCGAGCCCGAGAGCGCCGTCACCGAGGTCGGGCCGCCCGAGGGAATCTTCACGTCGGCCTTGGTCTTGGCGTCGATGTAGGCCGCCGACGCGGCAAAGTCGAAGGCGCTGTCGAGGCGATAGCGCACCGCCGCCTCGAGGCCGGTGCTGCGCGCCTTGCCGACGTTGCCGATCGACGCGCTCGGCAGCATGTTCACGATTTCGAAGAAGGTGAATTGCGCGTTCTTCCAGTCGAGCACGAAGGCGGTCAGGTCGAGCTGCAATCCGCGCGCCGGCGCGAGGCGCAGACCGGTCTCGTAGTTCCACAGCGAATCGGACTTGAAGAACGACGGGTTGGGCGGCGGGTTGAAGCCGCCGTAGCGGTAGCCCTTGGAAACCAGGCCGTACCAGAGGTTGTCGCCGAAGCGGTACTTGACCGTGGCCTTGGGCGTCACACCATGGTCGTTGCTGTCGATCTGGGTGAATCCGGCCGGGCCGCCGAAGATGGTGCCGCTTTCCGAGCCTTCGGTCGAGGTGCGGTAGTAGCGGGCGCCCAATCCCGCGCTCCAGCCGTTGCCGAACGCGTATTCGGTGTCGGCGAACAGCGCCTTCTCGGTGCCGCCGCCCTGGCTCGTCAGGTCGACCAGGTCGGTCAGGCCGAACAGGCCCGAAGGATCGATCTGCTTGGCGGCGGAGCTGCCGCGGCTCTTTTGATAGAACACGCCGGCGACGTAGCTGAACGGACCGCCCGGGTTGCTGGCGATGCGGATTTCTTGCGAGGTCGCGTGGTCTTGCCCCGCTTGCGGCCGAAAGACCTGGGGCAGCACCAGGCCGACGCTGCCGAACAGCTCGGTGTCGTCGATCAGCGCGTCGGTCTTGTTGTGCCAGTAGCCGGTGATCGAGGTCAGCGTCGCCGGCCCGAAGTTCCAGTCCGCCGTCAGGCTGTAGAAGTCGTTGCGCACGCGGCGGTGCGAGTCGTTGGGCGCGGTGTGCTCGAGCTTTTTGGCGTCGGGCGAGACGCTGAAGGTGTCACCCTGCTTGGTGTCCTGCGTGCTCGCCACGAGCGTCGCCGCGAAGTCGCTCGACGGCTTGACAGTGACGAGAAAGCGGCCGCCCGTCTGATGCACTTCGTTGGCGTCCTTGTGGTTGGTGCCCAGGTTGTCGATGTAGCCGGGGTCGCGGCGGTCGAACACGACGACGCGCAGCGCCGCCACGCCGCTGGCCAGCGGCACGTTGATCATGCCGAACTCGGAGGGCTTGCTGGTGCCGCCGCTCGCCTTGGCGTACTCGCCCTTCAGGCTGGCCTCGAAGCTATCGAGGCGCGGCTTGGCGAACAGGTAGCGCACCGCGCCGCCGAGCGAGCCGGAGCCGAACAGCACGCCTTGCGGCCCGCGCAGGACCTCGATGCGGTCGAGGTCGAAGGTGACCGGATCCCAGATCACGCCCTTGCCGGTGGCCGACGAGAGCGGCACGTCTTCGAGGTACTGGCCGGTCGGGCCCTGCTGCGCGCCGCTGCCTTCGTTGGCGGTGCTCGTGCCGATGCCGCGGATGGTGATCGTGTTGCTCGAGATGTCGCCCTTGTTGAACTGCACGCCGGGTGCCAGCTTGAGCGAGTCTTCCTGGTCGTGCGCGCCGCGCCGCTCGAGGTCGTTGCCGTCGAGCACCGAGACCGTGCCGGCGGCCTCGCGCTGCTTCTCGCGCCGCTTGTTGGCGGTGATGACGACCGGGTCGAGCTGCTTCACGTCGTCGGCGCGGGCCGGCGCCGAAGCCGGCGCGGCGGGCGCCGCCGGCGCGGTCTGCGCCAGCGCCGGCAGCGAGGCGATCAGGCCGCCGGCCATCGTCATCCACCGTGCGGCATGACGGCGGCGGAACCTCGAAGAAGCGTCGACTCGTGCAAAGCGCGGCATGGGGGCCTCCCGGCAGTTCGTTGTGGCCCAGACATTAGGGGCGGCGGCGACGACGCGGCGCGGAGGTCGCACCGAACATTTAGGCGCTCGCACAGCATCGTGCCGACGCCAGCCGGCAGGCATCAGACGCGCGCGCCGACCGCCGGCAAGGGCAGGCTGATCGGCGCGCGATGCCGCCGATAGTCGCGCGGCGTCATGCCGACGCGGTCGCGAAACGCCGCGGCGAAGCTGCTCTGGTGCTCGTAGCCGACGCGCTCGGCCACCTGCGCGATCGTCAGGCTCGCCTCGAGCAGCAGCAGCTGCGCCTCGCGCACGCGGCGCTCCAGGCAGTAGTCGGCCATGGTCACGCCGAAGGCCTCCTTGAACACCGCTTTCAGCTTGTTCTGGTTGGTACCGAGTTCGCGCGCCAGTTCGTCGAAGCGCGGCGGCCGGCGGTAGTCGCGGTCGAGCCGCGCCTGCGCCGCCTGCGCCAGGTCGAGGTCGCGGCGCAGGTGCAAGGCCGTGCCGCGCAGCTGCGGCTGCGTCCACATCGCGTCGAGCGCGAAGGCGACCAGCTCGGCGACGCGGCCTGCCACCTGCACCACGCGCAGCTCACCGTGCAGGCGCGTGTCGAGCGTGTCGGCAACGAGCGCGGCGGCGCGGTGGTCGAGCGGGAACGAGGCAATGCGGCCGATCGAGGCTTCGTCGGCGAGCGCGTCGCGCACCTCGGCCGGCAGGTCCTCGTCGCGCAGGCCGTAGCGGGCGGCGAAGGTCGAGGCGCGAAAGATCGCGACGATGCCTTGCTGGCGCGAGCCGCCGGCGATATCGACGACCAGCGGCAGGCCCTTGGGCATGCAGGCGAGCACGACCTCGGGCCGGTTGAAGACCATCGGCAGCTTGCCGCCGTAGCGAAAGGTCACGTCGCAGGCGAGCGAGGCGCGCAGCATGATGAGCGGCTCCTGCGTGTCGTAGGCCCAGCGCGCCATGCGCGGCAGCACGCAGTTGAG
>JANXXS010000047.1 GCA_025350505.1 Burkholderiales bacterium
CGCAGCTGCACCTGATCGCCCGCTACACCGGCGTCAGCGCCGAAGAGGCGCCGCTGCATCGGCTCGGCTCCGGGCAATGGGAGAAGGCGCGCCGCAAAGCCGCCGAGCAGGTGCGAGACACCGCCGCCGAGCTGCTCAACCTCTATGCACGCCGCGCCGCGCGCGAGGGCTTCGCCTTCCGCTTCACGGCGCACGACTACGAGGCCTTCGCGGCCAGCTTCGGCTTCGAGGAAACACCCGACCAGCACGCCGCCATCCATGCCGTGATCCAGGACATGGTCTCGCCGCGGCCGATGGATCGCCTGGTCTGCGGCGATGTCGGTTTCGGCAAGACCGAGGTCGCCTTGCGCGCCGCCTTCGTCGCCGTCAACGGCGGCAAGCAGGTCGCCATCCTGGCGCCGACGACGCTGCTCGCCGAGCAGCACTTCCAGTCGATCTCCGACCGCTTCGGCAAATGGCCGATCAAGGTCGCCGAGCTGTCGCGCTTCCGTTCGCCGAAAGAAGTCAAGGTGGCCCTGACCGGGCTCGAGGACGGCACGATCGACATCGTCGTCGGCACGCACAAACTGCTCTCGGCCGACGTCAAGTTCGCGCGGCTCGGCCTCCTCGTCATCGACGAGGAGCACCGCTTCGGCGTCCGTCACAAGGAAATGATCAAGGCGATGCGCGCCGAAGTCGACGTGCTGACGCTGACCGCGACGCCGATCCCGCGCACCCTCGGCATGGCCCTCGAAGGCCTGCGCGACCTTTCGGTCATCGCCACCGCGCCGCAGCGGCGGCTGGCGATCAAGACCTTCGTGCGCAACGAAGGCTCGAGCACGATCCGCGAGGCCGTGCTGCGCGAGCTCAAGCGCGGCGGCCAGGTCTACTTCCTGCACAACGACGTCGCCACCATCGAGCACCGGCGCGAGACCTTGCAGGCACTGGTGCCCGAAGCGCGCATCGCCGTCGCACACGGCCAGATGCCGGAACGCGAGCTCGAGCGCGTGATGCGCGACTTCGTGGCACAGCGGCACAACGTGCTGCTCTGCTCGACCATCATCGAGACCGGCATCGACGTGCCGAGCGCCAACACCATCGTCATCGCCCGTGCCGACAAGTTCGGCCTGGCCCAGTTGCACCAGCTGCGCGGCCGCGTCGGCCGCTCGCACCACCAGGCCTATGCCTACCTGATGGTGCCCGACGTCGAAGGCCTGACCAAGATGGCGGCGCAGCGGCTCGACGCGATCCAGCAGATGGAAGAGCTCGGTTCCGGCTTCTACCTGGCCATGCACGACCTCGAGATCCGCGGCGCCGGCGAGGTGCTGGGCGACAACCAGAGCGGCAACATGATGGAAGTCGGCTTCCAGCTCTACAACGACATGCTCGCCGAAGCGGTGCGCTCGCTGAAGGCCGGCCGCGAGCCCGACCTGCTGGCGCCGCTTTCAGCGGTGACCGACATCAATCTGCACGCGCCGGCCCTGTTGCCCGAGGCGTACTGCGGCGACGTGCACATCCGTCTCTCGCTCTACAAGCGGCTGGCGAGCACGAGCAAGGCCGAGCAGATCGACGCCCTGCTCGAAGAGATCACCGACCGCTTCGGCAAGCTGCCGCCGCAAGGCCAGGCGCTCTTCGACGTGCATCGGCTGCGCGTCATGGCCAAGGCCTACGGCGTGATCAAGATCGATGCCGGCGAGCAGGTCACGGCGATCACCTTCATGGCCAACCCGCCGATCGATGCGCTGCGCATCATCGAGCTGGTGCAGAAGAACCGGCACATCAAGCTCACCGGCAACGAGCGGCTGCGCATCGAGCGGCCGGCGCCCGAAGTGAAGGATCGGGTGCAGCTGGTGCGCGACGTGCTGCGCTCGCTCGGCACGCCGCGCCTGCTCGAGCCGGCATGACGCTCGCGCCGGGACTCGTCGTGCGCGGCATCGAGCCGCCGCTTCGCCTCGCCGACTACAAGCTCGTCGCCTTCGACATGGACTCGACGCTGATCTCGATCGAGTGCGTCGACGAGATCGCGGCGATGGCGGGGAAGAAGGCCGAGGTCGCGGCGATTACGGAGGCCGCCATGCGCGGCGAGATCGCCGACTACAAGGAGAGCCTGCGCCGGCGCGTCGCCATGCTCGCCGGCGTCACCGTCGCCGAGCTGCAGCGCGTCTACGACGAGCGGCTGCGCCTCAACCCCGGCGTCGTGCGCTTCGTCGCGGCGTGCCGCGCCGCCGGGCTGCACACTCTGCTCGTCTCGGGCGGCTTCACTTTCTTCAGCGATCGCGTGCGCGACAAGCTGCAGATCGACGAGACGCGCTCGAACGTGCTGGAGATCGAGCACGGCAGCCTGACCGGCCACATGGTCGACCAACCCTGGGGCGACATCTGCGACGGCGACGAGAAGCGCCGCGCCGTATTGCAGAGCTGCGCGCGCCTCGGCATCGAGCCGGCGCAGGCCATCGCCGTCGGCGACGGTGCCAACGACCTGCCGATGATGCGCGCGGTCGGCCTTTCGGTCGCCTATCACGCGAAGCCGCTCCTGCGGGAAGCCGCGAGCATCGTGATCGACGACGGCGGCCTCGACCGCCTGCTCGAGGTGCTGCTGCCGGGATAGCGACGGCGCCGCGCTGCCCCGCGGCGTCACGCTCGCGTCACGCCGCCCTTACTACAACCCGATCGTCGGCTCGTCGAGGCCGTCGAAAACGGGAGTCGGGATGGGCATCACATCGCGTGGACCTTGGTACCTCGTGGCGGCGTTCGCGGCGCTGGCGGTCTCGGGATGCGGCGGCAGCGACGGCGCGATCGGCACCGGCGGCCTGACGGCGCGCATCGCCGTCGCTGTCGAGCCCGCGGGCGCAAACTGCGCGGGCGGCGGCAGCAAGATCACCGCCGGCGTCGATGCCAACGCCGACGGCGTGCTCGACCCTTCCGAAGTCGCCAGCACCCAATACGTGTGCAACGGCTCTGCCGCTGCGGCCGGCCTCAGCGGTGCGGCAGGCGCCGTCGGACCGACCGGCGCCGCCGGCTTCGATGCGCTCGTGGCCATGCTCGCCGAGCCGGCGGGCGCCAACTGTGCCGCCGGCGGCAGGCGGATCGACGTCGGCCCGGACCGCAATAGGAACGGCGTACTCGACGCTGCCGAAATCGCGTCCACGGGCTATGTGTGCAACGGTGCGAGCGGAAGCGGCAACGCCATGGCGAGCCTGCTCGCCATCGTCGCCGAGCCGGCCGGCGCCAACTGCGCGTACGGCGGCAGCAGGATTGTCTCGGGCGTCGACGGCAACGGCAACGGCGTGCTCGATGCCGGCGAGGTCGCATCGACCGGCTACGTCTGCAAGAGCGTCGCCACGCTGGTGGCCGTCGATGCGGAGGCCGCAGGTCCGAACTGCCCTGCCGGTGGAAGCAGGATCACGGCGGGGCTGGACGCCAACGCCAACGGCACGCTCGACAACGTCGAGATCGCCAATACGCAGTACGTCTGCGATGGCGGGACCGGCGCGGCCGGTGCGGCGGGCCAACCCGGCGTCGCGGGCGCGAACGGTCGCAACGCGCTCGTCACCCTGACCGCCGAACCGGCCGGTGGCAACTGCGCGGCGGGCGGAAGAAAGATCAGCGTCGGCCTCGACGGCAACGGCAACGGCGTTCTCGACGCCGCCGAAGTGACTTCGTTCAGCTATGTATGCAACGGCGGCAACGGCGGCAACGGCGCCGCCGGGGCGGCGGGAGCACCAGGAACGAACGGCGTGGCCAGCCTGATCGCCATCGTCATGGAGCCCGCAGGCGTGAACTGCGTCGCCGGCGGCAGCCGCGTGACCTCGGGGCTGGACCTCGACGGCAACGGCGTGCTCGATGCCGCGGAGGTGTCGGCGACGGCCTATGTATGCAATGGCCTGGCAGGGACCGGCGTCACCTGGTTCGACGTCATCGGCAGCTCGGTGCAGGCGCTGCCGAACAGCGGCTATGTGACACACGACGCAACGAGCACCACCGTGACGTTGCCGCCGAACCCCGGCTTCGGAGATGTCGTCCGCGTCACCGGCCTGGGCTACGGCACCTGGACGATCGCCCAGAACGCCGGCCAGCGCATCCTCACGCAGAGCCTGCAGACGGGCATCGGCAACGCCTGGCTGCCGCATGACGCGGTACGCCAATGGTCGGGCCTCGCTGCTTCGAGCGATGGCAGAAGGCAGGTGGCGGTGGAGAACGGCGGCCAGATCTATACCTCGACCGATGCCGGTTCGACCTGGACCGCTCGCGAGAGCAATCGCGGCTGGACGGCCGTCGCGTCGTCGGCCGACGGAACCAGACTGGTGGCCGTCGACGGCGCGCCCGGGCGAATCTACACCTCGACCGACTCGGGCCTGAACTGGACGCCCCGCGACAGCACCCGACGTTGGTCGGCGGTGACCTCTTCCGCCGACGGAAGCGCGCTGGCGGCGACCGAGTCGGCGGGCTCGATCTACCTCTCGAACGATTCCGGCGCGACGTGGACGGTGCCACCCGACAACCGGACGACGTTCTGCGTGCCGAGTCCGTTCCCGCCTTTCACCCTCGGATGCAGTGTCATCGGCCAGCCACCTCCGCCGATCCAGGACTGGTCGGGGATCGCAGCGAGCGCGAACGGCATGACCCTCGTGGCGGTCGCGCGCAACGGCGTACCGTATCGATCGGGTGATGGCGGCACGACGTGGTTCCCCGATCTGGGGCTCTCGCTGGATTTCCGCGCGGTTGCCATCTCGGCGGACGGCAGCAAGAAGATCGCCGCCGTCGATTCGGGCCAGCTCTACGTCGACTGGGTGGCGGTCGAGAGCAACCGGTCATGGAGCGCCGTGGCCGCGTCGGCTAATGGCAGCCGCCTGTTCGCGACCGATTTCGGTGGCCGGCTCTACGTCTCTCTCGACGCCGGTGCGACCTGGGTTGCGCGCGATCAGAACAGATCCTGGCGTGCGATCGCAGCGTCCGCAGACGGTGTTCGCGTCGCGGCAGCGGGCTCGGCGACGCAGATCTACGTCTCGCCGACGTACAGCACGCAACCCGGCACCGCCGGCACGCTGACCGCAGGCCAGTTCGATGCGGTGGAGCTGGTCTACGTCGGCTCCGGACTGTTCAACGTGCTGAGCCACGAAGGAGGTCCCTTCGTGGCGCCGTAGATCACCTTGCGAGAGCGGCGGCGCGGATCGCGGAAAGGGTCGTGCGGCTGGTGATGACGTCGGCCGAAAGCGGCAGATGCAGCAAGGTCGGCTGCGCCGTATCGAGTGCCGCGCGAAACGCCGGCTCGAATGCATCGGTCACTTCGACGCGCTCGGCGCGCCAGCCATAGGCGCGCGCCAGCGCCGCGAAGTCGGGATTGAACAGGTCGCTGCCGCTGACGCGGCCCGGGTACTCGCGCTCCTGGTGCATGCGGATCGTTCCGTAGCTGCCGTTGTCGACGACGATGCTGACGAGCCGGCCCTTGCCCTTGCCGGCACCGTAGCCGGTCGCGGTGGCCAGCTCCTGGCCGGTCATCAGGAAGTCGCCGTCACCGGCGAGGTTGATGACGGTGCGGTCCGGATAGAGCAGTGACGCCGCGACGGCCGCGGGCAATCCCGCGCCCATCGCCCCCGAGGTCGGCGCGAGTTGCGTGCGGCCGGCATTCTGCAGCGCCCGATAGCGGTAGTAGCGATGCAGCCAGCCGCTGAAGTTGCCGGCGCCGTTGGTGAGCACGCTGTCGGCAGGCGCCAAACGCTGGATCGTCTTCACCACCTCGGCCATGTCGAGCGGCTGCACCGGCGTGGCGACGAGGTTGGCTTCGTAGTCGGCGTGCGCCTGTAAAGCCCAGTCGGTCCACCTCAGATTCGTCGGCGCCGCCAAGGTCTCGAGCGCCTTGCCGGCCGCTGCCATCGAGCACTGCAGCATCAGGTCGGCGGCGTAGACGCGGCCCAGCTCCTCGGCGCCGGCGTGCATATGCACGAGCTTCTGATGCGGCCGCGGCACCTGCAGCAAGGTATAGCCGCTCGTCGTCATCTCGCCGAGCCGGGTGCCGATGGCCAGCACGAGGTCCGCCTCGCCGATGCGCTTCGCCAGCTTCGGATTGATGCCGATGCCGACGTCGCCGGCGTAGAGCGGATGGTGGTTGTCGAACAGGTCCTGGAAGCGGAAGGCGCAGCCGACGGGCAGGGTCCAGCCCTCGGCGAAACGCTGCAACGCGGCGCAGGACGGCGCGTCCCAGCCACTGCCGCCGACGATGACGAAGGGCCGCTCTGCCTGCAACAGCAGCGCGCGCAGGTCGCGCAACGCGCCCGGCGCCGGCCAGGCGGCGACCGGCTCGACGCGCGGCAGCACGGCTGCGGCTATGGGCTGCCTGAGCATGTCTTCCGGCAGCACCAGCACGACCGGTCCCGGCCGTCCCTGCATCGCCGTGCGGAACGCGCGCGCGACGTATTCGGGCAGGCGCTCGGCCGATTCGATCTCGGCCACCCACTTGGCGAAGCCGAGCGTGCCGGGGCCGAACATCTGCCGGTAGTCCACCTCCTGGAAGGCCTCGCGGTCGCGCTGGTCGCTCGCCACCTGGCCGATGAAGACGATCATCGGCGTCGAGTCCTGGAACGCGGTGTGCAGCCCGATCGCCGCGTTGCTCGCGCCCGGGCCGCGCGTCACGAAGCAGATGCCAGGCCGGCCCGTGAGCTTTCCCTGCGCATCGGCCATGAAGCTGGCGCCGCCCTCGTGCCGGCAGGCGATGAAGCGGATCTCCTCGCGATGCTCGTAGAAGCCGTCGAGCGCGGCGAGAAAGCTTTCGCCGGGGACGCCGAACGCGGTGTCGACGCCTTGCGCGACGAGGGCCTCCACCAGGGCGTGGCCCGCGGGCCGGGAGGAGGAAGCAGGAGCGTTCATCGCCGAATCAGGATCGTGGTGGCGAGAGTGTGCCCTGCCCGCCGCAGCGCGTCGCAGGTCGCCTCAGGGTTCGTCCTGATTTGTCTAATTCACGGTTTGGTGAATTATGCCGAGGTGAGCAGCCGCGCTTCCAACGTCGTCGAGATCCGCTCGCGCGACGCCGACCGCACGCAGCAGGAAATCCTCGCCGCGGCAACGGCCGAGTTCGCCGCGCACGGCTTCGGCGGCGCGCGCATCGAGGCGATCGCCGAGCGCGCCGGTGTCAACAAGAAGCTCATCTACTACTACTTCGAGGGCAAGGACGAGCTCTTTCTCGCCGTCCTCGAGCAGACCTATGCCGACATCCGCGCCGCCGAGCGCGAGCTGCACCTCGAGTCGAGCGCGCCCTTGCAAGCGATCGAAAGCCTGGTCGCCTTCACCTGGCGCCACTACCTCGCCCACCCGGAGTTCCTGGCCCTGCTCAACAGCGAGAACATGCATCGCGCAGGCCATCTGAAGCGCTCGCGCCGCATTCGCCAGATGAACTCGCCGCTGATCGAGGTGCTAGCCCAGGTGCTGGCGCGCGGCGCGAAAAGCGGCGAGCTGCGCCCCGGCATCGACGCGATGCAGCTCTATATATCGATCGCCGGCCTGGCCTATTTCTATCTTTCGAACAAGCACACGCTGGGCGCCATCTTCGGTCTCGACCTGATGACCCCAAAGGCGCTGGCGCAGCGCCTCTCGCACATGACTGCTGTCGTGACCAGCTACGTGCGCGCCGCCTGAACGCCACCATGGACGCGATCGATCTCGCCTTCTATCGTCACCAGGGTCACCTCACGGTCAACGGCATCTTCGCCGCCGACGAGGTCGACGCCGTGGTGCGCGACATCGAGCAATGGGGCGAAGCGTTCCTGGCCGAGCTGCCCGAGGGCCAGCGCGCCTGGTACCTCGACGGCGGCGTCAAGGCGCGCTCCGTGCTGAGGAAGCTCGACAACCCGCACGCACATCGCCCGGCGGTGCAGGCGCTGGCCCGCGACGCGCGCTTGCTGCACCACGTCGAGAGCGTGCTCGGCGCCGGCGTCTCGGTCTGCTTCAGCCAGATCTTCTTCAAGGCGCCCGAAGGCGGCGGCCCGAAGCCGGCGCACCAGGACAACTTCTACTTCGGTCCGACCGACATCGAGGGCGTCGTCACCGCCTGGATCGCGCTCGACGACGCGACGCTCGAAAACGGCTGCCTCTATTTCGGCGACGGCACCCACCTCGGCCCGGTCTACGCCCACTTCGCACCCGTTGGCGAGCCCTTCAACCTGCAGCTGCCGGCCGCGATCCTCGACAAGCAACCGATGACGCCAGCGCCGGTGCGAAAAGGCGGCGTCAGCTTTCATCACGGCAGCACCTTCCACCAGTCGGGGCCGAACCACAGCGCGCGCTGGCGGCGCGCCTGCGCCCTGCACTACGTGCGCAACGACGTCGAGTTCGCCACGCCCGCCCTGCCCTACGACACCGCGCTGAAGTTCAAGGTCTCCTGAGCGAGACCGCCCTTTCGAAAATCATCCACCGGAGACGACATGACAACCCTCTCGAGCACCCGCACCCTCCTTGCCGCCGCCGTGCTCGCCAGTCTGGCCGGCGGCGCCTTCGCGCAGAACTGGAAGCCGACCCATCCGATCAACCTGATCGTGCCCTGGGCACCGGGCGGCTCGACCGACCAGATCACGCGCGTCACCGCCGCCGAGCTGGAGAAGGTACTCGGGCAGACGATCGTCGTCGTCAACCAGCCGGGCGCCTCGGGCTCGATCGGCAGCAAAAGCGCCTTCGACGCACCACGCGACGGCTACACCTGGACGGCGGGCGCGGCGCAGGACCTCGGCACCTACCAGACGCTCGGCTCGCTCAACGCCGGCATCAAGGACTGGAACCTGTTCCTCACGGTCGCCAACATCCAGGTGATCGGCGTCAACCCGAGCACGCCGTACCAGAACGCCAGGCAACTGCTCGACGCGATGAAGGCCAAGCCGAACGGCATCTCGGTCGCCACCGCGGGCGTCACCTCGGCCGGGCACAACGCGATGGAGCTGATCGCCAAGGCGACCGGCGTGACCTATCGCCACGTCACCTACGACGGCGGCAACCCGGCGGTCGTTGCCACCGTCTCCGGCGAGGCCGAAGTGACGACGCAGCTCGCCGTCGAGCAGGCCGACATGATCCGCGGCAAGCGGCTGCGCCCGCTCGCCACCGTCAGCGACAAGCCGCTCGAGCTCGAAGGCTATGGTGCGATCCCGCCGCTCTCGGCGACGCTGCCGGGCTTCACTGCGCCGGCCAACTACTTCGGCATCTTTCTTCCCAAGGGCGTTCCCGACGAGGTCGTGAAGACGCTCGAGAAGATCTGGGCCGACAACATCGCCAACAGCGAGGCGATCAAGAAGTACGCGAACAGCCGCGGCGCGCTGTTCGCACCGGCCGCGGGCGAGACGGCGCAGAAGGCCGTGTTCCCGGCGGTCCAGGCCAATGCCTGGCTGCTCTTCAACGGCGGCAAGGCCAAGGTCTCGCCCGATACGGTCGGCATCCCCAAGCCCTGAGCATCGGCGGCCTCGCGCCATGACAATCACGACCGACGGCGCGCCGGCTGAGGGGCCCGAGCCGACGCCCGGCGAGTTGGGCGCGGCCGCCGCCAGCGACCTGCGCGACGCGCTCGGCTGGCTGGTGCTCGGCGTCGCCGTGCTCGTCGGCTCGCTGCGCATGGACCGCCTCGAGGCGCAGCACATCAACCCGAACACGGTGCCGGGCCTGCTGCCCGGCCTGCTCGGGCTGGTGATGATCCTGCTCGGCACGTTGCTCGGCTTGCGAAGTCGGGGTCGCGGTGCGCGCTTCGGCGGCGCGCCGCGGGTCGGCGTCGACTGGCCGTCGTTGCGCCGGCTCGGCGTCGTCGTCGGCCTGATCCTCGTCTACACCGTCGTGCTGCTCGGCCATGGCCTGCCGTTCTGGATCGGCTCCGCCCTCTACGTCGCCGCATCGATCGTGCTGCTGCAGGCGCCGCAGCGGGCGCTGGCCGGGCGCTCGCTCGGCTGGCGCGACATGGCCTTTGCAACCGCGGTCGGCATCGGCTCCGGCGTCGTCATCACCTACGTGTTCCAGGACTTGTTCCTGGTGCGCTTGCCCTGACCGGTTCGCATGCTTTCCGGACTCGCCGATCTCGCCCACGCCTGGGCCGGCTTCATGAACCCGACCTCGATCGCGCTCGGCCTCGGCGGCGCGCTGCTCGGCATCATCGTCGGCATCCTGCCCGGCCTCTCGGCCACATTGGTGATCGCACTGCTGACGACGATCACGATCAAGCTGCCGGCCAACAACGCGATCCTCGTGCTGATCTGCTCCTACGTCGGCGCGCTCTACGGCGGCTCGCGCACTGCCATCCTGCTCAACATCCCGGGCACCGCGGCGAACGCCGCCTCGTGCGCCGACGGCTACGCCCTGGCGCAACGCGGCGAGGCGGGCCGGGCGATCGGCATCGCCACCTCGGGCGCATTCATGGGCACGCTGTTCGGCGTGCTCTGCCTGGCCGCGTTCACGCCATCGCTGGCCGAGGTGGCGCTCGCGTTCGGCGCCTACGAATTCTTCTGGCTCGCGCTGTTCGGCGTCGCCATGTCGGGCTCGATCGTCGGCGACGATCCGGTCAAGGGCTGGCTGATGGGGGCGCTCGGCCTCTTCGTCGCGCAGATCGGCCAGGAGGGCTTGTATGCCTACGACCGCTTCACCTTCGGCTGGGACGAGATCGCAGGCGGCATCGGCCTGATCCCGGCGCTGGTCGGCGCCTTCGGCCTGGCCGAGGTGCTGACCAATCTGGCCGACCCGCTCGAGAAGAAGCTCGTCGAGGTCAAGGACTCGGTGCTGCCGCGCTTTCGCGAGGTGGCGCAATACTGGCGCACCGTATTGCGATCGGGCGTGATCGGCGTGCTGACCGGCCTCTTGCCCGGTGTCGGCGAGGATTCGGGCGCGTGGATGTCGTATGCCGCGGCCAAGGCCGTGAGCAAGGAGAAGCATCTCTTCGGCAAAGGCTCGATCGACGGCCTGATGGCCGCCGAGACCGGCGACATGGCGTCGATCCCCGGCCACATCATTCCCGCGCTGGCGCTCGGCATCCCCGGCTCCGCGCCCTCGGCAGTGCTGATGGCGGCGATGATCATCCACGGCATCCAGCCGGGACCGATGATGATGATCGCGCATCCGCACTTCGTCTACGAAGTCGTGGCGATGACCTCGCTGGCGACCATCACCATCCTCATCTTCGGCCTGTTCCTGGTGCGGCCGCTGCTCGTCGTGCTGCGCATCCGCCGCACGGTGCTGATGCCGGTCATCTTCCTGCTCTGCACGGTCGGCTCGTTCGCCACCGCGTCACGGCTGTTCGACGTCTACGCCATGCTCGTCGTCGGCATCGGCGCCTTCTTCCTGCGCCGGCGCGGCTACCAGATGGCGCCCTTCGTCCTCGGGCTCGTGCTCGGACCGTTGCTCGACAAGAGCCTGCGCCGCGGCCTGGTTCTCTCGGACGGCTCGATCGCGCCCTTCTTCACTCGACCGATCTCGCTCGCCTTTGCCGTCGTGACCATCTTCGCGATCCTGCTCTACGTGCCGGCATTCAAGGCGACGGTGAAGCGCGTCACCAGCGGCGTCGGCACCATGGCACGCTCGCTCGTCCGACGCCGCAGCTGAGAACAGCCTCATGAAGCTCGCCCTCTGCAACGAAGTGCTCGGCGACCTCTCGCTCGAGGCCCAGTGCGAGCTCGCGGCGCGGCTCGGCTACAACGGGCTCGAGATCGCGCCCTTCACGCTGGCCAAGGCACCCGAGCGCATCACCGCCGCCGAGGCGTGCCGGATCCGCGGCGTGGTCGAGGCGGCGGGGCTGGTCGTCACCGGGCTGCACTGGCTGCTCGTCAAGCCCTCGGGCCTGTCGGTCACCGACCCCGACCCGGCGCGTCGGCGCCGCACGCTCGAGGTCGTGACCCGATTGATCGCGCTTTGCGCCGAGCTCGGCGGCAAGGTGCTCGTGCACGGCTCGCCGAAGCAGCGCGAGGTCGCCGCCGGCGAGACGCTCGACACCGCCCGCGGTCGGCTGCGCGACTTTCTCGCCGAGGCGGCCGAGGCGGCGGCGCAGCACGGCGTCGTCTATTGCATCGAGCCGCTGTCGCGCAACGAGACCGTGCTCGTCAACACCGTCGCCGAAGCGGCGGAGATCGTTCGCGCGATCGACCGCCCGTCGCTGCGCACCATGATCGACTGCAGCGCCGCCGGCCTGAGCGAATCGGTCTCGGTGCCCGAGATCATCGACCACTGGCTGCCCACCGGCCTGATCGGACACGTCCAGGTCAACGACCCGAACCGGCGTGCGCCGGGTCAGGGCGACATGCGCTTCGCGCCGATCTTCGCGGCGCTCAAGCGCCAGGGCTACGACGGCACCGTCGCCGTCGAGCCTTTCGACTACGTGCCCGATGGTCCCGGCGCGGCGGCCTTCGCCGCCGGCTACCTGCGCGGCATTCGCGAATCGCTCGTCTAGACATGAGGCCCCCACGCTCTCTTCGTTCGCTGCCCCCCGAGGGGGCGTCAGCGCCCTCGGGGCGGCCCGGCGGGCGCTGATCCCGCGACACAGCAACGGAGACAAACATACGATGACCACCCGACGACTCGGTCTCATCATGAACGGCGTCACCGGGCGCATGGGCATGAACCAGCACCTGATCCGCTCGATCTGCGCGATCCGCGCCCAGGGGGGCGTGGCGCTCTCGAACGGCGACAGGGTCATGCCCGACCCGATCCTGATCGGCCGCAACGCCGAGAAGATCGAGGCGCTGGCGCGCGCCCACGGCATCGCCCGCTGGGGCACCGACCTCGACGCCGCGCTCGCCGACAAGGACGACACCGTCTTCTTCGACTCCGGCACGACGCAGATGCGGCCGCAGTTGCTCGCGAAGGCGATCCGGGCCGGCAAGCACGTCTATTGCGAGAAGCCGATCGCCACCCACCTGAACGAAGCGGTCGAGATCGCGCGCCTTGCCGAGCAGTCGGGGCTGAAGCACGGCGCGGTGCAGGACAAGTTGTTCCTGCCGGGCCTGCGCAAGCTCGACATGCTGCGCCGCGCCGGCTTCTTCGGCCGCATGCTGGCGGCGCGCATCGACTTCGGCTATTGGGTCTTCGAGGGCGACCTGCAGCCGATCCAGCGCCCGTCGTGGAACTACCGCGCCGAAGATGGCGGCGGCATGATCCTCGACATGATGTGCCACTGGCGCTACGTGCTCGACAACCTGTTCGGCAAGGTGAAGTCGGTGTCCTGTCTCGGCGTGACGCACATCCCGAATCGATGGGACGAGGCCGGCAAGCCTTACGCCGCGACCGCCGACGATGCCGCCTACGCGACCTGCGAGCTCGAAGGCCACCACGGCGAGCCGGTGGTGGCGCAACTGACGATGTCGTGGGCGACACGCGTGCGTCGCGACGACCTCGTCACCTTCGCCGTCGACGGCACCGACGGCTCGGCGGTCGCGGGACTTTCGAGCTGCCGGGCGCAGTCGCGCGTCGCGACGCCGCGGCCGGTCTGGAACCCGGACGAGAAGCAGACCATGAACTTCTTCGACCAGTGGCAGGAGATTCCGGACACGCAGGTCTACGACAACGGCTTCAAGATCCAGTGGGAGCAGTTCATCCGCCACGTCGCCGAAGACGCGCCCTGGCAGTACGGACTGCCCGAGGGGGCCAAGGGCGTGCAGCTGGTCGAGGCGGCGCTCGAGAGCTGGAAGGACCGGCGCTGGGTCGACGTGCCGGCGCTCGCGGTCTAGGCCCTCGGAGAGCGCGATGACCTTGTCCCTGCGATTGCCGATTGCTGCCGGCACCCTCAAGACCTACCGCCTTCACGAGTCAAAGCCCTTCGCCGCGCCGACATCGGCGCCGCGCTTCGATCGCATCGCCTACTCGGCGGCGCACGTCGTCGCCGACCCGTTCACCGCGAACGACCCTTGGCTTTGCGCATCGCTCGACTGGGACGCGACCATCGCCTACCGGCAACGGCTCTGGTCGCTCGGCCTCGGCGTCGCCGAAGCGATGGATACGGCGCAGCGGGGCATGGGCCTCGACTGGCCGACCTCGCTCGAGCTGATCCGCCGCTCGCTCGACGCCGCAAAGGACGTGCCCGGTGCGCTCGTCGCTTCGGGCTGTGGCACCGACCATCTCGCCTTCGACGCGACGACGACGGTCGACGACGTGATCCGCGCCTACGAGGAGCAGATGGAGGCGATCGAACGACTCGGCGGCAAGCTCATCGTCATGGCGAGCCGCGCCCTCGCCAAGGTCGCCGCGGGGCCGGCCGACTACGAGCGCGTCTACGACCGCATCCTCATGCAATCGAAGCAGCCGGTGATCCTGCACTGGCTGGGCGACATGTTCGATCCGGCGCTGGCCGGCTACTGGGGCTCGCACGATGTCGACACGGCAATGGCGACGGCGCTGGGCGTGATCGCCGCCAATCCGGGCAAGGTCGACGGCATCAAGATCTCGCTGCTCGACAAGTCGAAGGAGATCGCGATGCGCCGGCGCCTGCCGGCTGCCGGAGGGCCTGGTCATCCCGGCGTGCGCATGTACACCGGCGACGACTTCGACTACGCCGAGCTGATCGCCGGCGACGGCGTCGGTGCGGCGAGCAATCACCGGCACAGCGACGCGCTGCTCGGCATCTTCGACGCCATCGCCCCGGCAGCGAGCGCGGCGCTGACTGCCTTGGCCAGCGGCGACCGGGCGCGTTTCGACGCCATCCTCGCGCCGACCGTGCCGCTCTCGCGCCACGTCTTCCAGGCGCCGGCCCGCTTCTACAAGACCGGCATCGTTTTCCTGGCCTGGATCAACGGCCACCAGTCGCACTTCACGATGGTGGGCGGCCAGCAGAGCGGGCGTTCGCTGCTCCATTTCGCGGAAGCGTTTCGCCTCGCCGATGCGGCCGGGCTGGTCGAACAGCCCGAGCTCGCCGTCGTGCGCATGAAGCATCTGCTCGCGCTGCACGGCGTATGACAGTCCGATGTCATTCCGAGCGCAGCGAAGAATCCCGCCCTTCGCCGGATCGAGATCCCTCGCTTCGCGCAGGATGACACGGCGCCCCACCATGCGCGACTTCTCCGCCGATCACCGCTGGCTCTCGATGAACACCGCGACGCTGCGCGGTGCGGGCCGGCTCGACGCGATCATCGAGGCATGTGCACGGCACGGCATCCGCGCCATCGCCCCCTGGCGCGACCCGGTCGCGGCGATCGGCAACGAACGCACGGCCGCGCTGGTCCGCACGCATGGCCTCGAACTCTCGGGCTACTGTCGCGGCGGCATGTTCCCGGCGGTCGATGCGGCGGGCAAAGAGGCCGCGCTCGACGACAACCGGCGCGCCGTCGACGAAGCCAAGACCTTCGGTGCCGCCTGCCTCGTGCTTGTCGTCGGCGGCCTGCCGGGCGCGCTTGCCGGCACGCCGCAATCGAAGAATCTCTTCGCCGCACGCAACGACGTTCGCGACGGCATCGCCGCGACCCTGGACTACGCACGTCAAGTCGGCATGCCGCTCGCCATCGAGCCGCTGCATCCGATGTACGCGGCCGACCGCGCCTGCGTCAACACCATGGAGCAGGCGCTCGACCTTTGCGATGCGCTCGATCCAGAGCGCACCGGCGTGCTCGGCGTCGCCGTCGATGTCTATCACGTCTGGTGGGACCCCAAGCTCGAAGCGCAAATCACGCGCGCTGGCAAGGAACGCCTGCTCGCCTTCCATGTCTGCGACTGGCTCGTGCCGACGCGCGACCTGCTCGAAGACCGCGGCATGATGGGCGACGGCGTGATCGAGATCCCGAAGATCCGCAGCTGGGTCGAAGCCGCGGGCTTCGCCGGCTACAGCGAGGTCGAGATCTTCTCGTCGCGCGACTGGTGGAAGCGGCCGGTCGACGAGGTACTGCTGACCTGCGTCGAGCGGCATCGTCGCGCGGTCTAACCTACTGCGTCGTCGATTGATTTCTTTGCGCCGGCCGCGGGCGTCGGGCGGCCCACTCCGCTCATGTCCCCCGATCCTCGGCTGCGAATCGAAAGGCGGGTGCCCTCAGGCAACGGCTGGCGTCAGCGCCGTACGCCGCACCCTTCGCACGTTGAACGCGCTCAGGATGAGCAGGCCCTGGACGATGGCGATGCCGAGCCAGATGTCCGCAGGCCGGTGCATGTCCATCAGCGGCCCAAAGGCGAGCGGCGCCGCGGCCTGGCCGATGTCGAGTCCCGAGTAGACGACGCCGTAGACGCGGCCCGTCGCATTGGGCGGCGCGGCACGCTTGACGATCAGGTCGCGCGACGGGCCGGCGACGCCCGCCGCGACGCCCATCATCGCGAACAGCACCGGCACGGCCATCGGCGTGAGCGGCGCGAAGCCGATCGTCAGCGCGAACACGGCGGCGATGCCGAAACCGGCGCCGACGATCTTCTCGCAGCGCGACGGGTCGGCGGCGAGAAAGCCGCCGAGCACCATGCCGCCGGCGCTCGCCACCATGTAGAAGGTGAGGCACATCGCCGCCCAACGCGTCGGCACATCGTGCAGTTGGCGCGCGGCCTCAGGGGCGAAGGCCTGGATGCCGCTGATGACGACGGCGTAGAGAAAGAAGAAGCCGAAGCAGACCCAGACCGCCGGGATGGCGAGGAAGGCGAAGCTGCCGTCGCGCGGCGCCATGCGGCGCGCTTCGGCAGCAGGCCGGGCGGCGCTCGTCATCTCGATCGTGAGATGCGAACGGTTGAGCCAGAGCACGACGATCACGACCAGCGCCAAGGCACCGGCCGAAGCGAGCGCGACGCGCCAGTTGAAGGCCAGCGTGATCGAGACCATCATCGCCGGCGCCAAGGCCCAGCCGAGGCTGCCGGTGATGCCGTGCACGCTGAAGGCATGGCCGAGCCGGGAAGGATGGATCTTGCGATTGAGCAGCGTGTAGTCGACCGGATGGAAGACGCCGTTGCCGGTGCCGGCGACGACCGAGAACACGGCGAGCATGGCGTAGCTCGTGCTCATCGAATAGCCGAACGCGGCCAGCGCGAGCAGGCCGATGCCGCCGAACAGCACCGGACGCGGGCCGAAGCGATCGACGACGAAGCCCGACATCGCCTGCACGCCGCAGGAGACGACGAAGAAGATGGTCAACAGCACGCCGAGCTCGGTGAAGTTGACGTTGAAGTCCTTCATCAACCAGGGAAAGAGCGGCGGCAGCAGAAGCTGGCTGAAATGGCTGACGCAATGCGCCAGGCCGACCAAGCCCATGACGGCGGCGTCGGGGCGAAGCGGTGGCAACGGGGGCGTGGAAAGTGTGGCGGCAGCGGACATGGTTTCGACTTTGCTCGAGGCTGAATCCTAGCCGAGGCGGCCTCGTCCGGATTACGATAGGAAGCCAAACTCTGTCGCGATCCCGCCAATGACGACACGCCCCTCGATCGGCCCGCTCACGCCGCACCTGTTCCGCCCGGACGCGACGCGGCCGGTGCGCGCCAAGCTGCAGCACCTGCTCGCCGCGACGCGCGTCGTGCCGCATGCCCATCCCTGGGGGCAGATCGCGATCTCGAGCACCGGCGTGGTCCGCGTCACCATGCCGCACGGCACGACCATCGTCCCGCCGTCGCGTGCGCTCTGGATCCCGCCCGGTGTCGAGCATGCGGTGACGGTCGTCGAAGACGCTGACCTGCTGACGCTCTATCTCGATCCTGGCCGGCGCAGCCAGGGCCTCGCCGCCAGCGCCGGCGACGCCGCGAAGTGGCAGCAGTGCCGCGTCCTCGAAGCATCGCGGTTGTTGCTCGCACTGGCGCTCGAGCTCGACGCCCGCCCCGACGGCGGCCGCATCGTTCTCGATCGCGAAGCGCTGCAACGCGAGAAGCGAATCGCCGCCTTGCTCGTCGACGAGCTGAAGCGGGCGCCGCAGGTGCCGCTCGGCATCGCCCTGCCCGCGGAGAAACGCCTGCGCCATTTGTGCGAGGCGATGCTCGACGAGCCGTCGCGCCGTGCCACGCTCGACGCCTGGGCCGCCGATGCCGGGGCCAGCGCGCGAACGATCGCGCGGCTGTTCCGCAGCGAGCTCGGCACGACGTTCGTGCGCTGGCGCGAGCAGGTGCTGCTGGCGCGCGCCGTGCCGCTGGCGGCGCGCCGCATGCCGATGGCGGCGATCGCCGCCGAGCTCGGCTATGCCAGCCCGAGCGCCTTCGCGGCGATGGTGCGCCGCTCGGTCGGCAGCTCGCCGCTGCGCTTCTTTCGCGCCGGCGCCTAGGTTTTTTGCGCTCGCGGACGAGGCCACGTGCGGCGGGCATGACCGCGTCAGCGCGAAGCCGCCGGCTATCGGCCTGCCCGAGCCGCGCATCGCTGTAACCAATCGTACGATCGGGCAAAGCCTAGACTGCGCTCGAAGGAGCACCGCCGTCCTTCCGGCGTTGCGCAGGAGCGTCCATGTTGACATCGCTGTTCGGAGACCTGGGCCCGGCCCGCGACGGCAAGGCCAAGGGCCGCGAATTCGACGACACGCAGCCCGACTCGCAGGGCGGCTTTGCGGCGACGGCGATCATGGAAAGCATCGCCACCGAGGTCAACGACCGCGGTCAGATGGTCGATCGCCATGTCAGCGACCTGGTCGTCATCGGCTCGCCGGCCCAGGCGATTCGCGAGCACTTCGCCGCCACCCGCGCCGACCTCGAGAGCGCCTCGTCGATGATCACGCTGCTCGATCCCGTCGGGGTCTGGGCCTCGTCGGTCGTCAAGGCCTTGTCAGATGCCGGCGGCCGGCCGATCGAGCGCTTGCACCTGCGCGAAAAGACGACCCTGCGCACGATCGCCATGATCGAGCGGACGACGCTGGTGCGCCGCCAGGAAGACACGCTGCGCATCTTCCACGCCGACGTGCGCGCGCCCGGCCCCGAGAACGCCGAGATCCCGGTGGCGCTGATGGAGCGCAGCCAGATGACCGCCGTCATCATCGGGCCGATGCAGCCGCATGCCATCGACGCGCTGCTCGCTTCCTTGCGCCAGGCGACGACGCTGCCGACCTGGCGCTGCCCGCACCTCCTGTTCCAGTTGCCGCCCAATGCCGCGTGGATCAACAACAAGGTCCAGACCATGGTCTGGCCGGGACGATTGCACGTGCACATCGTGAGCGAGCCGATGACCGGCGCGTCGTCGGTGTGGAACGCGATGCTCGGCGTCTGGAACGAGGCCAAGCTGCAGCCCGGCTGGGATCCCTCGGCCGTCTCGCCGATGCTCGGTATCAGCGACTTCCCGATCAAGGTCGGCGAGCTCGGAGCCACCGGCACGACCGCCGCTCCGGCGACCACCGCACCGATCGTCGGCACCGGTGCGCCGCAGCCGCAGATCACGCGCGGCGTACTCGACGCGGCGCGCGGTCGCCAGGCGCTATCGAGCCTGCTCAAGCTCGACGGATTGATCGGCTGCGCCCTGGTCGATGCGACGACCGGGCTCGTCCTCGCTCACGAGGCCCGCGAGGATCAGGTGATCGACATGGAGCTCGCCGCGGCAGCGACGGCACAGGTGCTGCGCGCGCACCGCGATTCAGCGCGCAGCATGGGCCTCACCGACGGCATCGACGAGGTCATCACCACGGCCGGCGCCCGCAACGTGCTGATCCGCGCGCTGCAGCGTCACGCGGAGCTGTTCATCGTCGCACTGTTCGAGAAACACCGCACCAACCTCGCGTTGGCCCGCTTCCAGCTGCTCGAGGTCGAGCGCAGCCTCGCCTAGGGCTGGCGACATGTCATCCTGAGTGAAAGCGAAGGATCTCATCGTCGGCGAGATCTTCGCTGCGCTCAGGATGACGGCTTGCTGCCGGCCTTCAACGCCAGCGCCTGATTGGCCAGCGCATCGGCCTTCTCGTTGCAACGGTCGCCGTTGTGGCCGCGCACCCAGCGCACGCTGACCTTGCGCGCGTCGGCCAGCGCGAACAGCTGCTTCCACAGGCCAAGGTTGGCGACCGGCTCGCCCTTCGAGTTGCGCCAGCCCTTGCGCTCCCAGCCGGCGCGCCATTCGCTGATGCCCTTCAGAACATACTGGCTGTCGGAGACGAGCTCCACCGCCGCGCCGGCCGGCACCCGCGCCAGTCCCTCGATCGCCGCCGTCAGCTCGGCGATCTGGTTGGTGCCGTGGCCGATGAAACCATAGTGATCGCTCTCGGCGCCGGTCTCGGGCTCGATCAGCACGGCGCCCCAAGCGGCGGGGCCCGGGTTGGTCGGCGCACAGGCGCCGTCGGTATAGGCGATCCACCTGGCGTCGTCGTTCATTCGTTCAGTGGCCGTCGCCATGGGTTTCGAGTTCGGCACAGCGCTGTGTTGCGGCGACCTTGGCCGGCGTCGTCACCGCCTTGACGCGCAGTTCGTCGCGCACCAGGCCGACCAGGCGCATGCCGCGCACCCGCTTGACCGCGACGATGTAGTAAAGCGCCCCGAACGGTGGCCACCAGCGATCGCCAGCGCCTTCCATCCAGTTGAAGCGGGCCAGCCACTTGGCCGAAGTCACCGGTGGAATGTAGCAACCGAAGCGGCCCGACTCGACCTCGAAGCTGAGCAGGCGCAGCCAGTCGCGCAGGCGCCGATAGCCGATGAACTCGCCGGCGCGCGGCAGGAACAGATCGCGCTCGGTGCCGAGGCCGAGCCGGCGCTTCATGCGGCCCAGTCGTTGCCGCGTACCCCAGAGGCTCGCCGGATTGAAGCCGAGGATGATGACGCGGCCCTCGGGAACGAGCACCCGCTCGACCTCGCGCAAGGTCAGGTGCGGGTCACGCGCCAGCTCGAGCGAATGCGGCAGCACGACGAGATCGAGGCTCACCGCATCGAAGGGCAAGGCATCGAAGTGGCAATGCAGCGTGATTGCCCTCTTCTCGATTTGTGAAGGTGCGCCTTCGACGTCGACAAGGGCAGCGGCCTCATCGCCTTTCGCCGGCGGCGACTCGACGGCCAGCCAGCGATGCGGCATGCGGTTGGCGCGCAACGCGTCGAGTTCGGGCAGGCCGAGCTGCAGCGCATGGAAGCCGAACAGATCGACCACCGCCTGGTCGAGATGGCGCTGCTCCCAGGCGAGCAGGTACTCGCCCGCGGGGGTCTTCAGCCACTGGGGCAACTGTATGATCGCGCCTTCCGTCATGAACCTGACCGCCGTACCCGCTTTCAGTGACAACTACATCTGGATGATCGACGACGGCCGCAGCGCCATCGTCGTCGATCCGGGCGAGGCGGGACCGGTGCATGCCGCGCTCGATGCCAGGCGGCTCGCGCTGGCGGCCATTCTAGTGACCCATCATCACGCCGATCACTGCGGCGGCGTCGACGGCCTGCGCGGACGTCTGCAGGGCCCGGTGTTCGGCCCGGCGCACGAGAGCGTGCCCCAGCCCTGCGAGCCGCAGGCCGAAGGCGACGTGGTCGAGGCGATGGGCCTGCGATTCGAAGTGCTTGACGTGCCAGGCCACACCGCAGGACACATCGCCTTCTTCAACCCGCGGGGCGCCGGCGAGCCGATCCTGTTCTGCGGCGACACCCTGTTCTCGGCCGGCTGCGGCAAGCTGTTCGAAGGCACGCCGGCGCAGATGCATGCGTCGCTGTCAAAGCTCGCCGCCCTGCCCGATGCGACGCGCGTGTGTTGCGGCCACGAATACACGGTCTCGAACCTGAAGTTCGCGCAGGCCGTCGAGCCGGGCAACATCGAGATCGCTGACCACGCCTTGCGCTGCAAGGCCCTGCGCGCCATCGGCAAGCCCACCGTGCCCTCGCCGATCGGCCGGGAACGACGCATCAATCCTTTCCTGCGCACCGCCGAGCCGACCGTCGTCGCCGCGGCCATCGCCCACGGCGCCGCGGCGCGCAGTGGCAGCGAGGTGCTGGCCGCCATCCGCACCTGGAAGAACGAGTTCCGATGACGCCAGCGCGCACCCGGGCCCCGGCCTTCGCGTCCATCGCGTGGCTGTTCTGCCTTCTCGCCGGGTGCGTCTCGGCACCTTCGCCTTCTTCCTCTGCATCGGTTGCCGCGGCTTCCTCGGCGCAGGCGGTCGCGGCAACGGCGATGTCGCCCAAAGGCGTCGACGATGCGGCAGCCACGGGCGCTGCTGGTGCAGCCACGACGCCCGAGGTCCCGGTTGCCGCGCCGGTCCCGGTCGACCCGTTCCGGCCGGAGGTCCATCTCGACCTCGACGATCGCACCGCCCGGGTCGACCTCTGGGACCGGGTGCGCCGCGGCTTCGCGATGCCCGACCTCGACAACGACCTGGTGCGCGACCGCGAGCGCTGGTACGCGACCCGGCCCGACTACGTCGCGCGCATGACCGAGCGCGGCGGCCGCTATCTTTTCTACATCGTCGAGGAGCTCGACAAGCGCGGCATGCCGACCGAGCTGGCTCTCCTGCCCTTCATCGAGAGCGCCTTCAATCCGCAGGCGATGTCGGTGGCGCGCGCCTCCGGCATGTGGCAGTTCATTCCTTCGACCGGACGCAACTTCGAGCTGAAGCAGAACGTCTTTCGCGACGACCGCCGCGACGTGCTCGCATCGACCCGCGCCGCCCTCGACTACCTGCAGAAGCTCCACGGCATGTTCGGCGACTGGCAGCTCGCGCTGGCCGCCTACAACTGGGGCGAAGGCAGCGTGCAGCGTGCCGTCGCCAGGAACCAGAAGGCGGGCCTGCCGACCAACTACGAGAGCCTGCGCATGCCGGCCGAGACGCAGCTCTACCTGCCCAAGCTGCAGGCGGTGAAGAACATCGTCGCCCGTCCGCGCGACTTCGGTCTCGTCCTGCCCGATCTGTACAACCACCCGTATTTCCTGAGCGTGCCGATCGAGCGCGACATGGACGTCGCGGTCGCCGTCAAGCTCGCCGGCATCTCGCTCGACGAATTCCAGACCCTCAATCCGCAGATGAACCGGCCGGTCATCCTTGCCGCCGGAACGCCGCAGGTGCTGCTGCCCTACGACAGCGCCAACCGCTTCGTTCGCGAGCTGCCGCTGCACCGCGGCGCACTGGCGACCTGGACCGCCTGGACCGCGCCGAAGACGATGAAGCCGGCCGATGCCGCCAAGTCGGTGGGTATGACCGAGGCGCAGCTGCGCGACGTCAACCACATCCCGGCGCGCATGCTCATCACGGCCGGCTCGACGCTGGTCGTGCCGCGCGGCACGGCGCTGCTCGCCGATGTCTCGAGCCGCGTCGCCGACAACGCGACGCTCCTTCTCTCGCCCGACTCGCCGCCTTTGCGCAAGGTCTCGCTGCGCGCCGGCCGCAAGGACACGGTCGCCTCGGTCGCCAAGCGCTACAAGGTCAACGCGACGCAGGTCGCGGAATGGAATCGGACCTCACCCGACGCGAGCTTCGCCACCGGTCAGACGATCGTCGTCTACGTGGCCCACGCCGCACGCCGGGCGCCGACGACGCGCAACGCGCTGGGGCCGCGCTCGCCGCCGCGGGTCGCTTCGCATGCGACGCAAACGCGGACCGCGCGTCCCGCGAACGGACACGCCGCCAGGCACGTCCACGTCGCCCGCAACTGAAGAACCGAGATCGAGGCCGGCGCTCAGCGCCGGTCGACGAAGGCATGCGCGATGGTGCCGAGGTCGACGTACTCGAGCTCGCTGCCGATCGGCACGCCGCGCGCCAGCCGCGTCACCCGGATGCCGCGCGAATGCAGCGCTTCCGACAGCACATGCGCCGTCGCCTCGCCCTCGGCGGTGAAGTTGGTGGCGAGGATCACCTCCTCGACGACGCCGTCGCCGGCGCGATCGAGCAGCTCGCCGGCGCCGATCTCGAGCGGGCCGATCCCGTCGAGCGGGCTGAGCCGGCCCATCAGCACGAAGTAGAGGCCGCGGTAGCTGCCGGTGCGCTCGAGCGCGGCCTGGTCGGCCGGCGTCTCGACGACGGCGAGCTGGCGCCGGTCGCGCGACGCATCGAGGCAGATGCTGCATACCACCTGCTCGGTGAAGGTGTGGCAGCGCTCGCAATGGCGCACCCGCGCCACCGCCTGCTGCAGAGAATCGGCGATGCGCCGGGCACCGTCGCGGTCGTGCTGCAGCAGGTGCCAGGCCATGCGCTGCGCCGACTTGACGCCGACGCCAGGCAGGCGGCGCAGCGCTTCGACGAGGCCTTCGAGGGACGCTTCGGTCGCCAACGAGATCGGCTTCTAGAACGGCAACTTCATGCCGGGCGGCAACGGCATGCCGGCCGTCAGCTTGCCCATCTTTTCCTGGCTCACCGCCTCGGCGCGGCGGACACCGTCGTTGAACGCGGCAGCGACCAGGTCCTCGAGCATCTCCTTGTCGTCGCCGACCAGGCTCGGGTCGATGGCGATCCGCTTCACGTCGTGCTTGCAGGTCATCGTCACCTTGACGAGACCGGCGCCCGACTCGCCTACCACCTCGATCGTCGCCAGCTCGTCCTGCGCCTTCTTCAGGTTGTCCTGCATCGCCTGGGCCTGCTTCATCAGACCGGCGAGTTGACCTTTCATCATGGCTGTGCTCCTGGTGTGCTAATTCACAACGGCTTCACCGAGCCGGGGACGATGCGCGCCGTCTTGTACTGCGCGAGCAGCGCCTTGACGAGCGGATCGTCGTGGATGACCTGCTCGGCCTCGGCCTGGCGGCGGCGGCGTGCTTCGGCCGCGCGCTCGGCCGGCGTATCGACCGCAACGCCGGCCTCAATCTCGAGCCGCACGGGTTGGCGCAACGCCTCGGCCATCGCCGCCTGCAGGCGCTCGCACAACGCCGGCGCGCGCAGGTTTTCGCGCTCGACGCGCAGGCGCCAGACCGGCTCGGCGTCGCCCTCGACGATGCGCCAGCATTCGGCCTGCATGGCCAGCTCGCGCACCATCGCGGCGACGCTGCCGGCTTCGACCATGCGCCGAACGAGTTCGGTCCAGCGATCGGCGGCGGCGGCGGCGTGCTGCAGCGGCGTCGCGTTCACGGTCGCGTGGCGCGGCGCATCGGCCTCGGCAACGATCGTCGTACGTGGCTCTGCGCTCGGCGCATCGGCCCGCACCGATGCGGCTCGCGGCACCTCGATCGGGCCCGCGACAGGGCGCGGCGCCTCGACCCTCGCCGCAGTAACCGGTGCAGTCGCGCGCAAGGCGATGCCGGCGCGCGCCGGCATCGCCTGCGGCGTGTTGCCCGCCATCGCGGCGCGCGGCGCAAAGGCGAGCACGCGCAGCAGCACCATGACCAGGCCGCTGTATTCGTCGGGGGCGAGCGGCAGCTCGGCGCGGCCGTTCAGGACGACGCTGTAGAGCAGCTGCGTCTCGTCGGCGGGCAGGAGCGCCGCCAGGCGCGCCGCGTCGTGCGCATCGGGGTCGTCGCTTTCGCCGGCGCCGGGAACGGCCTGCAGCACCGCCATCTCCTGCAGCAGCGCGGCCAGCTCTTCGAGCGTTCCGGACGCCGACAGGCCCAGCTCGCGCAAGCCGTCGACGGCCTC
>JANXXS010000061.1 GCA_025350505.1 Burkholderiales bacterium
TGCTGCAGAAAAAAAGTCTGCTGGATCTGGTCTTCAAGGGCGGCCGCCAGATCGACTTGACGCCGGCACCGTCGCCCCGTCGCTGGTACTTCGAGAAGCACAAGATATTCCTCAACGGGAAATTCAACTACGACGAGGAAATAGAAGGCGGGGTTGTAGTTGCGTAATGCCTCGCCGTGCGTACGGTGTCGTTCACAGCGGCTGAAGTGCAGCGAAGCATGATTGGCCCTCGATCTATGGAGAGACTTTGATGAGCCGCAGTGTAGAAGTCATCGGAGCAGGGTTAGCCGGTCTCGCGGCAGCCACCCGTTTCGCCCAGTTGGGGTGGCGCGTTTCACTTCACGAACGCAGCGCGGAGCTCCGAATGTTTGGCGCCGGCATCTGGTTGTGGGAAAGCGGGCTCAAGACGCTGAGCATGCTGGGTGCGTTCGAGCAGGCCACCGAAAGGGCGCGCTCAATCAGGGAGTGGCGCATTGCCGATAGTCGAGGCAATATCCTGATGAGCCGGCCGATGACCCCCACAGATCGAATGTTGTTGCCGCCACGCGCCGACCTCTATCAGGCGTTAATCGATCGCGCGGTCGAACTCGGCGTCCAGATCTTCACCTCTTCCGTGGTGACCGCTGTCAAGCCGGAAGGCGCGCTCGTACTCGAAAGCGGCGAAGAACGTCGCGCCGACCTGATACTCATTGCCAACGGCGCGTATTCGCAGTTACGAGAATCCATCCTTGGCACCGCCTGGATGGACTTCGGCATCGAGGCCGGGATTCGCATGCTGATAGATCACCAACCGGGCGATCCGACCGACATCATCACCGAGTACTGGAACGGACCTTGGCGGTTGCTGTTCAACCCGTGTACCTCAGGCGAGAACTACATCTTCCTGAGCGCGCCGGTGGGTGATGAGCGGGCCCGCAAGCTCCCCATCGACCGCAATCTGTGGAAGGAGCAGTTCCCCGACGCAAGCGGTTTGATCGACCGCTTCGCCGAGGCGGGCCGCTGGGACCGATTGGTCAATGTGCGCTGCCGGCAGTGGTCGCAGGAACGGGTCGCCATCATTGGCGATGCGGCACATGCCATGCCGCCCAATCTCGGCCAGGCTGCGAACACCGCTTTCATCAATGTAATGGCGCTTGCCATGGCGATGAAAGACGCGAGCGACATCCCCACTGCGCTGCGCGACTGGGAGACCAGACAACGTCCGCTCACGGACCACGTGCAGCGGTGGTCCTACCTGTACGGGTTCGTCATCGGCAAATGGCCACGTGGCTTCCAGTCGTTGCGCTCTGACATCCTGCGCAGCCTCGGCAAGACGGAATGGTTCGATGAAGGCATCAGTCGCGGTGCTCGGCACGTGCCGGACGGATACGGCGTCGAGCTTCCGCCCGTGCAAGCGCGGCCGGCTCTGGAACGAGGCATTTCGTGAAACTCGCTTGCGTCGTTTTCGGTGGCGCGTCGCGTGTTGCGGTGATCGAGCATAGCGCGCCATCGCGGTTGCTGCCGCCGCAGGCACAGGATCTCGCCGATGTGCTTGCCTATCCGCAACTGCTCAGCGGCGGCCGCGAACCTTTCAGCGGCTCCGCTCAAATGGCCGCACCCATCCGGCGCCCTCGGCGAAACATCTTCTGCGTCGGCAAAAACTATTTCGATCATGCCCATGAGTTCGCGGGTTCCGGATTTGACTCTAGCGCAGCATCCGGCGCCGTTCCAAAAGCCCCGATCATCTTTAGTAAGGTCCCCGAGTGCGTGATTGCATCTGGGAGCGACATCGTGTTCGATCCGGCCGTCTCGCAAGCGATCGATTACGAAGGCGAACTGGCGGTGATCATTGGTAAGGGCGGGCGCGCCATTTCGCACGCTCGAGCGCTCGAGCATGTGTGGGGCTACACGATCGTGAACGATGTGACTGCGCGCGATGTTCAGGGGCGTCTCAAGCAGTGGCACGTCGGAAAATCGTTCGATACTTTCTGTCCCATGGGGCCGTGGGCGGTTAGCGCCGACGAACTTGATCTATCGAACACCCAGTTGCGCACCTGGGTGAATGGTGAACTGCGGCAGAACGCGAATACGCGCGACCTCATCTTCGACGTGCCGAGCATCATCGCCGTCTTGTCGGCGGCCATCACGTTGTATCCGGGTGACATCATTGCCACCGGCACGCCCGCTGGCGTGGGCATTGGCTTCCAACCTCCACGCTACCTGAAGGATGGCGACACCGTGGCCATCGAGATCGACGGCCTGGGTCGACTCGAGAACCGAGTGGTCGCGCGCCGCGGCGAGCCCATCGACCCGGTCGCAGCGCGACTGCTTGCAGAGGGCTGAGAGCAATAGGTCCACGCAAATCGACGACACGTTTCAAGCTCATCAGCCTCCGCGCGGGAAGCCACTTGACAGGCAGCACTATCTCTCGTGGCGCGCATCGGGTCACCATGAGGAAGGGTCCAAGGTGTAGCGGACCCTGCCGGCTCTGACCTGCCCCCGTTCTCCGTGCCAAGGGATTGAACATTTCCCGCTGGGTTGAAGTAGCTTGCCTTCTTGATCTGTCAGGGCAGCGCTGCCGAGGCAATCGACGCTCGATTTCGGCGCATGAATACAAAGCTGCGCACCCCGAGTCGCAAGGCCGCGGCGAGGATCGCCTCGGAGTACGGGCTGATTTGACGTTGCGCGCCGTCAGCGTCGTTGGGAGCGATTCAGTAGTTTGACCATCGAGCAGGCGATGGGCCTGCCCGCGACGCGTGGCGAGCCGGCGGCGCAGGCGCTCGCTGCCTTCGTCGAATCGGCCAAGGCGAGCGGCTTCGTGTCGCGTGCACTGCAGCGCCACCACATCCAGGGAGCCGTCGTCGCGCCTGCACGCTGAGGCGTATCCTCGGCCGCAAGGCCTCCGTCCAGACGAGGGTTGGCGTGTTTGCCGTGTACGCCGCGGCTCCACTCGGAGAGACTCCCATGAAAACCCATCGTCGCGTGGCCGCGCTGTCGGCCGGCGTGCTTGCCTGCCTGGCCTTGCCGGCGGTCGCTGCCGACCGTGTCCACGCCGGGCAGTGGGTCGGCAGCTGGACCGACGGCAAGACGACGCGTCCCACCTCGAGCTGCATGTCGCAAAGCGACGCCGACGCCATGAATGGCGATGCCAAATCGATCAGAAAATATCTCGAGACGATCGTCCCGGCCTCGATCTGCACGCTGTCCGACATCAAGGTCGACGGCAACAAGGTCAGCTACACCGCCACCTGCGGCGCGGCCGGGACGACGTCGAACACGACCACGTATCACGGCGACAGCGCCGAGTCGATCGACAGCAAGGGTGCGAAGTCGCAGGCCAAACGGGTCGGTGCCTGCACGTAGAGGCGGACCTGCCGAGAAGTCGTGGCGCGGGATCGGCGCCGGGGCTGCCCGTCCGGTCAAGCGCCGATCGGCGCCCGTTCGAAGTCCATGCTCCAGTTCGTCTCCCAGTCCGTGCCGTCGAGCGAGAACGCCTGCTCCCAGCGCGCCTTGTCGGTGCCGAGGCGCGTCCAGACGAAGCGGACTTCGACCTCGCGTCCGTCGTCGCTGTCGCGGCCGCGAAATTCGCCGCGGGCGCCGTCGAAGCCGCCGACGACCGGCGGTGTCAGCAAGCCGTCGCGACTGTTGATCCAGTAGATCGACCAGCGGCGTTGCGCGACGTCGAAGAGGCGCACCGTCAGGCCCGAGAAGCCGAGCGTCGGAAAGTCGATCTGCTCGATGTTGGCGCCGCCGCCGAGCCGCGGCTCGCAGCGGCTGGTGGCCGGGAATTCGATCCAGTCGCCGGCGCCGCGCAGGCGCGTCAGGAGCCGACGGTTGCCAACGTTCCAGGCGCCGGCGAGAAAGTCGAAGTCGTGCGTGTCGCCGTGTCGGGCTTCGGTCGTCATGGTGGCTCCGTGTTCGAAAGTTCGCGATGTCGCTCAACGCAACAGGGATCGGGGCGTCGGTTGCAGACGTAGCACGCGCATCGGCTCGACGAGGGTCCGCTCCAGGCGCGGTCGCACCGCGTCTGCCCAACGTGCGCAGGCAGCAAGACGATCGTCGGACCATGCCGCCGCCTCGGCATGGGCATGCCGCGTCATCCAGGCGAAGACGTGCTCGCCGCCACGCACCGGCAAGCGCGGGAAGTCGTTGCTCGCCGGCTCGGTCTCGAACACGGCGCAGGGCGCGGCGCCGCTTTCGACCAGCGCCGGCAGGGCCTCGCGATCGAACCCCCTCCGCCAGGCCTCGTCGACCGGCGTGCGCAGCGAGCAGAGGGTCAGGTGGTACACCGCCTTCGAGACGATCGCTTCGGCATCGGCGCGCAGGCGCGGGGCCGGTGGTGTCACCAGCGCCCAGCCGGGGCGCGCGTAGCGCAGCAGGCGCACGTCGCTCGAGTCGATCATGGTGGCGTTGGCGGCATCGCGATGCGCCGCCCAGACCGAGCCGCCGTAGAACGATTCGAGGCCTTGCTTGCGCATCGCCATGTCGGCGAAGCCGCGCAGCCAGACGAAGCGATCGGGGCGATCGAGGTCGCGGAACTGGCCGATCACGCGCATGCCGAGCGATTCCTGGCTTTCGATGAGGGCGCGATCGAAGAGCTCGATCAGCACCTCGCGTTGTCCCGGGTGAAGAAGGTAGTCGCGCAGCTCGACGACGCAGCAGTCTTCGAGGGCAGGCGTACGGATGACGGAGGTCGGGGCATCGATGTTCATGGGGCTTGCCAGGTCGTGGGACGGCATCATCGGCCTTCAAACATGACATTGCATGTCAGCATTTGCGGCGACACTGGGCCATGCGCGCCAGCCGCCTGTTGTCGATCCTGATGACGCTGCAAAGCCGCGGCCGCGTCAGCGCGCCGGCGCTTGCCACGGCGCTCGAGGTCTCGGTGCGCACCGTCTATCGCGACATCGATCACCTCAGCGCCGCCGGCGTGCCGGTGTGGGGCGACCGCGGCCGCCAGGGCGGCTTCCAGCTCCGCGAGGGCTGGCGAACCCAGCTCACCGGCCTGACCGCCGACGAAGCGCAGGCACTCTTCATGGCCGGCCTGCCCGGTCCGGCGCGCGACCTCGGCCTGGCGCAGGCGGCTGCGTCGGTGCAGCTCAAGTTGGTAGCGGCCCTGCCTGCGGATTGGCAGGCCGACGCGGAGCGCGCCGCCTCGCGCTTTCACCTCGACCCGGTCGACTGGTTTCGCGGCACCGCGCCGCCCGAGCACCTGAAGACGGTCGCCGCCGCGGTATGGAGCGGACAGCGTCTGCGCATGCGCTACGAAAGCTGGTCGTCGGTGCGCGAGCGCCAGGTCGATCCGTTCGGCCTCGTCCTGAAGGCCGGCGTCTGGTACCTGGTGGCGCGGCAAGGCCGCGGCGAAATGCGCACCTTCAGGCTCTCGGGTATCCAGCACGCCGAGATATCGGCGACGACGTTTGCGCGACCGCGCCGTTTCGATCTCCCCGCCCACTGGGCGAAGGCGACGCAGCGCTTCGAAGAGGGCGTCTACCGGGGCTTCGCGACGCTGCGCGTGTCGCCGCTCGGGTGGGCCGCAGTGCGACGCTTCAGCGCCGTCGTCGCGCAGGCGGTCGACCGGACGGCGGAAGCGCCCGACCCGGGCGGCTGGCGCAAGGTGACGATCCCGATCGAGTCGACGCCGCACGCCACGCGCGAGCTGCTGAAGCTCGGCGCCGAGTGCGAGGTGCGCGAGCCGGTCGAGCTGCGCGAGGCGATGCGGCGCGAGGCAGAGCGGCTGCTCGCGCTCTACGCCGGTTAGCCGCGCGCGGCGGCCGGCTCAGTGCCCGCCGCTCGCGGTCGCCAGGATGCTGCCGTTGTCGCCGGCGACCCAGCCGGTCTGCTCGTCGACGAAGAAGACCGATTGCAGGCTGGGGCGCACGCCGGTGTGGCTCAGGGTCCAGGTCTGGCCGCCGTCGCGGGTCGTCAGCAGGGTGCCGAAGTCGCCGGAGGCGTGGCCGACTGTCGAGGAGACGAAGCGCACATCGTTCAGGCTGTTCGGCGTCGGACTGGGCACCGGCGTCCAGGTGCGGCCCTGATCGACGGAGCGGACGATGGCGCCGTTCTCGCCCACCGCCACCGCCGTCGTCGCGTCGGCGAAGGTGACCCGGCGCAGGTTGCTGGCGCTGCCGGTCGGCCGCGGCGACCAGGTCGCGCCGCCGTCGGCGCTGACCATGGCGATGCCGGCCGGGCCGATCGCCACGCCGTGCGTGAGGTCGCCGAAGCGCAGCGAGACCAGGCCGCCGAGCGTGCTCGTGCTGGGCACCGCCTGCCAGCTGGATCCGCCATCGATCGAGGTGTAGAGGGCCGCCGGCCCGGCCGTACCGAACGGCGACACCGCCCAGCCGCGCTGTGCATCGATGAAGTGGAAGTCGGTCACGCCGACCAGCGGCGAGGCGCCCGGCGAGAGCCAGTTCCTGCCCTTGTCGGTCGAGCGCGAGATGGTGCCGCTGCCGGAGATGACCCAGCCGATGCTCGCGTCGGCGAGGAACTGCGGGTGCCGCCAGCCGAACGAGCCGGAGGGCGTGGCGGCGGCCCAGGTCTGGCCGCCGTCGCTGGTGCGCACGCTGCTGCCGTCGTAGGCCAGCGCCATGCCTTCGCGCGAGTCGAAGAACCAGATGCTGTTCAAGCCGGTCTGTGCCGTGCCGCCGGCACCGCGCTGGTTCCATGTGGCCCCGCCGTCGGTCGTCAGGTAGACGCGGCCGTTGCCGTCGAAAACGATGAAGCGCAGCGCCGTGAAGGTTTCATAGGAGGCGATGAAGCTGCCGGGCACCGCCGGCAGCGGCACGTCCTGCCAGGTCCCGCCGTCGTCGCTGCTGCGCTGCAAGGGTGTCACGAACGACGAGGCGAACAGCGTCGTCGCATCGACGAACCGATAGCTGGTGCCCGAGCCCGCACCCGGCGGCGCCCCGACGGCCTGCCACGAGACGCCGCGATCGCTGGTGCGCCAGGCGACGTCGCGCGAGACGAACATCTGGCTGGCGTTGTCGAAGCCGAACTCGGTCCAGGTGATGAGGCCGTTCGAAGCGTCGACGAACTGCAGGTCCTGCGGCGAGCTCGTGAAACCAGCCGGCATCGGCGGCAGTACGACATCCATCCACGTGACGCCACCATCGACCGAGTGCGGCAGCGTTGTCGTGCCGTCGTTGTAGTAGGGCAGCGCCCAGACGTCGCTGCCACTCACCATCGCCAGCTTGAACGAGCCCGCCGGCGCGACGATGCGGCTCCATTGCGAGCCACCGTCCCTGGTGACGTAGGCGGCGCCGTAGAGCGTCGTCACCCAGGCGTTGTTGATGTCGGCGGTATGGATGCCCTGCGCCGGCTCGACCTGGCCGAAGCTCTGCCGCTGCCAGGTCGCGCCGCCGTTGGCGGTCTTCAGCACCTCGCCGAAGCTGCCGGCGACCCAGCCGACCTGCGCGTTGGCGAAGTGCACCCGGCCGAGGTCCTGGCCGGTGCCGGAGACCTGCGCATGCCAGGTCGCGCCGGCGTCGGTGGTGGCGAGCACGCTGCCGCCTTCGCCGACGGCCCAGCCGTGCGTGTCGTCGGCAAAGGCGTAGTCGAAGATGCCGTTGCCCTGCGGCAGGGGCCGTTGCCAGCACCAGCCGGTGCTGCCTGGGCCGCTGCAGGCCTGGCCGGCGACGATCGCGAAGTCGGCGATCGAGACCGTGCCCGCCGTCGACAACGCGTTGCCGCTGTCGTTGCCCAGGGTGAGGCGTACCGTGAAGACGCCGGCCTTCGCATACGCATGCGTCGGCGAGGCGGCGGTGCTGCTGCTGCCGTCGCCGAAGTCCCAGCGGTAGCTCAGCAGGCCGGCCGGATCGACGGCATTCGATGAGAAGGAAAGCGTCGCGCCCAGCGCCTGCTGGGCCGGCGGCAGCGTCACGACCAGCGTCGCCGGCAGCTGCGCCGATGAGGTCGCGGATCCGCCGCCGCCGCCACCGCAAGCGGCGAGCAGGGTGGCAATGAGGGCGGCTCCGAGTGCCCTGCAGAACGCCTGGCGCGCGCGCCAGGCCGAATCGATGCTCCTCATCCGGTTCCTTCCCTTGCGGCGCATCCTAGCCTGCGCGCTTCGCGGCGCGCTCCCGCAGATGCGACAAGCGTCACGGTCGGCGCCGCGTCCCTGCTATCGTGCCGCGCCTTCCCGCAAAGCCGATCGATGCCGGCTTCATCGTCGCCATGCCCGAGCACCACGCCGACAACTACAAGGACGGTGGTGGCCGGCGTGCCGGCGGCCGCCGACTTCGACATGGCGTCGCTGGTCATGCCGCGCGTGCCGCTCGGCCTCGTCACGGCGCGCCAGGATCTGTGGCTGGTGCCGCGCTTCCACAGCGACCGCGGGCTGCAAGCCTGCACGAGCTGCGAGCACATTGCCGAGCTGCCGAGCGGCGTCCACGGTGCGTTGCTGTTGCCGCCGCCGCCGCATCTCGGCGGCCTGGTCGGCCGGCTCCTGAACGACCCGCCCGGCTTCGACCGCAGCGCATGGGAGAGGTCGATCGCAAGATCGTCTTCTTCTTCGAGCGGCACCTCGGAACCTGACTGGCCGCCTGGCTGGCTGTGGCGAGGCAGGCGCGGCCTCAGCCGAGCAGCTCGAGGAGGACCTCCGCGCCGCGCCGCGCCTGCTCGCGCGAGACATCGAGGTGCGTCACCGCGCGCACGGCACGGCCGCCGAAGGCGTTGAGCAGCACGCCGCGCCCGCGCGCGCGCGCCACCAGCGCGTCGGCGTCGATGGCGCCGGGCGCGAGCTTGAACACGACGATGTTGGTCTGCACCGATGCCGGGTCGATCTCGACGGCCGAGCTGGCCGCCAGCAGCTCGGCGAAAAGGCTGGCGTTGGCGTGATCGTCGGCCAGGCGCTCGCGGTGATGGTCGAGCCCGTGCAGCGCGGCAGCGGCGAAGATGCCGACCTGCCGCATCGCGCCGCCGAGCATGCGGCGATGCCGCGTCGCCGCGGCGATCAGATCCTTCGGGCCGGCGAGCATCGAGCCGCCGGGCGCCCCGAGACCTTTCGAGAACGACACTGCGACCAGGTCGAACGGAGCCGCCAGATCCGCCTCGGGCCGGCCGCCCGCGATGCTCGCGTTCCAGAGTCGCGCGCCATCGAGAAAGCTCGCCAGTCCGCGGCGGCGCGCCGAGGCGCAAATGCGCTCGACCTCGTCCTGCGGGAAGACGATGCCGCCGCTGCGGTTGTGCGTGTTCTCGATCTCGACCAGCGTGCTCGGCGGAAACACCGCCATCGAGCGCGACTTGATCGCGGCCTCGAACTCGGCGACCGTGAAGACGCCGCGCGCGCCGATCTCGACCAGCTGCACGCCGGCGTTGGCCGCCGAGCCGCCGGTCTCGTGCCAGCCGGCGTGGCATTCGCGGCTGACGATCACCTCGTCGCCCGGCCGCGTCAGCACGCGCAACGCGACCTGGTTGGCCATCGTGCCCGAAGGCATCCAGAGCGCCGCCTCTTTGCCCAGCATCTCGGCGACGCGCGCCTGCAGGCGGTTGCAGGTCGGGTCCTCGCCGTACTGGTCGTCGCCGACCGGTGCCGAGGCCATCGCGGCGCGCATCGGGTCGGTGGGTCGCGTCACGGTGTCGGAGCGGAGGTCGATGGCGGGCGTCGTCGTCATGGTCATGCCTTGCAATGCGGGTCAGCGGCGTCGCGCCAGGCGTGGATCGAAAATGTCGCGCAGGCCGTCGCCCATCAGGTTCAGGCCGAGCACGGTCAGTGCAATCGCCACGCCGGGATAGACAGCGAGCTGCGGCGCCTGGAACAGCTGCTGCTGCGCCTCGTTGAGCATGCGGCCCCACGACGGCGTCGGCGGCTGCGTGCCGAGACCGAGGTAGCTGAGCGCCGCCTCGGCCAGGATGGCGAGCGCGAACTGGATCGTCGCCTGCACGATCAGGATGGCCGCGATGTTCGGCAGCACGTGCTCGAAAGTGATGCGCCATTCGCTCTTGCCCAGAGCGCGCGCCGCGACGACGAACTCGCGCGAGCGCACGACCATCGCGCTGGCCCGCGTGATGCGCGCAAACACCGGCACGTTGAAGATGCCGATGGCGACGATCGAGGTGACCAGCCCCGGCCCGTAGATCGCGGTCAGCATGATCGCCGAGAGCAGCGCCGGGAAGGCGAAGGTGAAGTCGGCCAGGCGCATCACCGCTTCTTCGACCCAGCCGCGCTTCACGGCGGCGAGCAGGCCGAAGGCGACGCCGAAGGCGATGCCGATGCCGACCGCGATCAGGCCGACGGCGATCGAGACGCGGCTGCCGACGATGAGCAGCGAAACGATGTCGCGGCCGAGGCTGTCGGTGCCGAGCCAGTGCGACCACGACGGCGGCTGCAGTTTGTGCGGGATGTCGAGTTCGATCGCGGGGTAGGGCGTCCACACGAAGGAAAGCAGGGCCAGGCCGATGACGCAGGCGACGAGCACCGCGCCGATCGCGAAGTTGGCGCGGCGCCAGCGGCTGCCCCGCGGCGTTTCGCTCATGACCGCCTGGCACGCAGGCGCGGATCGATCACGACGTAGAGCACGTCGACCGCGAAGTTGATGACGACGACCGTCGCGGCGAGCAGCATGACGACGTTGCGCACGACGAGCAGGTCGCGGTTGGCGATCGCCTGGAAGACGAGCCGGCCGAGGCCGGGCAGCGAGAACACGTTCTCGATGACGACGGTGCCGGCGAGCAGGTTGGCGAACTGCAGTCCCATCACCGTCAGCACCGGCACCATCGCGTTGCGCAGCACGTGGCCCCAGAGCACGCCGCGCGGCGTCTGCCCCTTGGCGCGCGCGGTGCGCACGAAGTCCTCGCGCAGCACGTCGAGCACGGCCGAGCGGACGATGCGCGCCAGGATCGCCGCCTGCACGACCGCCAGCGCGACGGCGGGCAGCACGAGCGCGCCGAAGGCCGGGCCGATGCCGCTGCCGTCTTCGGCATGCCAGCCCGGGAAGCCGCCGGCCGAGAACCAGCGCAGCTTCACCGAGAAGACGAGGATGAGCAGGATCGCGAACCAGAAATTCGGAATGGCGATGCCGATCTGGCTCACCGCCATGACGCCGACGTCGCCGGCCTTGCCGTGCCGCGCCGCCGCGAACAGGCCGAGCGTGAAGGCGAGCGCCGCCGAGAGCGTCATCGCCATCAGCGCCAGCGGCACGGTGACGGCGAGCCGCTCGCCGATCAGCTGCGAGATCGGCGTGTCGTAGGCGATG
>JANXXS010000064.1 GCA_025350505.1 Burkholderiales bacterium
TCGACGATCATCGGATTGACGATGTTGCCGAAGTCGTCGACGGCGACGAAGGACTCGATCTTCACCTTGCCGGTGTCGGGATCGATCTCGACCTCGCACACATAGCTGCCCGAGGGATAGGTGAAGTTGGTCGGGTCGTAGAAGGCGTTCTCGTTCAGGCCGGGCTCGAGCTTGTCGAGCGGGAAGTTGTGCGGCACGTAGGCCGTCAGCGTCACCGAGCCCCAGGGGATCTTCTTGTCGGTGCCGGCGACCTTGAACTCGCCGTTCTCGAACTCGATGTCGGTGTCGGCCGCCTCGAGCAGATGCGCCGCGATCTTCTTACCCTTGGCGATGATCTTGTCCACCGCCTTGGAGATCGCCGTGCCGCCGACGGCCAGCGAGCGGCTGCCATAGGTGCCCATGCCGAACGGCACGCGGCCGGTGTCGCCGTGCACGATCTCGACGTTGTCGACCGGGATGCCGAGCTTGCCGGCCACCACCTGCGCGAACGTCGTCTCGTGGCCCTGGCCGTGGCTGTGCGAGCCGGTGAACACAGTCACCGTGCCGGTCGGATGCACGCGCACTTCGCCGGCCTCGAACAGGCCGGCCCGCGCCCCGAGCGCGCCGGCGATGTTCGAAGGCGCGATGCCGCAGGCCTCGATGTAGCAGGAGTAGCCGAGGCCGCGCTTCTTGCCCTTCGCTTCCGAGGCGGCCTTGCGCGCCTTGAAGCCGGCGACGTCGGCCATGGCGATCGCCTTGTCGAGGTGGGCGCTGTAGTTGCCGACGTCATAGGTCAGGCCGACCGGCGTCGCGTACGGGAAGCTGGTGATGAAGTTCTGACGCCGGATCGCCGCCGGGTCTATCTTCATCTCGCGAGCCGCCTGCTCGACGACCCGCTCGACGACGTAGGTCGCCTCCGGGCGGCCGGCGCCGCGGTAGGCATCGACCGGCGCGGTGTTGGTGAACACCGCCTTGACCTCGGCGTAGATCGCCGGCGTCTTGTACTGCCCGGCGAGCAGCGTCGCGTACAGGATGGTCGGCACCGCCGACGCGAAGGTCGAGAGGTAGGCGCCCATGTTGGCCACCGTCTTCACGCGCAACGCCAGAAAGTTGCCGCTGCCATCCATCGCCAACTCGGCGGTGGTGACGTGGTCGCGGCCGTGCGCGTCGGTGAGAAACGATTCGCTGCGCTCGGCCGTCCACTTGATCGGCCGGCCGACCCGCTTGCTGGCCCAGACCAGCGCCACGTCTTCGGGATAGAGAAAGATCTTCGAGCCGAAGCCGCCGCCGACGTCGGGGGCGATCACGCGCACCTTCGACTCCGGCAGGCTGAGCACGAAGGCGCACATCAGCAGGCGCTCGACGTGCGGATTCTGGTTGGCGACGTAGAGCGTGTAGCTCGAGTCCGACTTGTTGTAGGCGGCGTTGGCGGCGCGCGGCTCCATCGCGTTCGGGATCAGCCGGTTGTTGACGATGTCGAGCTTGGTGACATGCGCTGCCTTCGCGAACGCCGCGTCGACCGCCGCCTTGTCGCCGTGGCCCCAGTCGTAGCAGGTGTTGTCGGGCACGTCGTCGTGCACCGCCGAGCCTGCAGTAGAGGCGGTGCCGATGTCGATCACCGGCTTCAGCTCTTCGTAGTCGACCTCGATCAGCTCGGCCGCATCCTTGGCCTCGGCTATCGATTCGGCGACGACGAGCGCGACCTGGTCGCCGACGTGGCGGACCTTGTCGTGCGCGATGACCGGGTGCGCCGGCTCCTTCATCGGCGCGCCGTCCTTGCTGTGGATCAGCCAGCCGCAGGGCAGGCCGCCGATCTTGGCGTTGACCAGATCGGCGCCGGTGATGATGTCGATGACGCCCGGCGACTTCAACGCCGCGTCGAGCTTGACGCCGCGAATCCGCGCATGTGCATACGGCGAGCGCAGGAAGACGCCGTAGCTCTGGCCGTGCAGGTTGACGTCGTCGGTGTATTGGCCGTCGCCGGTGAGAAAGCGCCGGTCTTCGCGGCGGCGAAAGCTCTGCCCGATGGGGGTCTTGGTCAGGTCCGGAACTTCGTTCATGTGGCCCATGACGTGCTCCTCAGACCGCGACGGGCTTGGCGCCCGACTGGCAGAACTGGATCGACTTGACGATGTTCTGGTAGCCGGTGCAACGGCAGATGTTGCCGTCGAGGCCTTCTCGGATCTCCGCCTCGGTCGCCTTCGGGTTGTCGGCAAGCAGCTGCACCGCCGACATCACCATGCCCGGTGTGCAGAAGCCGCATTGCAGGCCGTGGCATTCGCGAAACGCCGCCTGCATCGGATGCAGCTCGCCGTCCTTGCCGGCGAGCGCCTCGATCGTCGTGATCTCGCTGCCCTGCACCTGCAGCGCCAGCATCGAGCAGGCCTTGATGGCCCGGCCGTTCATGTGCACCGTGCAGGCGCCGCACTGCGCCGTGTCGCAACCGACGTGGGTGCCGGTGAGCTGCAGGTTCTCGCGCAGAAACTGCACGAGCAGCGTGCGCGGATCGATCATCGCCTTGACGGCCTTGCCGTTCACGGTGAGGGAAATGGGTTGCTCCACGCCTGACTCCTTGGGGATCTGCACTGACGCCTCGGGCGGGAAATGCCGCCGATGGCCGTTCAGGGCATTGTTCGAGACGCGAGGTACCCGGCAAAGGACGGGCTTTCCCTAATGGAGCCGTCACCGCGCCGACACACAGAAACCGACGCTTACGCGGCGCAGCTCCGAAAGCCGAAGAACCCGTCGTCGCGGCCGGGTTCGGCAAAGCGCCGAAAGCGCGCGCTGCGCATAGCGCGCGGCGTCGCCAGGCTGGCGCCGCGCAGCACGCGAGTCATGCCGAACGACGGCACCGAATAGTCGCGCCAGGGGCCCGGGACGAAGCCGGGATAGGGCCGAAAGGTGCTCGCGGTCCACTCCCAGACGTCGCCGAAGCGAAAGCCCCGCGTCGCGCCCTGGTGCGCCGCCGCTTCCCATTCGACCTCGCTGGGCAGGCGACGTCCGGCCCAGCGGCACCAGGCTTCGGCTTCGTAGGCACTGACATGCACGGCGGGCTCGGCGTTGGCGACCCGCGTGAGCTGGCCGAAGCGCCGGCGCAGCACGCCGTGGCGCATCTGGTCGACGTGGCGCGGCGTGCGGCGCGCCTCGCGCTGCGCCCACGCCCAGCCGGCCTCGCTCCAGTGCGAGGGCTCGTCGTAGCCGCCGTCTTCGACGAACTCGCTGTACTGGGCCCATGTGACGGCCTGCGCGTCGATCTCGAACTCCGGAATCGAGACCGGATGCGGCTCGCGCTCGTTGTCGAAGACGAAGCCCGGCGCGCCGGCACCCTGCAGCCAGCGCGTCGCCGGAAAGAACAGCGGCGACCGCGCCGCCTGGGTGGCAACGCGCGGCACGATGCCCGCCGGCGGCTTGAAGCCGAGCGTCTGCGCGAGCACCGCCAGGTCCTCGAGATGCAGCTCCTCGTGGAACAGCGCCAGGCGATGGAAATAGAGCGCGTCGTCGTCTTCCTCGCGCACCGCGTCGAGCAGGTCGAGCGTCGTCTCCAGCGATTCGACGAGGTACTGCCGCGTCGCCTGCAGGTCCAGCAATTCGCCTGCCGCCAGCTCGCGCCGGGAAGCGTGCCGCACCACCGCCGGGTCGTACCAGCGGTCGGCTCCGGGCAGGATCGAGGCGAGGCGAGGCCCGGCCGGGTCCGACCAGGGGCCGCGGCCACGCTGCACGTGGCGGCCGATCCAATGCTCCTGGAACCAGCCGATGTGGCCGAGCGTCCAGAGCGGCGGGTCGAGCGTCGCCGCCGGCCCCGGCGCCGGATCGACCGACAGGCGCAACGCCTGGCCGGACTGCGCCGTCTCGAGCAGCGCGGCCCAGGCGAGGACGCGATTGCGCGCGTCGATCAGCGCCAGCGAGAGCACATCCTTGCCGGCCGAGCGAAGCACGGCGTAGTCGAGGTCGGCGGCCTGCAGTTCCATCATCGGTCGATGCTAACAACGACGCCGGTGTCGTTGGCGCGACGGCAGCGCTCGGACTACGGCGCGTGCATCTGCCGGCAGTTGAGCGGCAGGTAGCGGTCGGGGACGTTCGTCTTGTCGAGGCCGCGCGCGTTCATCGGCACCGGCGGCTCGGCGTGGCCGCAGGCCCAGGTGATCGGCACGACCGGCGCCGCCTCGACGACGCCCGGCCGAAAGCTCAGGATCTTGCCGGCGATGGCGGCGTTGGCGCGGTTGCCGAAGGTGACCTGGACCGCGCCCGATTCGATCGCCACCGAGCTGACGAAGTTGTTGACGATGCTGGTCGCCGGCGGAAGGCCGGCGCTGGCGTTGTCGACCGGCATCGTCGCCAGCGTGGCCCACGCCGCCGCGACCGGCGCCTTGGCCACGTCGGCGAGCCTGACCGCCTCGACGATCTGGTCGCGCACGATCTTGTCGCTGATGCTCGGCGCGGCGAGCAGCGCCAGCACGGCGATGACGCCGACGACGACCATCAGCTCGATCATCGTGAACCCCGACACGGCGGCGCGGCGGCAAATGTCGTAAGGTCGGCGAAAAGGTTGCGAGCGCTGCATGCAGGGTGAGATGGAAATGCTCCGGGAGCTCGGCTTCACATGGCCGAGCCCGGCCTATATTGTCGGCGCGATCGTGTTCGGCCTGTTCGGCTTGTTTGCCTACTACTACGGCAAACGTCGCCAGCATCGCGCCACGCAATGGCTCGGTGTCGCGCTCATGCTCTATCCCTACGTCGTGTCGAACACCTGGGCGCTCTACGCGATCGGCGTCGCGTTGACGGCTGCCGCCTGGTTCTATCGCGACCAGTGAACCCGGTCGCGGCGGCGCTTTCCGGTTACGGACGTTTCGAATAGGTCTCGTCGAAGGCGGCGCGCAGGCGCTTGCTGACCGGCGGCAGCTGGTCGACGACGGCCTTGGCCCAGTCGAAATAGGCGCGCTTGCGCTCGAGCGACCAGCCGCGCGGCGGATTCGTCGCGACGTCGCGCAGGTTCGATGTCTTGTCGGCGAGCTTGACCAGCGCCGCACGCTTGCTCATGTGCGGCGCGTGCTCGATCTGCAGGCGTTTGCGATCGGCCTTCTCGAGCGTCTTGTCGTCGGTCACCTCACGCACGACGTCGGCCACCTTGGCGCCGAACATGGCGTGGATCTCCTCGAAGGTGGTGTCGGTGTCCTCGACCGTGTCGTGCAGCACCGCGGCGATCAGCGTCCTGGTGTCGCTGATGCCGCCTTCGACGGCAAGCGTGCGGGCCAGCGCGATCGGGTGGTTGATGTAGGGGCTGGCCTCGACGTCCTTGCGCCGTTGCGCCCGGTGCTTGTGCGCGGCAAACGCCAGCGCCTCGAACAGCTGCGATTCGACCGGTGCCCGTTTCATCGAAGAAGCCTTCTCGTCACGATCCGCCGATTCTCCCTCGCCCGGCTGGCGTGCGGACGGGCCATCCGGCGGCGTGCGGGAGCGGTGCCGTCCTACGGCGCTGGACCCTGCCTTCGACCTAACCTGAGTGCCCCAGGCGCTGAACGCGCCGATCGCGCGACACCGTCGCGCGGCGTAGCCAAGGAGACGATTCCATGAATCCCCATTCCCTATCCCTGCGCGGTCGCACCATGACCGCCCTGGCCGTCGCGGCCCTCGCCAGCGCCTTTGCCGCACCTGCGTTTGCCGCCGACAGCGCGAGCACCGAAGCGAACGCGCGTTCCCTCAAGGAGCGCGCCGACTGCGAAGCCGGCCGCACCGCCGAAGACAAGGCGACCTGCCTGAAGGAAGCCGGCGCCGCCCAGGCAGAGCGCAAGCGCAAGACGCTCGACAACAGCGGCTCGCCGGTCGCCAACGCCACCGACCGCTGCAACGTCATGCCGGCCAAGGACAAGGCCGATTGCCTGGCGCGCGTGCTCGGCCCGATGAAGTCGAACCAGACGGTCATGACCTCCGGCAGCATCGCCGGCGGCGGCATCATCAAGGAGACGACGACGACGACCCCTGGCGCCATCATCGTCATCCAGCCCGCCCCGCCGGCCCCACCCGCCAGCGCGCCGTAACGCGGTCCGCCCTGCCGCGCCGAGCGCGCAGGGGCGACGAGCGGCTGCTATAACTCGCCCTCCCCTTTTCGGCGAGCGCCGTGGCCGCCCTGCACATCACCGACATCGAGTCGGCCATCAACTGGTGGCGCGACAAGAAGCCCTCGCCCGACGGCATCACCGCCTGCGCCGAGGTGCTGGCGCTCGCCGAGATCTACGCCCTGATGGTCTACTACCACGAGAGCGAATGCGACGAGGCGTCGATGCCGGCCGCGGCGCAGGCGGCCTGGCTGGCCTGGTACGCGACGACGCCCGATGCGCCGTGCATCGCCATCTGCTCGACCAGCCAGGGCGACGCCATCTGCAAGGGCTGCGGCCGCAGCTTCGAGGAAGTGCAGCGCTGGACCTCGATGTCGCCGGCCGAGAAGCGCGTCACCTGGCGGCGCATCACGCAGGAAGGCACGGCCTGGCGCTTCAACCGATACGCCGAGCGCGCGCTGCACGGCGAGGTCGCTGCCGAAACGCCTGAGCACGACACGACGCGCGTCGCGTCTTCATGACCCGGCCGAGCCTGCGCGAAAGCGCGCTGCGCTTGCTGCCGCTCGCCTGGCCGGTCTTCATCGGCCAGATCGCCGTGCTCGCCTTCAGCACCGTCGACACGATGATGGTGGCGCGCGCCTCGGCGCTCGATCTCGCCGCGCTGGCAATCGGCGGCTCGACCTACATCTCGATCTTCGTCGGCCTGATGGGCGTGATCCAGGCGATCGGCCCGATCGCCGGCCAGCTGTTCGGCGCCGGCAAGCTTCGCCAGAGTGGCCACGAGACCGAGCAGGGTGTCTGGCTGGCGCTCGCGCTGTCGGTGCTCGGCTGCACCTTCCTGCTCTGGCCCGATCCCTTTCTCGCCCTGGCGCGGGCCGAGCCGGCGGTCGCCGTCAAGGTGCGCGGCTATCTGCACGGCCTCGCCTTCGCCCTGCCGGCGGCGTTGATCTTCATGGCCTATCGCAGCTTCAATGTCGCGGTCTCGCGGCCCAAGGCGGTGATGGTGCTGCAGCTCGGCGGGCTCGCCCTCAAGGTGCCGCTCAACGCCCTGCTCGTGTTCGGCTTCACGCTGCCGACGCCGTTCGGCGAGTGGCAGGTCGCGGCGCTCGGCGCGCCGGGCTGCGGCATGGCGACGGCGATCGTCATGTGGTGTCAGCTGCTCGCGGCGATCACGCTGCTGCGGCGCGATCCGTTCTACAAGCCCTTCGGCCTCGGCCATCGGCTGAGCCCGCCGAACCGGACCAGCCTGGCCGCGTTGCTGAAGCTCGGCATCCCGATGGGCCTGTCGATCCTGATCGAGGTCACCGGCTTCACCTTCATGGCTTTCTTCATCTCGCGCATCGGCGCGACGCCGGTGGCCGGGCACCAGATCGCCGTCAACATGATTTCGCTGATGTTCATGCTGCCGCTGTCGATCGCCAACGCGTCGGCGGTGCTGGTGGCGCAGCGCATCGGTGCCGGCGACAACGCCGATGCGAGCCGGATCGGTTGGGCCGGGCTCGAGATCGGCGTGCTCTGCGCCGCCGTGCTCGGCAGCACGGTCTACCTGCTGCGCGAAAACATCGTCGGCCTGTACACGGGCAACCCGGTCATCGTCGCCGCGGCCTTGCCGCTGCTCGCCTGGGTCGTGCTCTTCCACGTCGCCGACGCGGCGCAGACGATCGCCGCCTTCGTATTGCGAGCGCACCGCATCGCGACGGTGCCGCTGATCGTCTACGTGGTCGCGATCTGGGTCATCGGTCTGGGCGGCGGCTACGTCGTCGCCTTTGTCGTCACCGACGTCGGACCGGCCTGGCTGCACGGCGCGCAAGGCTTCTGGTCGATGGCCACGCTCGGCACCGGCCTGGCGGCGGTCAGCCTCTCCGGCTACCTCGCCGGGACGCTGCGCCGCGAACGGGCGCGAGCAATGCGCACCAGGGCAGCCTTGTCATCGAGAACGCAGTGACGGATCGCTGCCGTGGAGATCCTTCGCTTTCGCTCAGGATGACGCAGACGCGGGCAGCGCGATCGTGAAGCAGCTGCCGCCGCCTTCACGGCCCTCGCAGCGCACGCTGCCGCCGTGGCGCTCGGCGATCTGCTTGACCAGCGACAGGCCGAGGCCGACGCCGCCGGCCTGCTCGGCATGGCCGGGCAGGCGAAAGAAGGGCTCGAAGATGCGCTCGCGCATGGCCGGCTCGACGCCCGCGCCGCGGTCGCAGACCTGCACCGTCGCGCCGGGACGGCCGCGCACGCCGGGCTGCAGCGACACGACGATCTCGCCGCCGCCGTAGCGACGCGCGTTCTCGAGCAGGTTGCGCAGGGCACGCCGCAACAGTCGCTCGTCGCCGCTGACGAAGACATCGCCGGCCGACTCGACGCTGGCATCGACGCGCGAGGCTTCCTCGGCGGCGACGGCGAGCAGGTCGACCTTGTCGCGATGCAGGGGATCCTGGGCGCCGTCGAGGCGACTGGCGAGCAGCACTTCCTCGACCAGAGCATCGAGCTCGGCGACGTTGCGGTCGATCTCGCGCTTGAGCTTGTCGCGTTGCGGCGGGCTCGCGCTGTCGAGCAACGAGACGGCCATCTTCATGCGCGCCAGCGGCGAGCGCAGCTCGTGGCTGGCGTTGGCGAGCAGCGAGCGATGCGACTGCACCAGCGCCTCGACGCGGCCGGCGGCGACGTTGAAGCTGTTCGCCACCGCCGCGACCTCGTCGGCGCCCGAGACCTCGACGCGATGGCTCAGCTCGCCGGCGCCGAACTGCTCGACGCCTCGCTTCAAGGCCTCGAGCCGTCGCGTCAGCCGGCGCACGACCGGATAGGCGCCGGCGGCAACGGCGATGAAGAGCGCGAGCAGGATGATCGCCAGGCCGGCGCCGCGCGGAAAGCCGGGCGGCAGAAAGGGCCAGGACGGCGGCGGACGCACGCCGCGATCGTCGCGCGTCCCGTCCGGCGGGCGCACGCCGCCGGCCTGGCGCAACTGGCCGGGCCGCATCGTCCACAAGGTACGGCCGTCGTCGAGCTTGACCGCGAACGGACGGATCTGGCCCTCGTCGAGGCGCCGCACGAAGGAGTCGGAAGCGCCGATGCGCTTGCCGCTCGTATCGTCGAGCGCGAGCGGAATGCGCAGGCGCTGCGACCACTCGCGCAGCGCCGCCGCCTGCGTCTCGGCCGGCGCGTCGGCGCCGGGCAGCGAGCGCTGGATCAGGTCGGCCCAGGCGCCGAGGCGCTCGTTCAGGACCGATTCGTTGCGGACACGTTCCTGGTCGAGATGGCGCTCGACGACCAGGCCGGAAGCGAACGCGAACAGCAGCAGCACGACCACGACGGTGGCGTAGATGCGCAGGTAGAGGCTCTTCATGCCGCTGGCGCCGCACTCACTGGACGACCCTTCGCGCTACGCGCTTCGGGATGAGCGCTTGGGAGCGGCCCGGCGCGCTCACTGGACGACCCTTCGCGCTACGCGCTTCGGGATGAGCGCTTGGGAGCGGCCCGGCGCGCTCATGCGGCGGCGTCGTCGGCGTCCTGCTTCCTCGCGAACACGTAGCCGGCGCCGCGCACCGTGAGGACACGGCGCGGCGCCTTCGGGTCGTCTTCGATGACGGCGCGGATGCGCGAGATGTGGACGTCGATCGAGCGGTCGAAGGCCTCGAGCGGATGGCCCTTGAGCGAGTCCATGATCTGGTCGCGCGTCAGCACGCGGCCGGGGCTTTGCGCGAGCACGACGAGCAGGTCGAACTGGTGGCCGGTCAGGTCGCAGGCCGTGCCGTCGAGCCTCGCTGTGCGCGCGCCGAGATCGATCTCGAGCCGGCCGAAGCGCAGCACGTCGTCGTCGGCAGGCTGCGGCGAGGCGCGGCGCAGCAGGGCCTTGACGCGCGCCAGCAGCTCGCGCGGCTCGAACGGCTTGGGCAGGTAGTCGTCGGCACCGAGCTCGAGGCCGATGATGCGGTCCATCGGCTCGCCGCGCGCCGTCAGCATGAGCAGCGGCAGCTGGCGGGTGCGGCTCTCGCCGCGCAGTTCGCGGCAGAGCTCGAGGCCGTCGCCGTCGGGCAGCATGAGGTCGAGCACCAGCGCGTCGTAGCTGGCGCCGGCGAGGCGATTGCGCCCGGCGGCCAGCGTGCCCGCGGTCTCGACCTCGAAGCCCGAATGGCCGAGGTAGTCGGCCACCATCGACGCCAGGCGGGCGTCGTCGTCGATGAGAAGGAGGCGAGGGTTCATGCAATCAGATGCCTGTCATCCTGAGCAAAGCGAAGGATCTCGCGGCAGAGGTCCGTCGCTTCGCTCAGGACGACGAATCGCGAGCAGAAGCCCGTGGTTCGACGATTATCGGTGCGACCCGTCGTGCTCCATGCGTTTCATGCGCTCTTCCATGCGTGCCTGGCGATCGCGCTGGCGCTCGCCGATCCTGGCGCGCTGTTCGGGCGTCAGCACGTTGGCGACGGCGACCATCGCCTGGGTGACGCGGCGGCTCATCTGGTCGTGCTGCTGCAGCATCTGCTGGCGCAGCTGCTCGGCGGCATTGGCGTCGACCGTCGGCGCCGTGAAGATCTGCATGCCGCGCTGACGCAGGCCGCGCCCGGCGGCGGCCTGTGCCTTCAGGTCGGCCGCGGTTTGCGCCGCGATCTGCTTGATCTGGCTGCGCTGGGCGTCGCTGGCGTTGAGGCCGTCGAGCATGTGGTCGATCATGCGGCCCATGTGCTCGGGCGAACCGCCGAACATCATGCCCGGGCCGCCCATGCCACCGTGCAGGCCATGCATGCCGTGGCCCATGCCGCCTTCCATGCCCGGCGGCGGAGGCAGCGGCGCCGGCTGCGCCCAGGCCGAGACACCGATCGCCGCGAGCAGCGTGACCACCATGCCGATCATCACCATCTTGACCCGGCGCCCTTGTGCGGTTTGTCCGGACCGCGCTGTCGTGCTTGTCATCGTCTTGCTCCAGAGCCCGACCTTCGGGCCTTGCAAAGAATGATGGCGAGGCCCGGTAACGCGAGGGTGCCTTCGGGGTAAAGATCTGTGAAGGCTGGCTCGTCGAAGCAGGGCATCGTGCGCCGTCCGGTTCGCGTCGCGCAAGCCGTACTTCGAGGCAGGCCGCGGCTGCCGCAGAATCACGCGTCGCCTGCAACGATCCAGGAGGTGTCCCTTGGCTGATAGCGAGCGTCCGCCGTGCCGGCTGGTCATCTGCTGCGACGGCACCAACAACACCTTGACCGCGGGAACCGAGGACACCAACGTCCTGCAGTTCTTCACCTGGCTGCGCCGCAACGCGACGCCCGAGCACGTTCTCTACTACGACCCCGGTGTCGGCACGCCCGACGCGGTGCCGCCCACCGACCCGATCGACTGGGCGAGCCGCAGCTGGGAGCGCATCGCCGGGCTGGCCTCGGGCCGCGGCGTCTACGACAACATCGCCGAGGGCTATCTGTTCCTGATGCGCCACTGGCGCGACAACCGCGACCGCATCTACTGCTTCGGCTTTTCGCGTGGCGCCTTCACGGTGCGCTGCGTCGTCGGCATGGTCAACCTGTTCGGCATCCTCGCGCCCGAGCACGAGAGCATGGTGCCGACGCTGGTCGGCATCTACTTCTCGCTGCCGAACGACAAGCAGGGGTGGTTCTTGCAGCGCGCGACACGCTGGCTGCATCGGGCCACGGCGCGCCAGGAGCCGGCCGCGGCGCAGACCGCCGGCCACGACCAGACCGCCGCCGGCGTCGTCACGCGCCAGCAGCTCGCCGACCAGGTGCGTGCCCTCTTCACGACGCCGGCCGGCAGCGATGCCGAGGTGCAGTGGGTGGGCGTCTGGGACACGGTCGAGTCGGTCGGCCTGCCCGGCCCGCTTTCGCGCAGCAACCCGAGCACGGCGACGATGCGCGGCAAGCGCATGAAGAACGTGCGCCACGCGCTCGCCTTCGACGAGCATCGCTGGACCTTCGAGCCGCGCCTCTACGAAGAGCCCGGCGACATCCACGAAGGCGGCCAGACGCTCGAGCAGCGCTGGTTTGCCGGCGTGCATTGCGACGTCGGCGGCAGCTACCCGGTGCGAACCGCCGGGCTGCCCGAGGCGGCGCTCGAGTGGATGGTCGGTGAGGTCGCCAGCGACCTGGGCGTGCCGCCCTTGCCCAAGCGCGACCTGCACCGGCTGCGCCACGACGCGCTGTGGGACACGGCGTGGTGGGCGCTCGCCGGCATGTGCCTGCGCAACATGCAGCCGAAGACAGCCGATGGCGTGCCCATCGCCGTGATCGCGGCCGATCCGGTGCCGCCGGCGACGGAAAGCGTGTGGGATCACGGCCGGCCGCTCTGGCCGATCGTCGTCGCGCTGCTCCTCGGCATCGTCTTCGTGTCTTTCTCCGGCGCCTGCCTGAGCGAATCGGGCTGGCCGCGCTGGGACGATTTCGGTGCCTGGTCGCGTGCGTATCAGTGGGCCGGCCAGTTCGCGCGCGACCAACTCGCGTCGCTGACCGGGCACGGCCTGCTCGATGCCGGCACCTGGCAGAAGTGGAAGGCCGTGCATCCGGGCTGGGCGATGTTCTGGGACTTCGCCTTCATCGGCTGCTGGGGCTATCTCGTCGCACGCGTCGCTTCGCGCGCGTTCGCCTGGATGGCCGGCGAGCGCGACGAGAAGTCCGGGGCGCCGCTCTGGCGCTGGCTCGGCATGGCACCGCTGCTCGCGGTGGGCAGTGACGTCTGCGAGGACCTGCTCACGCTCGCCGCGCTGGCCATGGACGGCATCGGCGCCGGGCCGTTGCGCGTCGTCTGCCTGCTCCTCGTCGGCCTCGCATCGGCGGGCAAGCTCGCCGGCCTGCTCGCCTGCCTGCCACTGCTCGCGGTGCGGCTCTGGATCGCCATGCCGTGGGTGAAGCGGTTTCGCCGGGCGTGAGACGCGACGAGGCGATGCGGGCCGCGCGAGTAAGGTCGTCGCGGGCTAGTGGTCGCGACCGCGCTAGCGTTTGCGCGGTTCTTCGTCAGCCCTCTTCTTCTCCTCGTCGCCCTTCGCATCGGGACCGGCCCTCGGCGCGGACGCGCGCGGAGGCGGAGGCGGAGGCGCGGCCACCGTCGGCTTGAGTTGCGCGGCCCTCGCCGCTTCCGCTCGCGCTGCATCGGCTCTCGCGGCACCGGCCCTCGCTGCCTCGCCTCTCACCGCTTCGGCTTTCGCCGACTCTGCTCGCGCTGCTTCGACCTTGGCGGCGGCCGCCCTGGTTGCTTCGGCCCTGGCCGCGTCGCCTCTGGCAGCCTCAGCGCGGGCGGCCTCGGCCTTGCCGGCTTCGGCGCGCGCCGCTTCGGCCTTCGCGGCTTCCGCCTTGGCGACATTGGGGCGCGCGGCTTCTGCCTGCGCGGCTTCGGCCCTCGACGCATCCGCCTTCGCCGCCGCCGACCGTGCCGACTCGGCTTTTGCCGCTTCTGCTTTTGCCGCTTCCACCTTCGCGGCGTCGTTTCGAGCCGCGTCTGCCTTGGCGGCTTCCGCTCTGGCGAGATCCGCCCGCGTTGCGGCCGCCCGTGTCGCATCGGCCTTTGCCGCCTCGGCCTTCATCGCTTCGGCTCTTCCGGCTTCGGCCTTCGCGGCATCGGCCTTTGCGGCATCGCCACGTGCCGTCGTTGCCCTCGCGGCCTCGGCCTTCGCCGCCTCCGCTCGAGCTGCTTCAGCCTTGGCCGCTTCCGCCTTGGCGGCCTCGACCTTGGTTGCGTCCGCCTTGGCCGCGTCTGCTCTGGCTGCACCGGCCTTGGCCGCGTCGGCCTTCATCGCCTCGGCCTTCGCTGCCTCTGCCCTGCCCGCTTCTGCTTTGGTGGCATCGGCGTTAGCCGCACCAGCCTTGGCCGCATCGGCCCGTGCTGCAGCCGACCTGGCGTCATCGACCGGGCGGCCACCGACAGTGGCCTCGGCACGCGCCGCATCGGCCTTGCGGGCCTCGGGCGTCTTCGGTGCCGGGGCCGTCGCCGGCGGCGGCGCCGCGGGTGCCGGCGCGCGGGCGGCGGCGATGACGCTGACCTTCGCTTCCTGCCCCGGCACGACCGCGGGCTTCAATTGCACGCGCTGCACTTCGTCGATGGGTTTGCCCGGATTCGCCGCGAGATGCCTTTGCTGCTCGGCGAAAGGCACCGGCGGCGGCGGCGGCGCCGTGTGCGCGACAACCGCCAGCTCGCGTGCCGGCGGCTTGGCCAGCGCCACGGGTGCGCCGCCATGCACGCTCTGCTGCACCGGCGCGACCGTGGCGACGTGCGCGACCGGCGCGCTGAGGGCCACCTCTCTCGACAGCGGCACGGCGGCCCGGGCCACCGACTGCGACTGCGCGAAGGCCTGCGCCGGCACGGCGACCACCGCGCCGCTCACCTGCTGGTTGACATAGACCGTCTTGACGATGTTCGTCGTGTTGTTGACGATGGTCGTGTTGGTGACGTTCGTCGTGTTGTAGACGTTGGTGATGGTGGTCGGCGCGATCACCGCATTGCTGCGATTGATGTTATCGAAGTAGCCGCGGCTCACCGGATACGACGGCTGATAGACCTCGCGTGGCGCGAGCGGGAACCAGCCGACCGCGGCGGCCACGGCGCTGCCCACCGAGACCGAGACCCCGAAGTTCCTGCCGCCGACGAAGGCCACCAGCGCCGGCGCATACACCGCCTGTTCGCGCGGCGGGCCGGGCACCCAGCCCCAGCTGCCGTTGAAGTTGGCCCAGCGGCCGTAGTGCGACACGGCGAAGCCCCACGGGGCGTCGTCGACCCAGGTCCAGCCCCACGGATCGACCCAGGCCCAGTGGCCGTCGTGATACGGCGTCCAGCCGGCGGCGACACGGGTCGGCGTCCAGACGCTGCCGTAGGTCGGATCAGCGCGCCAGCTGCCGTTGGCATCGAGATCCTCGTAGCCGACGACTTCCCGCGAGACATAGCGAGCCGACGGCGACGTGTCGGCGCGGCGATCGCGATCGCGGGCCCAGCGGTCGAGGTCGTCGTCGCGACGCACGGGCAGCGCGTCGTAGTCGGACAGGCCGGTGCCGTAGAAGCGATAGCTCTGCCGCGGCGTGACCGCGTACGAAGCGCCTTCGCCGTAGACCTCGGCCTCGCCGTTCTGCACCGACACCGCCGTCGCGTCGTCGTTGGCATCGACGTCGATGCGGTAGTCGCCGGGGCGGCGGATCGTGAACGCGAGATTGGGCGTGTCGACCTCGAAGCTCTGTTCCGGCGCGAGGTGGCGCACCCGGATCTTCAGCGTGCCCTGCGACAGCTGGACCTGGGCGATGCGATCGTCGAGGTTGAGCAGAGTCACGCTTGTGCCCGCGCCCAGCCGGAGCGCGGCGCCGCCGACCTGCAACTCGGCGCGCGAGCTCGCGTCGGCCCAGAGGCGGTCGCCGGTCGTCAGCGGCCGGTTGATCACTGCCTGCACCCAGTCGGGCTGCGACGCCGGCGAAAAACTCACCGTGCCGCTGATGTAGCCCAGGCGCGCCGCGCGCGATGGCGGCTCGGCCGAAGCGAGGCCGCTCCACGTCAGGGTCAGACAGCCCAGCAGCAGTGCCGCGGGCCGGCGAAGGGTTTGCATGTTCATCGAAATTTCCCTTGAAAGTGCCTGCGCCCGGAGCGCGAGTACGCGACCGCACGCGGCAGGGCGAACGGTCGAACGAGTCTGACCCGCGAGCGGCGAAACCGGAGCAGGCGGACAGCCCTGCCAGCGGTAGTAGCCGTCCTACGCGAACGGCGCAGGGTCAGGGCTTGGTGCTCTTGTCGGCCGGTGCGGCCGGCCGGTCGTCGCAATAGAACTGCACCTCGGCGGTTTGCAGGCCCAGCACGAACCATCGGGTCGTCTGCCCGACGGTGATGACGGCACGCTTGCCGTCTGCAGCGCAGAACTCGTTGGCCCGCTGGATGCCGCGCGCCTTGATCTCGGCATCGGTGGGCGAGCCGCCGCCCGCTTCGGGCCGGACCCGGTAGGTGCCGGGACCGGTCTTGTCGACGTCGGGGGCGCTCGAGCAGGCGGCGAGGGCAAGCAGCGTGAGGGCGATGAGAAATTTCATGCGTGGGTGTCGGCGGGCAGGCTGGGGCGGACGATAGACCGGCCGACCCGGGGCGTCTAACCCGCGTCTGCACCATCCGTCAACATTGGAGTCGATTCCGTGCAGAGGTGTGCAAGCGGATGTTGCCTGAGCCGGGAGACCCTCGCCATTCCATGTAGACGCCGAGCGTCGGCGCCACCGGATCGCGCAGCTGCGCCTCGACCACCCTGGTCCAGCCGATGCGCAGATAGAAGGCTTCGGCGTCACGCGTATACAGGCCCACCGGCTGACGCCGCAGCGCTGCGCCAAGCTCTACGGCACGAGCGCACAGCAACCGCCCCACGCCGCGCCTCCGCCAACGCGGCACGACGTAGACACCGGCCAGCGAGCAGATCGACGCCGCGTTCAAGGGATGTGCGTCGTCGACCAGGCTGGCGGTGCCGACGGGCGTTCGGCCGGCCAGCGCGACCAGCGCGAGGGGCAGGACGCCGCGATTCATGCGCGCCCGCGTCTCGGCCAGGGACTCTGCCTGCGTCAGGTCCCAGGCCCGCAACCATTCGCGATGCAGCCAGCCGGCCACCACCGGAAGCGCCACGGCATGATCGGCCAGCGCGACGACGCTTACCGCGTCGATAGACGCCATGTCAGCCGTCGACGACCTTGATGCCGAGCTGACGCAGGCCGTTGAGGGCCGGTGGGGACACGAAGGTCTTGAACTCCAGCATCTTCTTGTAAAGCGTCTCGGCCAACTCGACGTTTTTCGCGTCGATCGCCTTGTTCAACGCGATGCGGGTGTCGCTGATCGTCTTGTCCCTGGCCTCTTCGAGCTTCTTCGCCTCCGCGACCCGAGCCGCGGCGAGCAGCTTGATCTTGTCCCAGGCTTCCTTCAGGCTGCGAATGGCAGTTCGCGCCGGACCGACCTGGTAGTCGTTCAGCGCATCTCGGGCATCCTGGCGCAACCGCGCGATCTCATCCTCCTCTTCGTGGCTGGCGCCGGCAGGAAAGCCCTTCACCGACCCCAGCTCGTACCAAAGGTCGTCCACCTCATGGGCAAACGCCCAGAACGCCTCGGAGCTCTTGCCGCGGCGGCGGCCGAGCAGGTTGTTCAGCCACGCCTTGTCGTACTCTCTACCGCGCATCGGATAGCAGGTGGTCAGGTCCATCGTGTCGCCGAGCAGGATCGCCTGATAGTGCACTGTGCCGACTTCCGCGTCCTTGCGGTCGGCGGAGACCCGCCACCAGGCGTCGGGGTCGGTCGGCATGTTGCGCAGGGCATCCTGGAAGTCGCCCTCGGTGGCGAACACCGCCACCCTGTCGGGATGGTCGGTCAGTGCCTCGCGGGCGTTCCAGATGCCCTCGAAGGTATGTCTCTGCCTGGCATGCGGCTCGCCGTTTTTCACCGAGATCTTGTAGGGCGGCTCGGTTCGACGGCGGGGCGGCTCGTCGACGTCGTCGTAGCGCATGCCCGTGGCCCGGCCGTAGCTGCGGCCCCAGTTGACGGAGTCCCGCGATGTCGTCTGTCTCGATCGGTCCATGTCGGTGTCTTCCGGTTCAGTCGACCAATGACTGTTCGAGCGTTTGCATGGCCCGGGCGAGATCCTCGCGCAAGGTCACGGTCACGCCGAGCGGGTTCAATGCGAGCAGCGGCAGGCCCGGATCGTCGGCCAGGAACTTCTTGAAATCGGCGACAGCCTGCTGCGCCTTGTCCCGCTGCCTCTTCCGTTGGCCGGCCGCGGCGCCGTCGAACTCCATCAGGGCCGTCTGCAAGCCGACCTGCAAGCGGTCGGTGATGCCATTGAGTCCCTGGTCGGCGATGCGCATCAAGAGCGGGTGCCCGGTCTCGCGCAAGGCCGACTGCAGTTGGCTGATCTGGCCGCCCGCCTTGTCCTTGGCCTTTTGCCAAATGGGCAAGGTCTTCGTTGCCGGGGCAGCGGATGCGATGCCGGGCTTGGCGGTCGCTTCTCCGGTCTGGCCGGTGGGGGTCAGCCCGAGGACATCGAGCAGTGACATGGTCTGAGCTTCCTGCCGGGAGTGGGCCTTAAAGTCTACCCGTACCAATGGTGCGCGTCGCGGGAGCAGCGCAGACCATGCCGAAGACCGGTTGAACCGAAACCGGTTGAACCGAAGCAAGGTGTCGGGGCATATACGGGCGACGAACCCGATGACGGGACCACGACCAGGAGCTACAGCATGAACTTACGACGCATTCTCGCGGCCTTCTTCACCGCACTGCTGAGCGTTTCGCTCGCCTTCGCCGCTGGTGGTGGTGGTGGCGGTGGTGGCGGTGGTGGCGGTGGCGGCGGCGGCGGCGGCGGCGGCGGCGGCGGCGGCGGCGGCGGTGGTGGCGGTGGCGGCGAGACGGTCGCGGCGGCCCCGCTGGTCGACCCCGAGTACGCGCAGGCCGTGAGCGCGATCGAAGGCAAGCAGTACGACACGGCCATCAAGCTCTTGCAGTCGTACCTCTCGCGCGCCAAGGACACCGACGCCTATGCCGAGAACTGGATCGCCTACTCCTATCGCAAATCGGGCCAGCTCGATCAAGCCTTCCTTCACTACGACAAGGCGTTGAAGATCGATCCCCAGCACCGCGGCGCGCACTCCTACCTCGGCGAGGCTTATCTGATGGCGGGTAACGTACCGAAGGCCGAGGAGCATCTGAAGATCCTCGACAAGCTGTGCTTTTTCTCGTGCACGGAATACACCGCGCTGAAGAAAGCGGTGGCCTACTACAAGCAGACTGGCCGGGTCGATCCAGCCGGCAAGTAGGCCGGATGGCGATTCATTGGCAGGCGCTTGCAGGCGGCTCGGTCGGCGCGCTCGCGCTGGTCGCGGGACTGTGCCTGGCGTCGCCGACGCCTCTGCTGCCGTGGCGCGCCGATGAGCTGGCGAGCATCGGCGCGCTCGGGCCCTGGCCTGCACCGGCGGTGCGCGATGCGAGCAACCGCGTTTCGGGCCGCGCCGAGGCCGCGGCGCTCGGTGAGGCGCTGTTCCACAGCACGCGCTTGTCGACCGTCGGCGGCTTGCGCTGCGCAAGCTGCCACGAGCCATGGCGCTACTTCACCGACGGGCGGGCGCGCGCCCTGGGCGCCGAGGCCGGCGCGCGCAACACGCCGAGCCTGCTCAACATGCGGCTGCAACATTGGTACGGCTGGGACGGTGCCAACGACTCGCTGTGGTCGCAAAGCATCCGGCCGATGCTCGACGTGCGCGAGATGCGCTCCGACGCCGCGCACGTCGCGCAGGCATTGCGCGACGACGAGACCTTGAAGCGCCTGTACGCGCTGGCCTTCGGCCACGCGCCGCCGGCCGACAACGAGACCGCGCTGGTGGATGCCGGCAAGGCGCTCGCGGCGTACCAGGAAACGCTGATTAGCGAGCGCACGCCGTTCGATGCCTTCCGCGATGCGCTCGCGCGCGGCGACCTCGATGCCATGGAGCGCTACCCGGTCGCGGCGCAGCGCGGCTTGAGGCTGTTCATCGGCAGCGGCCGGTGCATCGCGTGCCATGCCGGCCCGAACTTCAGCGACGGCGAGTTCCACCGCTCGCCCATCGTCTCGAGGCTGCACGACGGCACCTTCGACCGCGGCCGCGCGCTCGGCGTCGAAAAGCTGCTGGCCAGCCCGTACGCTCGCAACAGCCACTTCAACGACGAAGTCGATGCCGCGCGGGAGCCCGCAGCGCAGCCGGCGGAGCCGGGCGCCTTCCGCACGCCGGGCCTGCGCGAAGTCAGCGCGACTGCGCCTTACATGCACGACGGCAGCATCGCCAACCTGTGCGATGCGCTGCAACCGCATGCCGCGCTCGAAGGCCGGCCCATGCCGGCGCTGACGCTGGCCGAACGGCGTGACGTCGTCGCATTCCTGCGTACGCTCAGCGCGCAGGAGCGGGCGGTGCTGATCGACGAAGACGCGATGAGCTGCCGGTGAAAGCGCTCCGCGGGGCAGCGTCGCGCATCCACTTGCTCGCCACCGCGGAGACACCGATCAGGGCACCGCGCGGTAACCCGCGACCTGAACGGTCCCGCGGGCCGGAGGTTTGTCCTTGAAGTAGCTGCCGTAGACCGTGTTCATCCCGGCGAAGTCGTTCAGGCCCTTCATGTAGACGGTGGTGCTGACGACGTTTGCCATGGTCAATCCGCTCGCCGCAAGGACGGCCGTCAGGTTGTCCATGACGAGCTTGGTCTGCTCCTCGATGGCGCCAGTGCTCATCTGTCCAGTCTTGGGATCGAGAGGGCCTCGTGCCGACAGGAAAAGCAGGTTGCCGGTCTTGATCCCTTGGGAGTACGGGCCGATGGGTGCGTCCGCCGAACTCACAGCCTCCGTCATGGCGCCGCCTATTGCCGACGGTGCAGCGCAGCCTGCCGCAGTGATGGCTGCGACAGCTATTGCGATACCCGCCCAGACCGAGATCGCGACGCCTTTCGCCGACAACTGTCCTGAGGATCCAAGCCCTCGTCGACGACGGTGGGCGCGCTACCCGCAGGCACAGGCCCGGAACGGCGATCCTTGGCACGAACTCGTCTCATCAGTTCGAAGTCCACGATGTCCACGGCGTTTCATCGGTTCGAAGTCCGATATGTCCGCCGTGTTTCATCAGTTCAAAGTCCACAACTACCCGGATTTCGCAACCATCATCAAACCATCATGAAAATCAAGATTTCAGCCTACGGCAAGGAACCGCCGCGGACAACGTCGCAGCAGTTTTACCTATGAAAACAAGGGGATTTAAAGACGTCCTCGGACTGCTTTGGACGCCGTTTTGGTGGTGG
>JANXXS010000100.1 GCA_025350505.1 Burkholderiales bacterium
CGAGAACCAGACCGTTCTTGACGTGGTCACCGAGGTTCAGCGAACGCTGGAACCGACGTTGTCGTACCGTTTTGCTTGTCGGGTGGGCGTCTGCGGCTCGTGCGCAATGACGGTGAACGGCAAGCCGCGATGGACCTGCCGCACTCACGTCAGCAGAGTCGAAGAAGACGGTGCGATCGTCATCGAGCCGCTTAGAAACATGCCGCGCATCAAGGACCTCGTGGTCGACATGCGCGAGTTCTTCCAGAAGTGGAAGAAAGCCGGCAACACGTTCGTCGGCACGGCGACGCGCAATGACGCACCGGCGAGGGTCTCTCCCGAAAGCAAGAAGCGGAAGATGGCCGACGCGGCCATCGAGTGCATCAACTGCGGCGTCTGCTACGCCGCTTGCGACGTCGTCACCTGGGACAAGGAGTACCTGGGCCCGGCAGCGCTTAACCGTGCGTGGACCCTGTTCAACGACGAGCGGCACGCCGATCCGCAAGACGTCCTGCGCAAGGCGACATCGGGCGGCGGCTGCAACTCGTGCCACACGCAGGGCAGCTGCATGACGCATTGCCCGGTGAACCTCAGCCCCACGGGAAGCATCGCCGGGCTGAAGCGCAACGCGCTCATGATGTTCCTGAAGGGGGAGTGACATGGAACGGCGTCTCTTCGCACTCCAGCGCCTCACGGCCATGCTCATGGCGCCGTTCGTGCTGATTCACGTCGCGGTCATCCTCTACGCCGTGCGCGGCGGTCTGAACGCCGCGGAAATCCTGTCGCGGACCCAGGGCAACTGGATTTGGATCGCGTTCTACGGCTTGTTTGCCGTCAGCGTGGCGGTTCACGTGCCGATCGGCGTTCGCAACATCCTGATCGAGTGGGCACGCATGGGACGGCCAGCCGCCTCGGTGCTGTGCCTCGCATTCGGCGTGCTGCTCTTGGCGCTCGGTTTGCGCGCCGTTGCTGCGGTAGGGGGTCTGCTGTCATGAAATCGCCGCGCAACCACCAGGCGTACTGGGCGTTCCTCGGACACCGCTTGTCCGGACTGGCATTGGCCATCTTCCTGCCGGCTCACTTCTACGTGCTTGCCATGGCCCTCGATCGGGCGCGACTCGATCACTTCCTGAAGGCCTCCGAGATGCCGGCCATGAAGTTTGGCGAGTGGGGACTTGTGCTGCTCCTCTCGCTGCACATGTTCTTCGGACTGAGGCTGCTGGCCTTGGAACTGTTGCCCTGGAGCTCGACGCGAGATGCGCGCCTGTCCTGGATCGGATGGGGATTCGCAGCGTCGATCGGCGTTGGCCTGATCTTTCTTGCCCGAGTGATCTGACATGCAACTTCAAAATCATCAGACCGACATTCTGATTCTCGGCACGGGGGGTGCGGGCCTGTTCGCAGCGCTGCACGCCAAGAAGGCCAACCAGTCGCTGCGTGTGGCGGTGGCGGTCAAGGGCCTGCTCGGCAAGTGCGGGTGCACGCGCATGGGCCAGGGGGGCTACAACGTGGCTCTGTCCGCCGGCGACTCGGTGGAGCGTCACTTCATGGACACGATCGAAGGCGGCAAGTGGCTGTCTCGACAGGACTTGGCATGGCGACTCGTGGAGGGCGCCATCGAGCGGGTGCGCGAGCTCGAGAACGAGATCGGATGCTTCTTCGACCGCAACTCCGATGGAACGCTGCATTCGAAGGCGTTCGCGGGCCAGACCTTCGACCGCACGGTCCACAAGGCCGACCTTACCGGGATCGAGATCATCAATCGCCTGATGGAGCAGGTGCGCGCGCTGGACGTCGAGGAACTGGAGGAGCACCGGGCCATCGAGCTCATCCCGGCCGCCGACGGCTCGGGCATCGCCGGCGTGCTCTTCATCGACATGCTCACAGGCCTCTACCACCTGGTGCAGGCCAAGGCCGTGCTGCTGGCCACGGGTGCCGGTCCCACCATGTACCGCTACCACACCCCCTCCGGGGACAAGACGTGCGATGGCCTTGCCATGGCGTTGCGATACGGGCTGAAGCTGCGCGACATGGAGATGGTGCAGTTCCATCCCACTGGCCTGCTCGGTGGTCCGGACACGTGCATGACCGGCACCGTGCTGGAGGAGGGGCTGCGCGGCGCGGGCGGCTATCTCCTCAACGGCGATGGCGAGCGCTTCATGACGAACTACGACAAACGCGGCGAACGTGCGACGCGCGACGTCGTCAGCCGCGGCATCTACGCCGAAATGCGCGCCCAGCGAACCGGGCCGATGGGCGGTGTCTACATCCAGATGAGCCACCTCGGCCCGGAGAGGGTCGCCCAGACCTTTCCCGGCATGGTGAACCGGTGCAAGGACTGCGGGTTCGACTTGGCCGGTGGCAGGGTCGAGGTGGTGCCGACCGCCCACTACCTGATGGGCGGAGTCGAATTCGATGCGGACTGTTCCACGGCTTCTCCGGGCCTGTTCGCGGCGGGCGAGGACTGCGGCGGCGTCCACGGGGCCAACCGCCTCGGGGGCAACGGCGTGGCCAACTCGACCGTGTTCGGAGGCATCGCCGGTGACTCGATGGCGGCCTTTGTCGCCAGGCACAACGGCTACAGGGATCCGGACCGCACGGTAATCCAGCAGGGCATTGAACGCGCCGAGTTTCCGTTCTCCAGGCCTCCGGGGGCTATCCACGAACTGCGCGACGCGCTGTCGCAGACGATGTGGGACGACGTCGGTGTGCTGCGCAACCGGCCAGCGATGGAGCGGGGACTGCAATCCGTCGCCTCGCACCGTGCGGCGCTGTCGTCGATTGGCGTCGCGGACAGCGACCGCAGATACAACATGACCTGGCACGACTGGCTCAACATGGAGAGCCTCGTCGACATCTCGAAGGTCATCGCGATCTCGGCCTTGGCGCGGGAGAACAGCCGAGGCGCCCATTTCCGCGAAGACTTCCCCGAGCCGGGCGACCTCCACACCAGTTGCTACACCCGCGTCAGCGCCCAGGGAGACCAGCTCGAGCTCGAGATGGTGCCTGTCTCGTTCGACATCGTCAGGCCAGGCGAGTCCCTGATTGCCGGCGAAGCAGGCACGCCGCCCCAACGTTGAGGTACCGAGATGAAGATTCCTATCCAGAAGGTCGAAGAGGCCGCGCTCGAGATCATGAAGCGCGCCGCCATCGAAATCCCGCCCGACTACAAGAAGGGCATCCAGGAGCTGCAGAAGAAGGAGACCGGGCCGCTCCCTCGATTCGTCA
>JANXXS010000137.1 GCA_025350505.1 Burkholderiales bacterium
CTGTGGCGTCGCTGCTCGCCGGGCTGGCGCTGGTGACGCTGGTGCTGAAGTACATCGTCGAGCGGCACGTCAAGGCGCACGGCGAGGCGGCCGCCCCGATGGAGAAAACGCAGTGAGCATCGAAGTCCGCAATCTCAACAAGCGCTTCGGCGCGACCGTCGTCTGCGACAACCTGAACCTCGACATCCCGGCCGGCGAGCTGGTGGCGCTGCTCGGGCCATCGGGCTCGGGCAAGACGACGCTGCTGCGCATCATTGCCGGCCTCGAGGTGCCCGATTCGGGCAGCGTCCTCTTCCACGGTGAAGATGCGAGCGACGCCGACGTGCGCGAGCGCAAGGTCGGCTTCGTGTTCCAGCACTACGCCTTGTTCGGGCACATGACGATCTTCGAGAACGTCGCCTTCGGCCTGCGCGTGCGGCCGCGCGCCGTGCGGCCGAGCGAAGCAACGATCCGCGCCAAAGTGGGCGAGCTGCTGAAGCTGGTGCAGCTCGACTGGCTCGCCGACCGCTATCCGCATCAGCTCTCGGGCGGGCAGCGCCAGCGCATCGCCCTGGCGCGCGCCCTCGCCGTCGAGCCCAAGGTGTTGCTCCTCGACGAGCCCTTCGGCGCGCTCGACGCCAAAGTGCGCAAGGAGTTGCGCCGCTGGTTGCGCCGCCTGCACGACGAGGTGCACGTGACCAGCGTCTTCGTCACCCACGACCAGGAAGAGGCGATGGAGGTCGCCGACCGCATCGTCGTCATGAACCACGGCCGGATCGAGCAGGACGGCCCGCCCGACCAGGTCTACGACCACCCGGCGACGCCCTTCGTGCTGCAGTTCCTCGGCGACGTCAACCTGTTCCATGGCCGGCTCGGCCAGGCGCCCGGCAAGGACGGCGAGGTCTCGTTCGTGCGACCGCACGAGCTCGACATCGTCGCCGCGGCCGAGCCCGGCGCGCTCGAGGCGACGCTGGTGCAGGCGCTCACCGTCGGGCCGAACACGCGGCTCGAGTTCAAGCGCGCCGACGACCAGGCCTTCGTCGATGTCGAGATGCCGCGCACCGACTGGCTGGCGCTGCGCGACAGGCTCGGCCTGGTGACCGGCTCGACCGTGCACCTGCTGCCGCGCAAGCTCACGCGCTTCGCCGCCGAGGACTTCGACCCCGCGGCGATGATCTGAGCGAGGCGCGTCAGGAGAGCAGGTGCTTCCTGGCGCGGTGCACGCGCACGAACAGGTTCTCTTCGCTGATGCCGAGCTCCCGGCAGACCGATTCGGTCGACCGCTCCTCGATCACGCGCAGGCGGATCGCGTCGCGCAGGCCGCTCGGCATGGCGTCGATGCGGGCCAGGGTGCGGCCCAGCAGCTCGCGTTGCTCGGCGACCTCTTCCGGGCCGGGCCGCGGGCAGGCGACGCGCAGCGCCGCCCTGCCCGGCGTCTCGTCGTCGTCGTCATCGAGCGACTCGTGCGCCGGCGTGCGCCGCATCTCGTCGACGATCTTGTTCTTCAGCACCGCCGTCAGCCAGGAGCGCAGCGCGGCGCGGCCGGCGAACGAAGCGCGGCCCGAGAGCACCGCCTCGAAGACGTCGTGGACCGCGTCTTCGGCGAGCATCGGGTCGCGCAGCCGCCGCATCGCGAAGCGGACCAGATAGGCGCGGTGGGCAACGACCTCGGCGATCGAGGCATGGACGTCGTGCATGGCGGGGGCGGGGGCGGGGCGGCTTGTTTCCATGCCGCCACTGTGTTCGCCGCGTGTCGCGCCCTCATCGCGGAACATCACGGGAAGATCACATCGCTGTAAGGGCTGGCGCCGCCAGCGAGACAATCGGTCATGCCTCCCGCTTCGATCCTCGTCGCCGAAGACCAGACCGACATCCGCGACCTGCTCGTCATGAACCTGCGCGGTGCCGGCTACGCGGTCGAGGCAGTCGCCGATGGCCGCGCCGCGCTGGCCAGCCAGAACGAGCACGCCAGCGACCTGCTCGTGCTCGACCTGATGATGCCCGGGCTCGACGGCCTCGAAGTCTGCAAGGCGCTTCGGGCGCGCGGACGCAGCACGCCGATCCTCATGCTCACTGCCAAGTCGACCGAGCTCGACCGGGTGCTCGGCCTCGAGCTCGGCGCCGACGACTACCTGACCAAGCCGTTCTCGCTCGCCGAGCTGCTGGCGCGGGTGAAGGCGCTGCTGCGCCGCGCCGACCTGCTTCGCGCGGCCCAGGCGCACCCGGGCGGCGAGGCGCGCACCTTGCGCAACGGCGACCTCGAGATCCAGCCGGCCAAGCGCCAGGTGCGCTTTCGCGGCGCCACGCTCGACTTCACGGCGCTCGAGTTCGACCTGCTGCTGCACTTCGCCTCGCACCCCGGCCACGTGTTCTCGCGCGCCCAGTTGCTCGACGCGGTCTGGGGCTATACCCACGACGGCTACGAGCACACCGTGACCACGCACATCAATCGCCTGCGCAACAAGCTCGAGGCCGACCCGATGCGGCCGCAGATGATCCTCACGGTGCGCGGCGCCGGCTACAAGATGCGCGACGCACCCTGAACGATGAGCGTTCGCTTCAAGCTCGCGCTGACGATCTTCGCCACGGGCCTCGTCACCGCCCTGCTCGTCGTCGCCACCGTCGTCTATTCGTTCCAGCGCTTCGAGAACGAGACTGCGTACCGGCGCGGCATGGGCTTTCTCGGCCGCGTCGTCGGCATGTACGACAACATCTTCGACATGCACGAGCAGAGTCCCGAGGAGTTCCAGCGCTGGCTGCGCGGCCTCGTGCTCTACGAGCCCGATACCGAGCTGTATCTGCTCGACGCCGAAGGGCTGGTGCTCGCCAAGACTGGCCCCGCGAAGCTGAAGCCGGGCGTGCATGTGGCGCTCGGGCCAGTGCGCGAATCGATCGAGCGCATGGACACCTCCTACGTGATGGGCGACGACCCGGAGCGCATGGACGCCGGGGCGGTAATCGTCGCCAAGGCGGTGCAGCGGGCGATCTCGCGGCGCGATTCGCCGAACGCCGGCTACCTCTATCTCGTGCTGCACACCCAGCAGCTGCCCGAGGGCCGCTGGGACGTCCTGCGCAGCAGCTTCGCGCGGCCGGTGATGGGCCTGGTCGTCGCCGTGGTCGGCTTCACGACCTTGCTCGCCCTGCTCATCATCTCGGCGGTGACCAAGCCGCTGATGACGCTGACGCAGGCGGTGGCGACCCTCTCGCAGCGCGGCCTCGCCGAAGGCCTGACAGTCGCGCCGACCAGTCCCTTGCCGGCGCCGACCCAGGACGAGTTCGGCCAGCTGACGAGCGCCTTCGAGATGCTGCTCGACGTCTGCCGCCGGCAGTGGAACGCCTTGCGCCGCACCGACCATTTCCGGCGCGAAGGCGTCAGCAACCTCTCGCACGACTTGCGCTCGCCGCTGACTGCGGCGGTCGCTTGCCTGGAGACGCTCGAAGGCCGCTGGTGCGGCGTCGCCGAGCGAGAAGACGACCGGCGCCTCGTCGAAATTGCCCTGCGCAACACCCGCAATGCGGCGCGCATGGTGCAGTCGCTCGGCGACTTGGCCAAGCTCGACGAGCCCGAGTTCGGCCTGCGTAGCGAGGCGGTCGACGCTGGCGAGTTGCTCGACGACATCATCCTGCGCTTCGCCGAACGCGCCGCACGCCAGGGCGTGGTGCTGGTGGCGGTGCACGACGCGCCGGAGGGCGAGCCGCATGCGCGTCTCGATGTCGAGTTGTTCGAGCGGGCCATCGCCAACCTGGTCGACAACGCGCTCAAGTTCTGCCCGCACGGCAGCACCGTGACGCTGGCGGCGCGGCGCCGCGACGGCCGCGTCGAGGTGAGCGTGGCCGACGACGGGCCGGGCATTCCGGCGGCCGATCTGCCGCAACTGTTCGACCGTTTCTACCAAAGCCGGCAGACCGTCGCGCCGGCGACCGGCGACGGTGGGCGCGGCCTCGGCCTGGCCATCGTCAAGCGCATCGCCGAACTGCACGGCGGCGACGTGTCGGTCGAGAGCACGCTCGGCCAGGGCACGCGCGTCACGACGCTCTGGCCGGCGGCCCACTGACCGGCTCGCGGACGCGGCATCCTCGCACCGGGAAAGCCCTCGTGCTTCGCTTCGGGGCGCGAACTACATTGCCCGGACTCGCGCAGGCACCAAGCCGGTGCCGCTGGCGCGGAGGTCAGCGAGGAGACAGCGCGCCGCCACCGGGCACCGGACACCGGATCCGGGCGGCGTTTATCCAGGCCCGCGGGCCGACGCAGAAAGTGACAATGGGGCGCCGCGCAATCGGCGCCCCTTGTCTTTTGGCGGCCGCCGCGCGACTTCGGGCTGACGGCGCCGGGTCCGCGCAGGGCTGGTTCCCGGGGCCGATGGCGACGCGCGTCGCCAAATCGGGAATTGTGCCGGGGCCGGTGCCCGTTTCGGCAGCACGCCCGGGGGTCTCGTCTCGTACCATGCGTGTCGGCGCCGCTCGCCGGACTCAGGACATGACCCAGACCTCCCGTCGCCTCCTCGACGTCGACATTCCAGCGCAGCCCGACGTGCTGGTTCGCCTGTCGCTGCTGCTTGCCGAAGACAACGTCGACTTCAACGCGGCGAGCCTGCTCATCAGCTCCGATATGGCGCTCGCCGCGGCCGTGCTGAAGGCGGTCAACTCGGCGATGTACGGCCTGCGCGGCCGCGTGCAGAGCGTGCAGCAGGCGATTACCTACCTGGGCACGCGCGAGGTCGCCTCGGTCACCTTCGAGATGGGCCTGCGCGCCGTGTTCCCGGCGGCGCCCGAGCTCGAGCCGGTCTGGGAGCGCGCCCGCGTGCGTGGCCTGCTCATGGGCCGCATCGGCAGCGAGATCGGCGTCGACGCCTGGGCCGCGCATTCGGCGGGCTTGTTCGAGGAATGCGGCAAGGCGGTCATGTTCCGCCACGCCACCGAGCGTTACAGGCCGATGCTGCTCGAAGCGAAGAACGACGAAGAGCTGCTTCTCTTGGAGCACGCCCACATCGGCGTCAGCCACGACGCGCTCGGCGCCGCGCTTTGCGAAAGCTGGGGCCTGGCGCCGCCGGCGGTCGACAGCGTCCGCTATCACGTCATCGTCAACAGCACGCTCGAGTTGCCGATGCACGTGCAGCGTCGCTCGATCTGCGCCATATCGGCAATGGCGCACGCGCTCATGACCGATCCCGACACCCTCGACGACGTGGCGCGCAAGGTGGCGCCGCAGGCCGACCTCGACCCGCTCCTGGCGCAACGCGGCGCGCGCAGGGTGCAGGAACAGATCGAGATGGCGGTCGAGCGGGCCAAGACTGACTAGGGCCTGTTCACGCTAATGCGTGCCCACGCCGGGCTGTAGCGGGCTGCACGGCAAGGCGCGGGCGAGGCCGTGTGCCTTTGGCACACAACGAGTCCGCAACGCCGCTGGGCGGCCCGCTACAGCCCGGCCCTTCGGGTGAACTCAGGAAACGCCCGCCCTCGGCGTTGCAAATGCTCGCCATAGCTGCGGCTATGGCTGTGCTTTGCGCCTTGATGGCGGGCGTTTCCTGAGTTCACGTGGGCACGCATTAGCGTGAACAGGCCCTAGCTCCCGGCCAGACCCCTACCTCCGGGGGAACCTTTCACCGTAGTCTCTCTCTTGGCGCGAGCGGGCCGCTGCACTAGCGTGCGACCTGGGCGCACGCCGGCGCGGGCGCGAGGATGAGCCGTCATGTCGAACGTCGTCTCCGCTCTGTCGGTCGCGCCCGAAAAGCTCGCCTTGCAGCGCCTCTACTACTGGGAGCGCGAAGCCCCGGGCCGGGTCGTGCTGACGCAGCCGCAGGGCGGCGGCGCGGTGCGCGACTTCACCTGGGGCGAAGCGATCGGCGAAGTGCGCCGCATGGCCGCGCATCTGCGCTCGCTCGGCTACCCGCCGGGCAGCCGCATCGCCCTGCTCTCGAAGAACTGCGCGCACTGGCTGCTTGCCGACTTCGCGATCTGGATGGCCGGCCACGTCTCGGTTCCGCTCTACCCGACGCTCGCCGCGTCGACGATCCGGCACATCCTCGAGCACTCCGAGGCGCGGCTCCTGTTCGTCGGCAAGCTCGACGGCTGGGAGGCGATGCGGGCTGGCGTGCCGGAGGCGCTGCCCTGCATCGCCTTGCCGCTGTCGCCGCCGAACGACTACCCGAAGTGGGACGCGATCGTCGCCGCGACACCGCCGCTCCAAGGCAACCCGGTGCGCGATGGCAACGAGCTCTCGACCATCATGTACACCTCCGGCACGACCGGCGTGCCCAAGGGCGTGATGCACAGTTTCGCGACCTTTGCCTGGTCGCTCGCCACGGGTCTGCGCCGGGTGCCGCTCGGCACCGATGCGCGCATGCTGAGCTACCTGCCGCTCGCCCACGTCGCCGAGCGGGCGCTGATCGAGCACGCCTTGCTGGCGACCGGCATGCACGTGTACTTCGCCGAGAGCCTCGAGACCTTCACGGCTGACATGCAGCGCGCCAGGCCGACGGTGTTCTTCTCGGTGCCGCGACTCTGGGTCAAGTTCCAGCAGGCCGTCGACGCGAAGATGCCGCCGGCGAAGCTGCGCCGACTGCTGAAGATCCCGATCGTCGGCCGGCTCGTTGCGAAGAAGGTGCTGACAGCGCTCGGCCTGGATGCCTGCGGCTTCGCCGCCGGCGGTGCCGCGCCGATGCCGCCCGAGCTGCTGCGCTGGTACGAGCGGCTGGGCCTGCCGATCAGCGAGGTCTACGGCATGACCGAGAACTGCGGCGTCTCGCATGCCACGCTGCCCGGCCGGCCGCGGCCCGGCACGGTCGGCCTGGCCTACGAGGGCGTGCAGAGCCGCATCGACGCGACGACCGGCGAGATCCAGGTGAAGAGCCCGGGCCTCATGCTCGGCTACTACAAGGAACCGGTGCTGACGCGCGAGGCGATCGGCGCCGACGGCTGGCTGCACACCGGCGACAAGGGCGCGCTCGACGGCGAAGGGAATCTGCGCATCACCGGCCGCGTCAAGGACCTGTTCAAGACGAGCAAGGGCAAGTACGTGGCGCCGGCGCCGATCGAGGATCGCCTGGTCATGAACGGCGCGCTCGAGGCATGCGTCGTCACCGGCGCCAACCTCGGCCAGCCGCTCGGCATCGTCATGCTCAACGCCGACGCCGCCAAGCGCTCTGCCGCGCCCGAAGGCCGCGCCGCCCTCGAGGCGTCGCTGGCCGAGCACCTGAGCAAGGTCAACGACGCACTCGATCCGCACGAGCAACTCGATTGCCTAGTCGTCGTCGCTGAGCCGTGGTCGGTCGAGAACGGCTTCATCACGCCGACCTTCAAGGTCAAGCGCAACCGCATCGAGGAAGCCTACGGTGCGCAGTTCGAGCGCTGGATCGCGGCGCATCGCCCGGTCGTCTGGGCCTGACACCGGGCGCGAATCCCTTCAGCCGACTTTCGCTCCCGAGGCCTTCAACACCTGCGCCCACTTCCTCGCCTCGGCGGCGATGAAGCGGCCGAACCGGTCGCGCGTCGCGCCCTCGAAGGGCCGCGTCCGGCGCCGAGTGTGGGGGCGATCCGACGGCGATTGTTTCGAGGTGGTTTCGAAGTCGCCGGCGCTGTTGCGCCGCTGTCTTCACGCCGCAAATTCGCAAGAACTGCAACCTCGCCGGACACGCTCGTTCGTAGTCTGCCGGCTCGGCTCACGAAGCCGCAGCCACGCAACTCTTTCAGGAACGAAACATGTCCAAGACTGGCCCGGTCGCCCACGCCGATGAGAAATGCCACCGTCCCGGCCCGCGCCGGATCATCGCCGCGGCGATCGCCGCTGCCTTCCCGCTGGTGGCATGGGCGCAGACGCAACAGCTCGAGCGTGTCGAGATCACCGGATCGTCGATCAAGCGGATCGACGCCGAGACGGCGCTGCCGGTGCAGGTGATCACGCGCGACCAGATCCAGAAGACCGGCGCCGCCAACGTCGAGCAGTTGCTGCAGACGATCAGTTCGATTTCCAGCTCGGGCGGCCTCAATTCGTCGAGCACAGCCGGCGCGACCACCGGCGGCATCTCGGCAATCTCGCTGCACGGCCTCACCTCGGAGCGCACGCTGGTGCTGCTCAATGGTCGGCGCATCGCGCCGTATGGCATCGGTTTCACCAACGACTCGGTGTCGGTCGACGTCAACAGCATCCCGATCGCCGCCATCGAGCGCGTCGAAGTGCTGAAGGACGGCGCCTCCGCGGTGTACGGGTCCGACGCCATCGCCGGCGTCGTGAACTTCATCCTGCGGCAGGACTTCAAGGGCCTCGAGGTTACCGGCGAATACGGCGACTCGACGCAGGGCGGCGCAAACCTGAAGCGGGCCAGCGCCGTCGTCGGTTTCGGCGACCTCGCCGCCGACCGCTTTAACGTCATGGCGGTCGCGAGCTACCAGAAGGAAGGCACGCTGCTCGGCTCGCAACGCAGCTTCTCGAAGGTCGGCTTCAACGCCATTAACGACACGACGTCGGGCAACACTTTCCCCGCCAACTTCGCTGCTGCCGACGGTTCGTTCGGTTCCCACAACCCAACCGCGGCCACCGGGTGCGTGGCGCCATACTCCGTGCTCGACCCCTTCAAGAATCCGAATGCCTGCCGCTTCGATCCGGCGCCGATCCTCGAGCTGGTGCCGGCGTCGGAGCGAACGAGCCTGTTCGGCTCGGCGAAGTTCGCGATCACGCCCGACATCCAGGCCTATGCCGAGGGGTCGTACAACCAGAACAAGATCCGCACCATCATCCAGCCGGTGCCGATCTCGGACCAGTTCGCCCTGCCGCCGAACAACCCGTTGTTCAACGTCGCGCCGTACAACGGCACCTCGACCATCCTCCTGCAGTCGACCAGCATCTACTACCCGACCGCCTACGTCCAGTCGATCACCGGCGGCGCCACGCCCGACCTGCTGGTGCGCTACCGCGCCGCTGGCGCCGGCAACCGCGATCTCACCGACATTTCGGAGGCGCCGCGCTTTGTCGCCGGCGTCAAGGGCACGACGGTGGGCTGGGACTTCGACGTCGCCGGCCTGTACAGCGAAAGCAAGCTTCGCGAGCAGGTCAACGGCGGCTTCCCGGCGCTGACCAAGATCCTGCCGATCCTCAACAGCGGCAACGTCAACTTCTTCGGGCCGAGCACGCCGGCTGTGGACGCGGCCTTGCTGGCCACCAATTTCACCGGCGATGCCTTCCGCATCAAGTCGTCGTTGACGAGCCTCGCCGCGAAGGCGTCGCGCGACCTGATGACTCTGCCCGCAGGCCCGCTCGGCTTCGCCATCGGGACCGAGGGACGCAAGGAAAAGTACGACTTCAGCGCCAGCCCCGAGATTGCCAGCGGTGACATCTCGGGCTACGGCGGCAACCTGCTCGACGTGCACAGGTCGCGCAACGTCGTCGCTCTCTTCAGCGAAGTCAACGTGCCGATCGTCAAGACGCTCGAGGCCAACTTCGCGGTCCGCTACGACCACTACGAAGGCGTCGGCAACTCGACGACGCCGAAGGGGAGCCTGCGCTGGCAGCCGATGCCGCAGATCCTGCTGCGCACGTCGTTCGGCCAGGGCTTCCGGGCGCCGAGCCTGCAGGATCTGTACGCCGCGAATACCAGCGGCGTGACGCCGCAGGGAGCCAGCGATCCGCTGCGTTGCCCCTTCACCAACGACCAGGTCAAGGACTGCGGCACGCAGTTTCCCGTCACCAACGGCGGCAACGCCACCCTGAAGCCGGAGAAGTCGAACAACTTCACCCTGGGCGCGGTGCTCGAGCCGGTCAACAACGTGTCGATCGGGATCGACTACTTCCGGGTGCGGCTGACGGACACCATCGTCCAGGGCCTCGGCTCGGCGGTGATCCTGGGCGACCCGGTGAAATACGCCTCGTTGATCCAGCGCGGTCCGGTCGATCCGAACTTCTCGAACCTGCCCGGGCCGATCACGAACATCCTGCTGACCAACCTGAACCTCGGCATCACCAAGGTCGGCGGCCTCGACTTCGACGTCAAGTGGCGTATCCCGGCCGGTGACCTCGGTCGCTTCACGGTCAACGGAAGTGCCACCTACTTCACGCGCTTCGACGCATCGAATCTGGACGGCACCTTCACCGGCGGCGTCGACCTGACCAACCCGGCGACCGGCGGCGTCGTGCCGCGCTTCCGGAGCTACCTTGCTGTCGACTGGACCGCGGGCCCGTGGAACGTGAACCTGGCGCAGAGCTTCCAGAAGTCTTACAACGACCTGGCGGGAACCAATGAAGTCGTGCCCCGCCGCGTCAGCTCGTACACCGTGTACGACCTGCAAGGCACCTACGCAGGCTTCAAATCGTGGCGCCTGACGCTCGGTGCGCGCAACCTGTTCGACCGCGATCCGCCGTATTCGAACGCCGGCGGCCAGACCTCGTTCCAGAGCGGCTACGACAACCAGTACACCGACCCGCGCGGTCGCTTCATCTACGGACGCGTCAGCTATATCTACCAATGAGCCCGGGAGGCGAGCTATTCGAATGTAGGTGCATTTATACTGCGCCATGGACATCGTCGACCAACTCGCTCCGCGCGGCTTTGACTGTGTTTGCGGCAACCTGCGCATGGCCGCGCGCGCCGTCACCAGCGTCTACGACCGCCACCTGCGCGA
>JANXXS010000175.1 GCA_025350505.1 Burkholderiales bacterium
AAGACGTCGTCGCCGTGCGCGACCAGGTCTGGGCGCGGATCAAGGCGCGCAACCAGCGTGTCATCAAGGATGGGCAAGCGCTCGAGCTCGAGGCCGACAACGTCGCCGAGGTCGAGCGGCGCGTCGGCCAGTTTCTCGAACACAGCCTGCCGCTGCTGCGCCGGCTCGGTGTCATCGCAAGCTAGGGCCCGTTAACGCTATGGGAGGGCTCGCTCCTGCCCTTCGGGTGATCCCTGCAAACGGGCGCCCGCCGCGTTGCAAATGCTCGCCATAGCTGCGGCTATGGCTGCGCTTTGCGCCTTGCGGGGCCCGTTTGCAGAGTCACGCGAGCCCTCCCATAGCGTTACTGTAACAGGCCCTAGCGCGACGCGGCCGATGCGGCCGGCGCGACGCCGGTCAGGGTCGACGCATGAGCAATGTAGTGCGCCAGGTCGCCGAGCTCCGGCGCCCCCAGTCCGGTCAGCGTCTCGTTCATCGCCGGTGTGTAGCCGATGCGCGCGCCGCTGCGAAACTCGGCGAGGGCGCGCGCCAGGTACTCCTCGCGCTGGCCGGCGAGACGCGGCACCTGCTTGGCGCCAGCCAGGTCGGCGCCGTGGCAAGTGGTGCAGCGATGTTGTTCGGCGAGGGCGGCGCCCCGCTTCATTCGCGCCGGGTCGGCCGGCACGCCGGGCGCTGGCGGCGCCGGCGGCAAGCGGCCGATCAGCTCGGAGTAGGCGCGCAGGTCGGCGTCGCTCATGGGCCGGGCCATCTCCGTCATCAGCGGATTGGTGCGCCGCCCGGCGCGAAACAGGAACAGCTGAGTGATGGCGTAGAAGCTCGGCTGTCCGGCCAACGACGGCGTGTCGACGTTGTAGCTCACGCCGTTTTCGCCATGACACGAAGCGCACGGCGCGAAGTCGACCTCGGCCGCGCTCGCGACCTGGGCGCCGGTCGCGACGGCGAGCATCGTCGCCGCCGCGACCAGGGCGCCGCGAACCGTCATTTGCCCGCGTAGCTGATGCGGTAGATCGCGCCGGCGTGGTCGTCGGAGACGAGCAGCGAGCCGTCCTTCATCTGCATCACGTCGACCGGCCGGCCGAGGTAGCCGTTGTTCTCGACGAAGCCGGTGAGGAAGGGCTCCATCTTCGAGATGCCGCCCTTGCCGTCGGGCCAGGCCACGACCACGTCGCCGCCGAAGATCCTGGTCCGGTTCCACGAACCGTGGCGGGCGATGAAGATCGCGCCCTGGTACTTCGCCGGGAACATCTTGCCGCTGTAGAAGCGCATGCCCAGCGTGCCCGCGTGGGGGCCGGTGAAGAGCACCGGCTGCGCGAAGTCGGCGCAGTTCTTGCCCCAGCCGAACTCGGGATCGGCGATGTTGCCCTGGTGGCAGTACGGATAGCCGAAGTCGGTCTTGCCGCCCTTCGTGACGTGGTTGAGGGTGTCGTTCGGCAGATCTTCGGAGAGCCAGTCGCGTCCGTTGTTGGTGTACCAGAGGTCGCCGGTCTTCGGATCGAAGTCGAAGCCGACGGTATTGCGCACGCCGCTGGCGACCGTCTCGACGCCCGTGCCGTCGAGGTTCATGCGCATGATTTTCATGTGCGCGTCGTCGCGCGCGCAGATGTTGCACGGCGCGCCGACCGGCACGTAGAGCTTGCCGTCGGGGCCGACGCGGATGTACTTCCAGCCGTGCGGCACCTCGCCGGTGAGCTTGTCGTAGACCATCGCCGGCGCCGGTGGCTTGTCTAGGTTGGCCTCGATGTTGTCGTAGCGGGTGACGTCCTTCGGCGTCGCCACGTAGAGCGCGCCCTTGTAGAACTCGATGCCGTTCGGCAGGAAGAGCTTGTCGGCGATCGTCTTGACTTCGCGCTTGCCGCCCTTGTCGGTCACGGCGTAGATCTTGCCCGCCACGAACAGCGAGCTGACGAAGACCGTGCCCTGGTCGCCCAGGCGCAGGCCGCGTGCGTCGAGGATGCCGGCCTGCCAGACCTCGACCTTGAAACCGGGCGGCACCTTGAGCTTGGCCACCGGCAGCTTGTCGGCGGCGGTGGGAATGGGGAACGAGGGCACCGGGGCGAGCGGGTTGCCCTTGGGCATGCCGACGGCCCAGAACGGCACGTCGGCCGGCGGTTCCGACGCGGCCGCTGCCGGCGGATCGGCGGCGAGCGTCCAGGCGGAGGCCGCGGTCAGGCCGACGGCGAGAGTGGCGGCACGAAGCCAGGGGACGCGTCGAGGCGGTATCAGCATGTCTCTCTCCATGGCAACGTCGTTGTCCGAGGCTGATGGCCCGCGTTGCCTGCGGACCGTCGGCATTGAATATTCTTGCGCTTTTTCAGCCCATGCGTTGCGGCAGCCAGAGCGCGATGATGGGAAAGGCGATCAGGATGACGAGGCGGACGATGTCGGTCGCCACGAACGGCAGCACGCCCTTGAAGATGGTCGTGAAGCTCACGTCCTTGACCACGCTCTTGATGACGAAGACGTTCATGCCCACGGGTGGATGGATGAGGCCGAGCTCGACCGTCATGACGATGATGACGCCGAACCAGATCGGATCGAAGCCGAGCGCGGTCACGACCGGAAAGATGATCGGCACGGTGAGGATGATCATCGCCATCGCGTCCATCAGGCAGCCGAGCACGAGGTACATCACCATGATGAGGGCGAGCACGCCGTAGCGGCCGACGCCCAGGCCGGTAAGGAACCCGGTGAGCTTTTGCGGCGTCTGCGTGATGGTGAGAAAGTAGCCGAAGAGCAGGGCGCCGATCAGCACGGTGAACACCGCCGCCGCGGTGCGCGTTGCCTGCAGCAGCGCCTCGCGGGTGTTGGCGCGGTTCAGCTTCTTGCGCAGCACGCCGAGGATGAAGGCACCCGAGGCGCCGACGCCGCCGGCCTCGGTCGGCGTGAAGAAGCCCCCGTAGAGACCGCCGATGACGAAGACGAACAGCACCAGTGGCGCCCAGACCAGTTTCATCGCCTCCGCGCGCTCGCGCCAGGTCTTGCTTGCGCCTGCGGGCAAGAAGCGCGGCCGGATGCGGACGATGAGGGCAATCGTCAACACGTACATCGCCATCGCCAGCAGGCCGGGCAGCACGCCGGCCATGAACAGCTTGCCGATGTCCTGCTGCGTCAGGATGGCGTAGACGGCGAGCACGGTCGACGGCGGCAGCATCGCACCGAGCGTGCCGCCGGCGGCGATGACACCGGTCGAGAACGACCGCGGATAGCCGAAGCGGCGCATCTCCGGGTAGGCGACGGTCGAGAAGGTGGCGGCCGTCGCCACCGACGAGCCGCAGATCGCCGCGAAGCCGCCGCAGGCGACGACGGTGGCGATGCCGAGGCCGCCGCGCAGGTGGCCGAGAAAGGCGTCGGCGGCCTTGAACATCTCGCGGCTCAGGCCCGAGACGGAGACGAACGCGCCCATCAGCATGAACATCGGGATGACGCCGAAGGTGTAGTCGGTGACGGTGCGCAGCGAGGTCTGGCCGACCAGCTTCAGCGCCGGGCCCGGGCCGACGATGAAGCCGTAGCCGGTGACGCCGACCAGCCCCATCGCCATGCCGACCGGCACGCGCAGCAGCATCAGAACGAACAGCGCGACGAAGCCGGTGAAGGCCATCCAGTCGTTGCTCATTCGACGACCTTCGCCTCTTGCATCTCGACCAGGTCGTGCGGATGGAACACCAACCGATAGGTACGGATCGCGATCAGCACCACCGCCGAGGCGTCGCCGAGCCACGCCACCGCATAGAACGGCCAGGTCGGCATGCCGAGGTCGTAGGTGAGCACGTGGTCGACAAAGGTGGCGCGCACCTTGTCGAAGAGCATGATGGTCTGCACTGCGACGACGAAGAGCAGCACCAAGGTCGCAAACACGTCCAGGGCGCGCTTCCATTTCGCGTTCGCCGCGGTCCAGAGCAGGTCGACGGTGATGTGGCCACCGCGGTAGCTGGTAGCGGCGATGCCCCAGAAGATGAGCGTCCCGAGCAGCATCTTGCCGATGTCGTAGCTGTCGGGGATCTGCCAGCTGAAGAACTTGCGCAGGACGACCGCGAGAAAGATGTTCAGCGCGACGATGCCGACGAAGGTCGCGGCGCACCACTCGATCGCATCGATGATGCGATCCATCGGCGAACGGCGCGACCGCGCCACGGCCGCGCCTGTCACGTCAAAGGCCGGACTTGTATTTGGCGACCGTCGAGCGCAGCGACTCCATCACCGCCTTGGCGTCGTAGCCGGCCTTGGTGGCGCCCTCGGCCCATGTCGCCTCGGTCGGCGCGATCGCCTTGCGCCACGCGTCGAGCTCGGCCGGTGCGAGCTTGTAGACGGTGTGGCCCGGCTCGGCGGCGAGCTTGGCGCGGCCGGCGAACTCGAAGTCGGCCCAGGCCGAGCCGACCTTCTCGGCCCATTCGGTGGTGCAGTGATCGTCGATCACCTTCTTCTGTGCCGCCGTCATCGCCTCGTACTTGTCCTTGTTCATGACCCAGACGAAGGGCGTGGTGTAGAGCGGCTCGTCCATGTGGAAGGTGACGACCTTGTCGATGCCGAACAGGATGGTCGAGCCCCACGGGAAAGTGATGGCATCGGCGACGCCGCGCTCGAGCGCGTCGCGCGCCTCCGGCGCCGAGGCCTGCACGTTGGTGCCGCCGAGCAGCGTCACCATCTGGCCGATCGTGCTCGTCGCCGGGCGCACCTTCATGCCCTTGACCTCGGCGGGCGAGAGCAGCTTCTTCTTGCTGTGGAAGGTGCCGGGATCGTGGACGAAGGCGAAGCAGAACTTCACGTCCTTCATTTCCTTGGCCGCGTATTGCCGGTACCAGGCGTCGATGGCCGCCGAGCCGCCCTTGGCGTTGGCGAAGATGAAGGGCAGGCCGGCGCCGGCCATCACCGGAAAGCGCCCCGGCTGGTAGCCCGGGTTCACGTAGGCCACGTCGGCGATGCCGTCCTTGGCCATGTCGTAGTGATCGAAGGCCTTGCCGAGCTGCTCGGAAGGAAAGAGCGTCGTCGTGATCGAGCCGCCCGAGGCCTTGGTGAGGTCGGCGCCCCATGCGGCGAGGGCCGGGTTGAGCGCGTGCTGCGCCGGCACCCAGCTCGAGAGCTTGAGCGCGACCGGCTTGTCCTGCGCCGACGCGGAAACCGCAGCGAGCATGCCGATCGTCGCGCCGATCGCGACAAGGCCGCGCACGAGCGGCGAGGGCAGATGATTGCAAAGGCGGTGGGCCATGGTCTCCTCGTCTTGGGATGAAACGGTTGCGTGCAGCGGCGAAGCCTAGGGCGCCGCGACGGCGGAAGCGATGCTGATCTTCCCTGCCCGCGCACTCATGCGGCCTCCTCGCGGGCGTCGGCACGCACCCCCGGACGGCCCGGCCGGGCGCCGACCCAGCGGATCGGCTGCGCCTCGAGCGGGCGTGGCGGCGCGCCGTGGCGAATCAGCGCCTGGTCGAAGGCGGTGCCGGCCTCGTCGGCGAGCGCGGCGCTGCGCGCGCTGCGGATGGCTTCGGCGCGTGCCGCTTCGCCGTCGAACGTCGCCGCGATCGCCAGGTGATCGATGACGTGCAGAAGGTTGGCCTTGCCGCGCTCGTTCGTGGCGCCATAGCCTTTGACGAGGCGACCGCAGGCGGCAAGCTCGAAGCCGAGCCCAGGATCGCGGCGCGCCCCGGCTTCGACCGCCGCGAGCCAGCGCTCGATCGTCGCCTGCTCCTCGGCGAAACGGCCGCCGCGCCGGCGCAGGCCTTTCATCGCCGCGAGTACGCGCAACAGCAGCAGGCCGAAGACGGTGTGCGTGCGGATCTTGAGCGGCATCGCAAAGGCCTCCTGCCCGCGCGCCAGGCGACGACGATCCCAGCGCATCAGTCGCTCGGCCCAGGCCCCGGGCAGCAGCGACGCGACCTCGGCCGCGCCCGGCTTGAAGTGGTCGACGATGGCAACGACGTCGGCGTCGCCCGCCTTCACCTCGCGGCGCACGCGGGCGATGCGCGAAGCGCGGCTCTTCAGGTCGGCGACGCGGACGATGTCGTCGAAGGCCATCCACAGCGCGAGAAAGCGCGCCACCTCCCGCGTCGTCGCGTACGCACGCGAGGCCGCGTCGCCGCTTGCCCGCTCCGCGGCGAGGACGCGGACTAGCCGGTCGAGGTAGAGCTGCGCATAGCCGGCGTCCTGGTAGTCCTCGAGCCGGTCGCAGCCGAGCACGAGGATGTCGTGCAGGTCGGCGGGAAACGCGGCGAGCGCGGCCACCTTGCGCTCGTCGGGCGGCGGCGCCAGGGCCTCGGCCGCTGCCTCGGCCGCGGCTCGCACGGCTTGCCGGTCGCCGCGCAGCGAAGCAACGATCTCGAACGCCTTCGCGAAGCCGCGCAGGCTCGCGTCGGCGCCTCGCTCCGAGCCGCGGATCGTCTCCTCGTAGGTGCGCCGCTCGAAGGGCAGGACGCCGCTTGCCGCGATCGCGCCGAACAGTACGGCGCTGATCACGGTGCCTGCATCGCGCGCCGTCGCCACCATGTCGAAGGCCTCGGCCTCGCGGCTCATCTGTCGAACGATGCCGAGCAGGTCGGCTTCGGCGAGGCGGCCGTCGCCGAGCTGCATCTTCTCGGCGACGGTGAGGCTGCGGCTCGTCGACGTGAGGATGTGCGTGCGCTCCGGCGTCGCCATGCCGATGCCGATCTGGCGCACCGTCTCGAGCAGCTCCGACGACGCAAGCAGGTCGAGCGCACCGGGCACCGGATTGAGGCTGAATACCGGGCGCCGGACGCCGAGCTGCGAGTCGGGAACCGGGAAGACCTCGACGTAGTAGGTGGTCGCGCCGGTGCGCTGCGCGACACCGGGGATCGACGTGCTCTGCACGGCGTGCCCGGCGCGCGTCGCCGTCTCCACGAGCCACTCGGCAAGCACGCCGCCGCCTTCGCCGCCGAGCGCCGTGACGAGGATGGTGATCGGCGTGGTCGACATGCTCATCGGGGTACCTTCGTGCTTCGCACTCCGGTATTCGCCCGTGGGGCTGCCCGGCGGGCTCATGCCGGCTGCAGCGCCTTGCGAAACACCGCGCGAAGCGACTCCACCGCGCGCTCGCTCCAGCGCGGGTTCTGCACCACCTCGCCGCGATAGAACGAGGGGCAGAGCGTCGCCGCATGCGCGTTTTCGCCGCACAGGCCGCAGCCGACGCAGCCGTCGATGACGGTGGCGACCGGGTCGACCTTGAGCGGATCGGGGTTGTCCTTCAAGGTCAGTGTCGGGCAGCCCGAGAGGCGGATGCAGGCGTGGTCGCCGGTGCACACGTCCTCGTCGACGCCGTACTTCACGCGCACGACACGCTTGCCGCGCTTCAGCAGTCCGGCCACCCAGGGCCGGATGCGGCGCTGCCGCTCGAGCTGGCATTCGCCCTCGGCGATGATGACTTTCAGCCCTGCGAACTCGCTGGTGAACGCTTCCTCGAGCGTCTTCTTCATTTCCGCGACGCGGTACGTATGCACGCTACGTATCCACTGCACGCCGAGTCCCTTCAGCGTCGATTCGATCGTCGTGTTGCGATCGACCAGGCTTTGCTGGCGGTCGGGCGCGCGCGCCTTCTCTTCTTCGTCGGGCGTCGAGATGATGTCCTGGGTACCGGTCGCCGAGGTGTAGCCGTTCTTCATGATCAGCAGCACCGAGTCGTCGCCGTTGAAAAGCGATGACTGCACGCCGGTGAGCAGGCCGTTGTGCCAGAAGCCGCCGTCGCCCATGATCGAGAGGACGCGCCGCTTCATCATCGGCGCCACGCCGGCGCTCGAGGCCAGGCTCATGCCGTAACCGAGGATCGAGTGGCCCGACGAGAACGGCTCGAAGGTGGCGAGCGCGTGGCAGCCGATGTCGGCGGCGATGTGCACGGAGCCGACTTCCTGCTGCGCGAGCTTGAGCGCCGCGAACACCGGTCGCTCGGGGCAGCCGATGCAAAAGCCGGGCGGCCGCGCCGGCACGGTCTGGCCGAGCAACCGGGCGACGTCGGTGCGACGCTGCGCGTTGCCGGCGAGCCAGTCGCGCGCCGCAACGGTCCCGACCTCGGGCAGATGCCGCTCGACGAGGGCGGCGAGCCCGGCGACCAGCACCTCGACCGTGTATTCGCCGGCCATCTGCAACAGGTCCTTGCCATGCAGCGCTGTCGTGACGCTGGCGCGATGCAGAGCGGCGAGGATGTCGCGCTCGATGTATTCGGGCTGGCCTTCCTCGACGACGAGGACGGCGCGCTTGCCCTTGCAGAAGGCCGCGATCTCCTCCGGCACGATCGGAAAGGTGACGTTCAGCACGAGCATCGGCAAGGCACTCTCGCCGAAGGCGTCGGCCAGGCCGAGCTGCTGCAGTGCACGCACCAGCGTGTTCGTCAGCCCGCCCTGGACGATCAGGCCGACCTCGCGATGCACGCCTTCGCGATGCTCGTTGAGACGATGCTCGACGATGTAGCGCCGCGCCGCCGGAATCCGCTCGCCGCTCTTCAGCTTCTCGTGGCCGAAGGTGACCGGCGGATGGGCGAGCCGCGTGTAGTCGAAGCGCGCCGGCTCGGCCATCGTCGCCACCGTCGAGACGCTTGGTGAGACGTTGTCCTTGCAGACGAAGCTGCCGCGCACGTGGCAGGCGCGGATGCGCAGCTCGAGCATGGCCGGCATGTTCGATGCCTCGGAGAGGCGGAACGCGTGCTCGACGATGCCCACCATGTGGCCGAGCTCGGGCCGCGGGTCGAGCATCAGCATCGACGACTTCATCGCGTAGGCGTGGGTCCGCTCCTGGATCACGCTGGCGCCTTCGCCGTAGTCCTCGCCGACGACGATCAGGGCGCCGCCCTTGACGCCGGGCGACGCCAGGTTGGAAAGCGCGTCGGCCGCGACGTTGGTGCCGACGATCGACTTCCAGGTCACCGCGCCGCGCAGCGGATAGTGGATCGAGGCGCCGAGCATCGCTGCCGCCGAAGCCTCGTTGGCGCAGGCTTCGACGTGCACGCCGAGCTGCTTCATGTAGGGCTCGGCCTGGACCATGACGTCGAGCAGGTGCGAGACCGGCGCGCCCTGGTAGCCGCCGACATAGGCGACGCCCGATTGCAGCAGGCCCTTGGTGATGGCGAGAATGCCTTCGCCATGGAAGACCTGGCCGGCACCGAGGCGCAGCAGCTCGACTTCCTTGCTGAAAGAAACTTCCACCGGTTCGTCTCCGTGCGCGCCGCGTGTGCTGGCGCGCCGCAGGCTGTTCTGGCGCGTAGCTTATCGGTGCGGCTCCGCTTCGGCCATTGGCGAAACGTACTAAGTACTATTCGCTGCATGCATATCCGTGACCTCGACCTCAACCTGATCCGCGTCTTCGACGCCATCTACCGACAGCGCAGCGTCAGCCGTGCCGCCGAGGCGCTCGGCCTGTCGCAGCCGGCGGTGAGCCAGGCGCTGACGCGCTTGCGCCTGCTGATAAAGGATGCGCTCTTCATCCGCGCCGCCGGCGGCGTGCAGCCGACCGCCGCCGCCGACGCGCTCGCCCACTCGGTGCAGCAGGCGATGCTGCTGCTCGAGCAGGGCCTGCATGCGTCGGCCAGCTTCGACCCGGCCGAGGCGCGGCGCACCTTCCGCATCCACATGAGCGACATCGGCGAGGCCGAATTCCTGCCCGGGCTGATGCAGCGCGTGCGTGTAGACGCCCCAGGCGTGCGCATCGAGACGCACCAGCTCGACTACGCGCAGATCGAAGAGGCCCTCGACGCCGGCAAGATCGACGTCGCCTTCGGCTACCTGCCCGGCGTCGAGAAGACCGTGCAGCAGCGCCTCTTCATGGAGCGCTACGTCGTGCTGGCGCGCGCCGACCACCCGGTGCTGACGGCGCGGCCTTCGCAGGGCGTGCTCGAGCGGCTCGACTTCGTGGTCGTGCGCCACCACACCGAGACGGCGAAAGTGCTGGACCGGCTTTCGCTTTCGGCCAAGGTGCGGCTCAGCATCCCGCACTTCATGGTGATTCCGGCGATCGTCGGCGCCACCGATCTGGCGGTCGTGCTGCCGCTGCGCATCGCGCGCAAGTTCGCGCAGGGCGGGCGGTTTCGCATCGCCCGGCCGCGCTGGTCGATCGGCGAGATCCCGATCGCGTTGCACTGGAGCAGGCGCGCCGAGGACGACCCGGGCGTGCGCTGGTTGCGCCGGCTGGCGATCGATCTTTTTCGGGAGCCGGCGCGGCGCGGCGAAATCGGGGATTGAAGCCGCCGCCGCCGTGCCCACATGCGGCCGATGCCGCTGCGCCTCTTCTCCCTCGTGTTGTATGGCTACGTCGTCTGGCGCATCGCTCCGGCGCTGGGCGCGGCCTGGATGAGCGCCGCCTTCGCCCTCGTCCTCGTCGCCTCGTTCCTGACGCTGCCGTTCGCTTTCCAGGCGCGGCGTTCGCAGCCGGTACGAGCGGTCGATCGTGTGCTCGCCTGGAGCGGGCTGATCGGCATGGGCCTGTTCTCATCGCTGTTCGTCCTGACCTTTTTTCGCGACCTGGGCTTGCTCGCCGCGACCTTGGTCGGCGTCGTCGCGCCCGGCAGGGTGCCGATGCCGGCGCTGGTGCTCATCAGCGCCCGCGCCGTGCCGTTGATTGCCGCAGTGGTGACGCTGCTCGGCTTCGTCAACGCGCGGCGGACGGCGGCGGTGGTCCACGTCGACGTGGCGGTGCTCGACCTGCCGCCCGCGCTCGACGGATTTCGCATCGCCCAGATCAGCGACATCCACGTCGGCCCGACCATCAAGCGGCCCTACGTCGAGGCGGTGGTCGAGGCGGTCAACAAGCTCGACGCCGACGTTGTCGCCATCACCGGTGACCTCGTCGACGGCTCGGTGCGCGAGCTGGCCGAGCACGTTGCGCCGCTGGCCGGGCTGCGCTCGCGCGAAGGCACCTTCTTCGTCACCGGCAACCACGAGTACTACTCGGGCGCCGCAGCCTGGGTCGGCGAGCTGCGCCGGCTCGGCATCATCGTGCTGATGAACGAGCACGTCGTGCTGCGCCGCAGCGGCGCGGCGATCGTCGTCGCCGGTGTCACCGATTTCAGCGCCGGCCATTTCGACCGCGCCGAGGCGAGCGACCCGAAGCGGGCGCTCGAAGGCAGCCCGCCGGCGGCCCTGCGCGTGCTGCTCGCGCACCAGCCGCGCAGCGCCGAGGCGGCCGAGGCAGCCGGCTTCGATCTGCAGCTCTCGGGCCACACGCACGGCGGCCAGTTCCTGCCCTGGAACTTCCTGGTCCGCCTGCAGCAGCCGTTCACCGCCGGGCTGAAGCGCTGGCGCAGGATGTGGGTCTACACCAGCCGCGGCACCGGCTACTGGGGTCCGCCGAAGCGATTCGGCGCGCCTTCGGAGATCACGCTGCTGCGCCTGGTTCCGGCGCTGCGGCCCGCCGCTGCCCGCAGCCGCCGGGTGCCCGAGCCGGTGCCCGCCCCCAGCGGGGTCTGAGCGGAGCCGCCCCTCTACAATCGACAGGTTTTGCCGGCAGCGTCCGGCTTCCCCGAGAGGACAGCCCGTGTTCATATCCGAAGCTTTCGCCCAGGCCGCGCCGGCCGCCGGCGCCGACTCGATGTTCGGGGGCGGCCTCGGCAGCATGCTGCCGCTGGTCCTCATGTTCGTCGTTCTCTACTTCGTCATGATCCGCCCGCAGATGAAGCGGCAAAAGGAAGCGAAGGCGATGATCGACGCCCTGGCCAAGGGCGACGAGGTGGTCACCTCGGGCGGCATGCTCGGCAAGATCTCGAAGATGGGCGAGTCGTTCATCAGCCTGGAGATCGCCGGCGGCGTCGAGATCCAGGTGCAGCGCTCGGCCGTGATCCAGGTCATGCCCAAGGGCACGGTCAAGTAGGCGGAGCGGCATTTGAATCGCTATCCGGCCTGGAAGTACGCGATCCTCGTGATCGCCCTCTTCATCGGCATCGTCTACACGCTGCCCAATTTCTTTGGCGAAGCGCCGGCGGTGCAGGTCTCGAGCGGCAAGGTCACGCTGAAGATCGATTCGTCGCTGGCGTCGAGGGTCGAGGGCATCCTCGCCAAGGCCGGGCTGAAGGCCGACTTCGTGCAGTACGACGGCAATTCGGTGAAGGCGCGCTTCGCCGACCTCGATGCGCAGCGCAAGGCCAAGGACGCGCTCGGCGCAGCGCTCAATCCGGATGCCGACAACCCGACCTACATCGTCGCCCTGAACCTGCTGTCGCGCTCGCCGAAGTGGCTGACGGCGATGCATGCGCTGCCCATGTACCTCGGCCTCGACCTGCGCGGCGGCGTCCACTTCCTGATGCAGGTCGACATGAAGGCGGCGCTCACCAAGCGCGCCGACTCGCTCGCCGGCGACGCACGATCGCTGCTGCGCGACAAGACCATCCGCCACGCCGGCATCGCCCGCGACGGCAATTCGGTCGTGATCCGCTTCCGCGACGCCGCCACCGCGGCCGCGGCACGCGCCGTGCTCGCCGACCAACTCACCGACCTCGTCTGGATCGACAGCGTCGAGGGCAGCGACTTCAAGCTCACCGGCAACCTCAAGCCCGACGCCGCCAAGCGGGTGCAGAGCGCGGCCATCACGCAGAACATCACGACCCTGCACAACCGCGTCAACGAGCTCGGCGTGGCCGAGCCGGTGATCCAGCAGCAGGGCGCCGACCGCGTCGTCGTGCAGCTGCCGGGCGTGCAGGACACGGCCAAGGCCAAGGACATCATCGGCCGCACCGCGACGCTCGAGCTGCGCATGGTCGACGACAGCAGCGAAGGCCGCGCCGCCGAATCGGGCGCAGGCCCGGTGCCCTTCGGCAGCGAGAAGTACGTCGAGCGCAACGGCGCGCCGATCGTCGTCAAGCGCCAGGTCATCCTGACCGGCGAGAGCCTCACCGACGCGCAGCCCGGCTTCGACGGCCAGAGCCAGGAGCCGGCGGTGCACCTCACGGTCGACGCCAAGGGCGCGCGCATCATGCGCGACATCTCGCGCGAGAACATCGGCAAGCGGATGGCGATCCTGTTGTTCGAGAAGGGCAAGGGCGAGGTCGTGACGGCGCCGGTGATCCGCGGCGAGCTCGGCAACCGCTTCCAGATCTCGGGCCGCATG
>JANXXS010000148.1 GCA_025350505.1 Burkholderiales bacterium
GCCGGCGAGGACACGACCGCCAATACTCTGGCCTGGGCGATCTGGTTGCTCGCCACCAACCCGGCCAGCCTCGAGCGCGCTCGCGCCGAGATCGACGCTGTGCTCGGCGAGCCGCGCGACTGGACGCCGGAGCGCTTTGCCCGCCTGCACTGGCTCGATGCCTGCGCCAACGAGACGATGCGGCTCAAGCCGGTGGCGCCGCTGCTGGTCGTGCAGTCCTTGCGCGACACGACGATCGCCGACATCCGCGTGCCCGCCGGCACGCTGGTCTTCGGCGCGATGCGCAGCGACTCGTTGCGCGACGACTATTTCGCCAAGGCGGCGCAGTTCGACCCGGAGCGCTGGCTGGCCACCGGCCTGAGCGCGAGTTCGGCGAATCGCATCGGCATGCCGTTCGGCGCCGGTCCGCGTGTCTGCCCCGGTCGGCATCTGGCGATGCTCGAGATGAAGATGGCGCTGGCGACCTTGCTCGGCCGCTTCGAGATCGAAGGCGTGGACACGTCCGACGGCGACTCGCCCGACGAGCGCATGTCGTTCACGATGGCGCCGGGGTCGCTGTCGATGCGCTTGCGCAGCAGGCAACGCTGACGCGAGAATCGCCCCGCGACCGATTCGGCGCGGAGGAGGTCGAGAGTGGAAACGTCCGTCGCCGCAAGGCCGCTCGCCAAGGTCGCCACGCGCCGCGTCGAGGACCTGTCAGGACCGCGCGGCCTGCCCGTCGTCGGCAATCTGCTGCAGATGGACCGCCTGGCGCTGCATCGCAGCGTCGAAGACTGGGTCGATCGCTACGGCCCCTACTTCCGCTTTCGGGTCGGCAGCCGCAGGTTCGTCGCCGTCGCCGACCACGCGGCGCTGGCCGGCCTGCTGCGCGACCGGCCCGACGGCGTTCGTCGCAGTGCCAAGCTCGGCGAGATCTGGGGCGAGCTCGGGCTTCCCGCGGGCGTCTTTCTTGCCGAGGGCGACGCCTGGAAGCGTCAGCGCCGGATGGTCATGGCCGGCTTCGACCCGACCCATGTGCGCGACTACCTGCCCTCGCTGGCGCGCGTCACGGAGCGGCTGCATGCGCGCTGGGCGCGTGCGGCGAGCCGCGGCGAGGACATCCCGCTGCAGCCCGACCTGATGCGCTTCACCGTCGACGCGATCGCTGGCCTGGCCTTCGGCGCCGAGGTGAAGACGCTCGAGTCCGACGATGAAGTCATCCAGCAGCACCTCGACAAGATCTTCCCCGCGCTGTTCGGCCGCGTCATGTCGCCGCTGCCTTATTGGCGCTGGTGGCGCCGCCCATCGGACCGGCGCCTCGAGCACGCTGTCGTCGAGGTGCAGAAGGCGATCGAGGTCTTCATCGCCCAGGCGCGAGCCCGCCTCGCCGCCGACCCGGAGTTGCGCAACCGGCCGCGCAATCTGCTCGAGGCGATGCTGGTCGCCTCGGAAGCCGAAGGCAGCGGCGTCGGCGACACCGAGGTCGCCGGCAACGTGCTGACCATGCTGCTGGCGGGCGAGGACACGACCGCCAACACCCTGGCCTGGATGCTCTACCTGCTGGCACGCAACCCGACGGCGCTCGAACGCGCCGTCCGCGAAGTGATGGCGGCCTGCCCCGACGGCCAGCTCGACCACGAGCGGCTCGACCGCCTCGACTTCATCGAGGCCTGCGCGCACGAAACGATGCGCCTCAAGCCCGTGGCGCCCTTCCTCGGCCTGCAGCTCCTGCGCGATGCAGTCGTCGGCGACATCGCCATGCCGCATGGCACGCTGATCTGGGGCGTGATGCGCAACGACGGCGTCGACGACCGCTACTTTCCGGAGGCCGCCGCGTTTCGTCCCGAACGGTGGCTCGCCGAGGGCGGACCCGCGCAAGCCGCCAGCGCGGCGAAGCGGGTCTCCATGCCGTTCGGCGCCGGTCCGCGCGTCTGCCCGGGGCGCTACCTCGCCCTGCTCGAAATGAAGATGTGCATGGCGATGCTGCTCAGCCGGTTCGAGCTCGTCAGCGTCGCCGCGATCGATGGTCAGGATGCCCGCGAGCAGCTTCAGCTGACGATGAACCCGGTCGGCCTGCGCATGCGCCTGCGTCCGCGGGAACGTGCCGCGGCGTCCTAAGCGAGCGCCGCCAGCGCCTGGGCGCAATCCTCGATCAGGTCACCCACCGCCTCGAGCCCCATCGAGAAGCGCACCAGCGTGCCCGGCCATGGCGGCCGCGACCGGTACACGGCCAGGTCGTACGGAACGGCCAGGCTGACCGGACCGGCCCACGAGTAGCCGAGCTTGAAAAGCTTCAAGGCGTCGAGAAAAGCGTCGACCTGGCGGGCACTGAAGCGGGTGTCGAAGACGACCGAGAAAAGGCCGGCGGACTGCGTGCAAAGCTCGGCCCAATGGGCATGGCCCGGTGAGCCGGGCAAGGCGGGATGGAGCACGGCGACGACCTCCGGCCGCGCCTGCCACCACGCCGCGAGCGCGCGGCCGGCGCGGTCCTGCGCCTCGTAGCGCAAGGCGATCGACGGCAGGCCGCGCAGCACCGCCTCGGCGTCGTTCGCGCCAACGCCCCAGCCCATGCGCATGTGCGTCGCCTTCAACCGCTGATGCAGCGATTCGTCGCGCGTCGTCACCGAGCCCATGAGCACGTCGGCGCCGCCCGAGGCGTACTTGGTGAGGGCCTGGATCGAGACGTCGGCGCCGACGTCGAAGGGGCCGAAGGCGAGGCCGGCGCCCCAGGTGTTGTCGATCGCGACGAGCACGCCCCGATGCCGGCGCACCGCTGCGACCAGGGCCGGCAAGTCCGGGAACTCCATCGTCACCGAGCCGGGCGCTTCGAGCCAAACGAGGCGCGTCTTCGGCGTGATCGCCGCGGCCAGCGAAGCCGGATCCATGGCGTCGTAGAAGCGATGCGCAATGCCCCAGCCTGCGAGCTCGTTGCGCGCCAGCTCCTTGCCCGGGCCGTAGGCGTTGTCGGGAATCAGCAGTTCGTCGCCGGCACGCAGCAAGGCGGCGTCGACGAGCGTGATCGCCGCGAGGCCGCTCGGCACGAGCAGGGTGTCGAGGCCGCCTTCGAGCGTGGCGATGCGCTCTTCGAGCGTGAAGGTGGTCGGCGTTCCATGCAGGCCGTAGGTGTAGCCGGCCTTCGACTTCCAGGTGCGCGAGCGCAGCGCCGCCGTGTTCGCGAACAACACCGTCGAGGCCTTGTGCACCGCCGGCTGCACCGAGCCGAAGCCTGCGGGCGGACGGTAGGCGTGGGCGATGAGCGAGGTGCTGCTCGGGGGCTTTTTCTTCATCGACTCAGATGGGCACGCCGACGAGATCGTGTCCGTCGACGGCGACGATCCGCGCACGCGTGAACTCGCCCGCCCTCAACGTCTTCGAGGCTTTCTCCGGCGGCAGCAGGCGGACCCGGCCGTCGATCTCGGGCGCATCGGCATAACTGCGGCCGACACCGCCTTTCCTGCCCAGGCCGGGCGCCGAATCGACGAGCACCTGCATCGTCGCGCCGACACGTCGCGCGAGCTTCTCGATCGACACCGCCTCGGCCACCGCCATGACGCGCGCACGCCGCTCTTCGCGCAGCTCGATCGGCAACATGCCGGGGATCGCATTCGCCGTCGCACCGTCGACTGCCGAATAGGCGAAGCAGCCGGCGCGGTCGATCTTCGCTTCGTGCAAGAAGGCGAGCAGGTCCTCGAACTCGGCCTCGGTCTCGCCTGGAAATCCGGCGATGAAGGTGCTGCGCACCACCAGCTCGGGGCAGATCTCGCGCCAGCGCGCCAACCGCTCGAGGTTCTTCTCGCCGCTGGCCGGCCGCTTCATGCGGCGCAGCACGTCGGGGTGCGAATGCTGGAACGGCACGTCGAGATACGGAAGGATGCGGCCGGTCGCCATCAGCGGCAGGATGGCGTCGACGTGCGGATAGGGGTAGACGTAGTGCAGGCGGACCCAGGCGCCATGCGGCTCGGCGATCTCGGCGAGGCGCTCGCACAGGTCGAGCAGCTGCGTCTTGACCGGACGCCCTTCCCAGAACCCGGTGCGGTAGCGCACGTCGACGCCATAGGCGCTGGTGTCCTGGCTGATGACGAGCAATTCCTTGACGCCGGATTCGAACAACGCCGCCGCTTCGGCGAGCACATCGCCCACCGGCCGCGACACCAGGTCGCCGCGCAGCCTCGGGATGATGCAGAAGGTGCAGCGGTGATTGCAGCCCTCGCTGATCTTCAGGTAGGCGTAGTGCTTCGGTGTCAGCTTGATGCCGATCGAGGTCCGCGACGCCGGCACCAGATCGACGAAGGGATCGTGCGGCTTGGGCACGTGCAGATGCACCGCGTCCATGACCTCTTCGGTAGCATGTGGACCGGTCACGGCGAGCACGCTCGGGTGCATCTGCCGCACCAGGTTGCCACCGCCCTCGTCGGCCTTGGCACCGAGGCAGCCGGTGACGACGACCTTGCCGTTCTCTGCCAGCGCCTCGCCGATCGTCGCCAGACTTTCGCGCACCGCGTCGTCGATGAAGCCGCAGGTATTGACGATGACGAGGTCGGCGCCGGCGAAGGTCTTCGAGGTGGCGTAGCCCTCGGCCGAAAGGCGCGTCAGGATCAGCTCGGAGTCGGTGAGCGCCTTCGGGCAGCCGAGCGAGACGAAGCCGATCTTCGGGGCGGCGGTGGCCGTCGGTGCGGCGGAGGGTCGAACGAGCGTGTCCTCTGTCATCGTCGGATTTTCGCCGATCGGCCGCGCCTGCGCGGTCGCAAGGGCTCAGCGCTTCGCGGGAGGCTTGACGACCGTGGGCAGTCCGGGGAACAGCGACGCCGCCTGCTTGGCCACCTGCTCCTGCATCTTCAGGAAGGCCTGGCGCGACTGCTCCATGTAGTTGCCCATCAGCCCCTGCACCATCGGCGCTTGCCCGTTGAGGAACTGCGTCCACAGCTCCGGGCTCGGCAGCTTCGGGTCGACCAGACCCTTCGACTGCTCGGCGATCCGGCCCTGGATGTCGGTGAAGGTCTGCAGGTTGGACTCGAGGTAGGTGCCCATCATCCCCTGCATCGCGTGGCCGTAGAAGCGGATGATCTGCGACAGCATCGAGGTCGAGAAGATAGGCACGCCGCCGGTCTCTTCCTCGAGGATGATCTGGAGCAGGATGCTGCGCGTGAGGTCGTCGCCGGTCTTGGCGTCGCGGACCTCGAAGTTCACGCCCTGCAGCACCATCGCCTTCACCTCGGTGAGCGTGATGTAGCTCGAAACCTCGGTGTCGTAGAGGCGCCGGTTGGGATATTTCTTGAGGATGCGCAACCCGGCGCTCGTGGCGGCGGGCTTCTTCGGCGCGCCGGCACGCCGGGTCGGGGTCATCGAGGTGTCCTGAAGCAACAGCGAAACGATTCTAGGAGCGCGACCCTCGCGAGCCCGGAGGGTTTTCCCCGGCGCTCGCGATTCATCGCCGTGCCCCGTCGCAACGGCTAGGCCGCGCGCTTGGCGACCAGCGTCAGGATGTCGTAGCTCGCGACCAGCTCGTCGGCCTGGTTCGTGACCTCGACGTCCCAGGCGACGACGCCCTGGCCCTTGCCTTGCGCGTCTTTTTTGTTGCGGTCGATCTTGCGCTTGCAGGTCAGGCGCGCGCGGATCGTGTCGCCGATCGCCACGGGCTTGACGAAGCGCAGCGTGTCGAGCCCGTAGTTGGCGAGCACCGGCCCCGGCGCCGGCGAAACGAACAGGCCCGCCGCCGCCGAGAGCACGAAGTAGCCGTGCGCGATGCGCTGGCCGAAGGCCGACTCCTTGGCGGCAATGGCGTCGAAGTGCATGTAGAAGAAGTCGCCCGAGACGCCGCCGAAGGCGACGATGTCGGCCTCGCTGACGGTGCGCCGATGCGTGAGCAGCGAGTCGCCGATCGCCAACTCCTCGAAGTGCTTGCGGAACGGATGCAGGTCGCTCTCGTGCAGCGCGGCGCCGCGCACGTACTCGCCGGTCACTGCCGTGAGCATGGTGGGCGAGCCCTGCACCGCAGCGCGCTGCAGGTAGTGCTTGACGGCGCGGATGCCGCCCAGCTCCTCGCCGCCGCCGGCGCGACCGGGACCACCGTGCTTCAACATCGGCAAGGGCGAGCCGTGGCCGGTCGACTCGGCCGCGGCTTCGCGGTCCAGCACGAGCAAGCGGCCATGCCAGGCCGCCATCTGCGGGATTGCCTTCGCCGCGATCTTCGGATCCATGGTGACCAGCGTCGCGACCAGGCTGCCGCGGCCGCGCGCCGCGAGCGCCATCGCCTCGTCGAAATCGCCGTAGGGCATGAGCGTGCTGACCGGGCCGAACGCTTCGACGTCGTGAACGGCGTCGTTCGTCATCGGATCGCGACAAAGCAGCAGCGTGGGCGCGAAAAACGAGCCCTTGGCCGTGCCTTCGCCCACGGGAGCGAAGGCTTCGCCGCGACCGATCACGACTTCGTTGCCGCGCGAGAGCATCGCGACCCGCTCGGCGACATCCTTCTGTTGCGCCCACGAGGCGAGCGCGCCCATCTTCACGCCTTCCACGGCGGGGTCGCCGAAGACGACGCGATCGAGCCGCTCGCGCAGCTTTGCCGCCAGCGCGTCGATGTGCTGGCGCGGCACGATGGCGCGGCGGATCGCGGTGCACTTCTGGCCGGCCTTGACCGTCATTTCGCGCACAACTTCCTTGACGAAGAGTTCGAACTCGGCGTCGCCCGGCTGCACGTCGGGGCCGAGGATGGCGGCGTTGAGCGAGTCGGCCTCGGCGTTGAAGGGGATCGACTTCGCGAGCAGGTTGGCATTGCCGCGCAGCTTGAGCGCCGTGTCGGCCGAGCCGGTGAAGGTGACCACGTCCTGGCTGTCGAGCCGGTCGAGCAGGTCACCGGTCGAGCCGATGACCAGCTGCAGGCTGCCCGCGGGCAAGAGGCCCGACTCGACCATCAGGCGCACCATCGCCTCGGTCAGGTAGCTGGTCGCCGTCGCCGGCTTGGCGATGCACGGCATGCCCGCGAGAAAGGTCGGCGCGAATTTCTCGAGCAGGCCCCAGACCGGAAAGTTGAAGGCGTTGATGTGCACCGCGACGCCGCCGCGCGGCACCAGGATGTGAGTGCCGGCGAAGTGACCCTTCTTGCCGATCGAGACCGCCGGACCTTCGTGAACGACGTTGCCCGACGGCAATTCGTTGCCGCCCATCGAGGCGTAGGCGTAGAGCGTGCCGGTGCCGCCTTCGATGTCGACCCAGCTGTCGTTGCGTGTCGCGCCGGTGTGGCGCGAGATCGTGTAGAGCTCTTCCTTCCTCTCGTTGAGGTAGGCGGCAAGCGCCTTCAGCCGCGCCGCGCGCTGCTGGAAGTCCATCGCAATCAGGGCGGGCACGCCAGTCTCTCGCGCATGGCTCAGCGCCTCGCCGAAATCGATCTCGTCGGCGTGCGTGTGATGGAGCGTCGAGCCGTCGATTGCGCTCGAGAGCGCGGCGCCGGCGCGCGAGCCGATCCAGCGGTCGGCGATGAGACTTTGCAAGATGTTCATCGAAGGTCCTAGGTCGGCACGCGCCGCCCGCCGGGCCGCCCCAAGGGCGGCGCCGCCCCCTCGGGGGGCAGCGAACGGAGTGAGCGTGGGGGCTTCATTTCAGGGTTGGTACTTCCAGGCGCCGTTCTCGATCTTCACCATGACGCGGGCGCGCTGGTCGAGGCCGAGGTGGTCGGTGGGCGACATGTTGAAGATGCCGTGCGCGCCTTCGACCTCGCTCGTCGCCTCGAGTGCGTCGCGCAGCGCGGCGCGGAACTCGGGCGTGCCCGGCTGCGCCTTCTTCAGCGCCTTGGCCGCGGCGAAGCTCATCAGCCGGCCGGCGTCCCAGGCGTGCGCGCCGAAGGTCGAGACCGAGCCTTTGCCGTAGGCGGCTTCGTACTTGGCCACATAGTCCATGGCGCTCGGCTTGACCGGGTAGTTCGGTGGCAACTGTCCGGCGACCAGCACCGGGCCAGAAGGCAGGTAGGTGCCTTCGACGTCCTTGCCGCCGACGCGCAGGAAGTCGTTGTTGGCGACGCCGTGCGTCTGGTAGTACTTGCCGGTGTAGCCGCGCTCCTTGAGCGTGCGCTGCGGCAGCACCGCCGGCGTGCCGGAGGCGGCGATGAGGATCGCATCGGGCTTGGCGGCGATCAGCTTCAGCACCTGGCCGGTCACCGAGGTGTCGGTGCGCGAATAGCGCTCGCTGGCGACGATGGTCAGTCCCTTGACCGGCGCGATCTTCGCGAACTCGCCGTACCAGCCTTCGCCGTAGGCGTCGTTGAAGCCGATGAAGCCGACCGTCTTGACACCCGACTGCTGCATGTGGGCGGCGATCGCCAGCGACATCATGATGTCGTTCTGCGGCGTCTTGAAGACCCAGCGGCGCTTGGCGTCCATCGGCTCGACGATGCGCGCCGACGCGGCCATCGAGATCATCGGCGTCTGCGCCTCGGCGGCGACGTCGATCATGGCCAGCGAGTTCGGCGTCGTCGTCGAGCCCAGCAGCACGTCGACCTTGTTCTCGGTGATCAGCTTTCTCGCGTTGGCCACCGCCGTCGTCGTGTCGGAGGCGTCGTCGAGGACGATGTAGTTGACCTTCTGGCCGCCGATCGTCTGCGGCATCAGCGCGATCGTGTTCTTCTCCGGGATGCCGAGCGACGCGGCCGGTCCGGTGGCCGAGACGGTGACGCCGACGTTGATGTCGGCATTCACGAACGTGGCCGCGGCGGCGAGGCCGAGCGCGACCGCGAATTTGGCGGGGTGAGGCATGCAGTGTCTCCGTTGATGGGATGGGGAAAGTCGATCGCCGGCGCGCCGGGCGCGCGAACCGCGCCCAGGCCGCCGAAGAACAGCTCGGCGACCACCGGTGCCATGTCGGCGTGGCTGAACTCGCCGCGTGGCCGTAGCCAGGTGAACATCCAGTTCATCATGCCGAACAGCAGCATGGTGAGCGGCTTGTCGAGATTGTGATCGCGCAGCTCCGGCCGCGCCCCGGCGATCGCATCGGCGAAGGCGGCGACGACCTTGCGCTCGCCGTCGAGAATGCGGCGCCGGTCGGCCGCCGGCAGGAACTTCACGTCCTCGGTCAGCACGCGGTGCTCGGCCTGCGAGCCGGCGTAGACGGCGAGAAAGGCGGCGATGAGACGCCGCACGCGCGCCTCGGGGCCGTGCGTTTCGGCTGCGACCTCGTCGACCAGCGCTTCCAGCCGGGCGATGTGCGCGGCGGCGATCTCGACCAGCAGCTGCTGCTTGTCCTGCACGTAATGGTAGAGCGAGGGCTTGGAGACGCCGCAGGCCTCGGCCACCTCGTTCATAGAGGTCGCGGTGTACCCGCGCTTGGCGAACAGCTTGGCGGCACGGGCAAGGATCTGCTCGCGCTGGTCGTCGTAGCCCCGGGCTCTTCCGCGCGGCATGCGATGCGAGCCGGACTACCGCTCGTCGAACGAGAGGACGACTCGTTCCGTGAGCGGGTGCGATTGGCAGGTGAGCACGAAGCCGGCCGCGACCTCGTGCTTCTCGAGCGCGAAATTGCGCGCCATGCGCACCTCGCCTTCGAGCAGCTTGGCGCGGCAGGTGCAGCAGACGCCCGACTTGCAGGAGAACGGCACCTCGAGCCCGGCGGCAGCAGCGGCATCGAGGATGTTGCCCTGGTGCGCGTGGAAGTCGATCGTCTTGCTCACGCCGTCGCGAACGATCGTCACCTGCGCGTCGGCGGCGTCGCCCTCCTGCACATCGTTCAGGGCGCGGCGCGCGTCGCCCTCGGTGTCGGGGATGCCGAAGCGCTCGATGTGGATCTTCTCCGGCGCGACGCCGGCGGCGAGCAGCGCCGCCTCGGCCTCGTCGTTGACGCCGTGCGGCCCGCAGACGAAGGCGTGGTCGATGCCCTTCGGGTCGACCAGCGTGTCGAGGAACTCGCCGATCTTGTCGCGGCCGATGCGGCCGCTGTAGAGCGGCAGGTCGGTCGATTCCTGCGAGAAGACCAGGTGCAGCGTCAGGCGCGAGAGGTAGCGGTTCTTCAGATCCTCGAGGTCTTCGAGAAACATCGTCGAGCGGAGCTTGCGGTTGCCGTAGATCAGGGTGAAGCGCGACTGCGGCTCGGCCGCGAGCACGGTCTTCATGATCGAGAGAATCGGCGTGATACCGCTGCCGCCGGCGATGCCGAGGTAGCGGCGCGCCGCATGCGGGTCGAGGGGCACGAAGAAGCGGCCTTCGGGCGCCATCACCTGGATCGTGTCACCGGCGTTCAGCGATTCGTGGATCCAGGTCGAGAAGCGCCCGCCGGGCACCTTGCGGATGCCGACGCGCAGCTCGCCGTCGTCGACGCCGGCGCAGATCGAGTAGGAGCGCCGCTCGTCGCTGCCGTCGACCGTATTGCGCAAGGTCAGGTGCTGGCCCTGGGTGAAGCGGAAGGCTTCGCTCAAGTCTGCCGGTACGTCGAACGAGACGATGACCGCCTCGTCGGTGTCGGGGCGAACGCTGCGGATCTTCAGCGGATGGAAGTGAATGCTCATCGGCTCATCGGCTCGTCAGATCGGCTTGAAATGCTCGAACGGCTCGCCGCAGGCCTTGCAGCGCCAGAGCGCCTTGCACGCGGTGGCACCGAAGGCCGAGATCCGTTCCGTGTTCGGGCTCTCGCAACGCGGACAGGCCAGCGCCTGGAGCGGCGGGCGCGGCACGAAGCGCAGCGGCGCGCTCAGCGCCGCGGCCACCGGCCCGGGCGGCGCGATGCCGTATTCGCGCAGTTGGCGACGGCCCTTCTCGCTCATCCAGTCGGTGGTCCAGGCGGGAGCGCGCTGCATCTCGACGCGGACCGGGCCGAGGCCGTCGGCAACGAGGGCGTCGACGATGCTCTTCTCGATGACTTCGGTGGCGGGGCAGCCCGAATAAGTCGGCGTGACGACCACCGTCAAGCCTTCGCGGGTCTCGACGACGTCGCGGACGATGCCGAGGTCGCGTACCGAGACGACCGGAACTTCAGGGTCGAGCACACCGTCGAGCACGGTCCAGGCGCGCTCGACGCGCGACAGCGCGATCACGTCGCTCACCACACGCCGCCCGGGAACGCGCGCTGCAGATGCTGCATCTCGGCCAGGATGTAGCCGAGGTGCTCGCTGTGCCGCCCGGCCTTGCCGGTGCTGCGAAAGCTGCGATCCGCCGGCAGCGCCAGCCGCGCGGCGGCGACGACGCCGTCGAACTCGGCGCGCCAGTCGTCGCGCAGCTCGGACCAGCGCGGGCCGAGGCCCGAGGCGGCGGCGTGCGCATCGACCTCGTCGCTCTCGAAGATCTCGGCGAGGTAAGGCCAGAGCAGGTCGAGCGCCGCCTTCATGCGCGCTGCCGATTCGGCCGTGCCGTCGCCGAGGCGCACCACCCAGTCGGCGGCGTGCTCCTGGTGATAGCGCGCTTCCTTCACCGCCTTGCCGGCGATGCCGGCCAGCTCGGCGTCGTTCGATCGCTCGAGGCGCAGCCAGAGCAGCTTCAGGAACGTGGCGAGCGCGAAGTTGCGCAGCGTCGTCACCGCGAAGTCGCCGCGCGGCAGCTCGACCACCGTGAGGTTGTGGAAGTCGCGCTCGTCGCGCAGGAAGGCGAGCTGGTCTTCGTCGTGCATGGCGCCGCCGAGTTCGGCCTCGAGCCGGCCGGCGCGGGTCAGCACCGCACGCGCCTGGCCGACCAGGTCGAGCGCCATGTTCGAGAGCGCGATGTCTTCCTCGACCACCGGCGCGTGGCCGCACCACTCGGCAAGGCGCTGGGCGAGGATCAGGCAGGTGTCGCCGATGCGCAGCAGATACTGCACCGACGGGTCGCGGGAAACGCTGATCGAGGCTTGCATCAGGCGCCCATCACATGTGGTCGAGCGACTTCGGCAGCTCGTAGAAGGTCGGATGACGATAGACCTTGTCGGCCATCGGGTCGAAATAGGCGGCCTTGTCGCCGGGGTCGCTGGCCGTGATCTGGTCGGAGCGGACGACCCAGACGCTCGTCCCTTCCTGGCGCCGCGTGTAGACATCGCGGGCGAGCTGGATCGCCATCTGCGGATCGGCGGCGTGCAGGCTGCCGCAATGCTTGTGGTCGAGGCCGGCCTTGCTGCGCACGAACACTTCCCACAGCGGCCACTCGTTCTTCACTGCAGCGTCGCTCATGCGGCCTCCTTGAATTCTTGTCTTGACGCGTGCGCCATCGCCGCGTCGCGAACCCAGGCACCGTCGTTCCAGGCCTTGACCCGCGCGGCAAGACGCTCGCGATTACAGGGCCCGTCGCCGCCGACGACCTGCCAGAATTCCTTCCAGTCGATCGCGCCGAAGTCGTAGCTCTGGCGCGCTTCGTTCCAGCGCAGCTCGGGGTCGGGCATGGTCACGCCGAGCAGCTTCGACTGCTCGACAGTGGCGTCGACGAACTTCTGGCGCAGGTCGTCGTTGCTGATGCGCTTGATGCCCCAGCGCATCGACTGCTCCGAGTTCGGCGACTCGGCATCGGGCGGCCCGAACATCATCAGGCTCGGCCACCACCAGCGGTCGACCGCGTCCTGCACCATCGCCTTCTGCGCCTCGCTGCCATGCGTCATCATCGTCAGCAAGGCCTCGAAGCCTTGCCGCTGGTGGAACGACTCCTCCCGGCAGATGCGCACCATGGCCCGCGCGTACGGCGCGTAGGAACAGCGGCAGAGCGGCACCTGGTTCATGATCGCCGCGCCGTCGACGAGCCAGCCGATCACGCCCATGTCGGCCCAGCTCAGGGTCGGGTAGTTGAAGATCGAGCTGTACTTGGCCTTGCCCGAATGCAGCGCCGCCACCAGCTGGTCGCGCGAGGTACCGAGCGTCTCCGCCGCGGCATAGAGATAGAGGCCGTGGCCGGCTTCGTCCTGCACCTTGGCGAGCAGGATCGCCTTGCGCTTCAGCGTCGGCGCGCGGCTGATCCAGTTGCCCTCGGGCAGCATGCCGACGATCTCGGAGTGGGCGTGCTGGCTGATCTGCCGCACCAGGGTGCGCCGGTAGTTCTCGGGCATCCAGTCCTTGGCCTCGATGAACTCGCCGGCGTCGATGCGCTCGTCGAACTGCGCCTGATGCGCCAGCTCTTCGGCGGAGCGAATCGGCTTGGCAGCGTCCTCGCGGTCCTTGCCCATGGTGTCCATCGCTTGCGTGTACATGGCGGTTCCTTGGTGCTACTTGCGGCGCTGGTCGATGACGCGTCGCGCCTTGCCGACCAACGTGCGTTCGAGCGTGTCCGGGAGGCCGACGGTCACCGCGGTGGTGATGCCGATCAGCGTCTTGATGCGATGCCGCAGCGCCGCGGCGACCGCGCCGCGATCGGCTTCGGCGTGCGCCGGCAGCAGCTCGCAGCGCACCTCGACGTCGTCGAGATTGCCCTCGCGCGTGACGACAAGCTGGTACTGGCCCGAAAGCTGGCCGTGCTTGAGCACCAGCTCCTCGATCTGCGTCGGGAACAGGTTGACGCCGCGGATGATCAGCATGTCGTCGCTGCGGCCGACGATCTTGCCCATCCGGCGCATCGCCCGCGCGGTCGGCGGCAGCAGGCGCGTCAGGTCACGGGTGCGATAGCGGACCACCGGCAAGGCTTCCTTGGTCAGCGTCGTGAAAACCAGCTCGCCCTCTTCGCCGTCGGGCAGGACCTCGCCGGTCTCGGGGTCGATGATCTCGGGATAGAAGTGGTCCTCCCAGATCACCGGACCGTCCTTGGTCTCGATGCATTCGCTGGCGACACCCGGGCCCATCACTTCCGAGAGGCCGTAGATGTCGACCGCGTCGATGCCGGCGGCGGTCTCGATTTCGTGGCGCATCGCCTCGGTCCAGGGCTCGGCGCCGAAGATGCCGATCTCGAGGCTGGTCGAGCGCGGGTCGATCCCCTCCCTGACCATCTCCTCGATCAACACCTGCATGTACGAAGGCGTGACCATGATGATGTTCGGCTTCAGGTCGCAGATCAGCTGAACCTGCTTTTCGGTCTGGCCGCCCGACATCGGGATCACCGTGCAGCCGGCGCGCTCGGCGCCGTAGTGCGCGCCGAGGCCGCCGGTGAACAGGCCGTAGCCGTAAGCGATATGCACCATGTCGCCGGGCCGGCCGCCGGCGGCACGGATCGAACGCGCGACCAGGTCGGCCCAGGTGTCGATGTCCTTCAGCGTGTAGCCAACGACGGTCGGCTTGCCGGTCGTTCCCGACGAGGCGTGGATGCGCGCCACGCGCCCGCGAGGCACGGCGAAGAGGCCGAACGGATAGTGCTCGCGCAGGTCGCTCTTCACGGTGAACGGAAACTTCGACAGGTCCGACAGCGACTTCAGGTCCGACGGATGAACCCCTTTCGCATCGAATGCCTGACGGTAGTGCGGCACCTTGTCATAGGCGTGGCTCAGGCTCCATTGCAGCCGCTGCAACTGCAGGGCCTGCAGTTCGTCCCGGCTGGCTCGCTCGATCGGCTCGAGCTCGCCCGGCAGCGGTCGCTTCGCGGTCATTTGGAATCCTCCGCGCTGCGCGCTCCGGTACTCGGCTCGGGAGCGGCCCGGCGGCTCATCGGCCCTGCTCCTTTGCCGGGATCACGGCCCGACCGGGCAGGCTGTGCGAGCGGCCGCGCACGAGCGCGACGCGAGCGCCGCGCTGGTTGGTGACGACCATGTCGTAGACGCCGGTCCGGCCGCTGCGCGACACCTCGGTCGCCTGGGCGGTGAGCACGTCGCCGCGGTGCGCCGGGGCCAAGAAGTCGACCGTCAGCCCGGCGGCGACGGTGACGACGTTGCCCGAGTTGCAGGCGAAGGCGAAGGCCGAGTCGGCGAGCGTCGTGATGAAGCCGCCGTGGCAGATCTCGTGGCCGTTGAGCATGTCGCCGCGGACCGTCATCGTCAGCGTCGCCGTGCCTGCGCCGACGCTCACGATCGACATGCCGAGCCCGCGCGAGGCGTGATCGCCGGCGAACATGTGCGCCGCGACGGCGGCCGGCGTGGGGCTGGCGACGGATTCCATCCGCATTCAGCGATCGGTGAACAGCGGCGCGCGCTTCGCCATGAACGCGTCGACGCCCTCGAGAAAGTCGTGCGAGGCACCCAGGGTCGTCTGCAGGCGCGCCTCGTGGCTGAGCGCGGCGGCGAAGTCGAGGTGCTGGGCCGCGTCGATCGCCGAACGCGTCGCGGCCAGGGCCCGCGTAGGCATCGCCACCAGGCGCTGCGCGACGGCGCGGACCTCGGCATCGAAGACCAGGTCGTCCACGCACTTCCAGATCAGGCCGAGCCGCTCGGCGTCCTCGGCGGGCAGCTTGTCGCCGAGCATGGCCAGGCCGATCGCCCGGGCCCGGCCGACCAGCCGCGGCAGCAGCCAGGTGCCGCCGCAGTCGGGCACCAGGCCGATCTTCGCGAAAGCCTGGATGAAGCTGGTCGAACGCTTGGCGATGACGAGGTCGCAGCACAGCGCCAGATTCGCACCGGCGCCGGCGGCGACACCGTTCACGGCGGCGATCACCGGGATCGGCATGGCGCGCACGCGCAAGGCGAGCGGCTTGTAGAAGCGTTCGACGGTGGCGCCGACGTCGGTGGGCGCGGCGCCCGGCGCGAGGTTGGGCGCGACCGACGGGTCGGCCAGGTCCTGACCCGCGCAGAAGCCACGCCCGCTTCCGGTGAGGACCAGGCAGCGCACCTCCGGGTCGCCGGCCGCGGCCTCGAGCGCCGCCGCCAGCTCGCCATGCATGGCGGCGGTGAAGCTGTTCAGTGCCTTCGGGCGGTTCAACGTCAGTGTGCGGACGCCGGCATCGTGCGTCACCAGGACGAGCGGTTCTTCCACGGGATTTGTCTCCTCGAACGGGCTTCGACCCGGCCGTCTTCAATATCCGTCGGCGCACAACACCTTCGACCGATCGGTAGGTAGAGTATGGGAGTATAGAACCGCAGCCGGGTTCGGCGCAACGCGTTGGGGCGTTCGCGATGCACGTCCCATGCGATCCGTCCCGGCAAATGTTGCTGCAAGCGATGCCCGGCAAGCGCGTTGCCGGGCATCGCTGACAAATGCTTCCACCCGCTTTGCCCGGGTGATCTTTCGAAATCGGCAGCACGCAACGAGTGGCACGGGGGTTGCGTAAAGAGCCCTTCAGCGCTCGACAGCCGCCCGCATCGCCGGGCCCGAATCCGACATCTCCGAAGGTCCGCGACATGACATTTCCCGCGCTGCGAACCGCACAACGCCAACAGCACGCCGTGACGCCGCGGCTGCAGCACGCGGTCCGCCTGCTGCAGTTGTCGTCGCTCGACTTCGCCCAGGAAGTGCACGAGGCGATGGGCCGAAATCCTTTCCTGGAAATCGAAGAGTCCACGCACGACGAGTCCGCGGGCGACGACGCCACGGCGAGCGCCGCCGCCGACCTCCATGCCGGCGACGCCGAGTCGGCAACCGGCGACTCGCCGTACGAGCGCGACAGCTGGCAGCAGTCGTCGTCGAGCGTGCGCACGCACGGCTCGGAAGGCGAGCTCGGCGCGCTCGAGATGATTGCCGCCGAGATCGGACTGCGCGCTCATCTGCACACGCAGATCAACGTGTTGCCGCTGTCGCCGCGCGACCACGCGCTGGCTTGCGCGATCGTCGAGTCGCTCGACGACGATGGCTACCTGCGCACGCCGCTCGACGAGCTCGCGGCGAGCAGCGGCATGCTGCCCGAGGTCGACCAGGAGGAGATGGTGATCGCCTTGAAGCGTGTGCAGTCGCTCGACCCGTGCGGCGTCGGCGCGCGCAACGTCTCCGAGTGCCTGCAGCTGCAGGTCGTGTCGATCGAGGATGAAGACGAGCGCGAAGCGGCGCGCCGCATCGTCACTGACCATCTCGATCGCCTCGCCCAGCACGACGTCAATGGCCTCGCCCGCCTGCTGAAGAAGTCGCCGGCGACGATCGAGGCGGTCTGCGAGCGGATCCGCCACCTCAACCCTCGTCCCGGCTGGACTGTCGAGTCGGCGGCGACCCAATACATCACGCCCGACGTGCTCGTGCGCAAGATCCGCGGCCGCTGGACGGCGACGCTGAACCGCGGCGTCGTGCCGCGCGTCCGCCTGAACCAGAGCTACGCGACCTTGTTCCAGGAGCATCGCAACGGCCGCAACCCGGAGCTCGCGCAGCACCTGCAGGAAGCGCGCTGGACGGTGAAGAACGTGCAGCAGCGTTTCTCGACCATCCTGATGGTCGCCGACGCGATCCTCAAGCGCCAGCAGCACTTCCTCGAGTTCGGTCCGATGGCCATGAAGCCACTCGGCCTGCGCGAGATTGCCGAGGAGCTGGATCTGCACGAGTCGACCGTCTCCCGCGTCACCAACAACAAGTACATGGCGACGCCGGTCGGCGTGTTCGAGCTCAAGTACTTCTTCTCGCGCGAGATGCCGACGGCGAGCGGCGGTGCCTGTTCGGCGACCGCGATTCGTGGCGTCATCCAGGGCATGATCGAAGCCGAGAGCGCGACCGCGCCGCTTTCCGATGCGCAGATCGCCCGGCTGCTCGGGCGCCAGGGCCTGCAGGTGGCGCGGCGCACGGTGACCAAGTACCGCCAGTTGCTGAAGCTTCCATCGGTCGAGCGTCGTCGCCGCGTCGCGGCGACCAGCTGAAGTGGTTTCGCCGAGGTTGAATACGGCACGCGAATTGCCCCGTGCCCTTTCGTCCGCGCGCCTCCAGCACGCCGGGGAGAAGAATCTGAACGTGGCAGGAGATTCGCAACTGCAGCATCCGCCGGCGACCGACCTGCCGGACGATCGATCCGAAGCCTTTCTCGCGGGCCTGGCGGCAGCCACGCCGGCATTGAGCTGGAGCGCGACCGAGGCGCGCGGCAACGATTGGCTGAGCCCCTCCTGGGCCGCATATACCGGGCGTCCGTTGGCCGAGTTGCTGGGCGAAGGCTGGACCCAATCGGTGCATCCGGAAGACCTCGACCGCTGCCTCGGCATCCGGGCGACGAGCTTCGAGGCGCACAGCGCCTTCACGATGGATCTTCGCCTGCGCCGGCACGACGGCGAATACCGCTGGTTCGTCGACAACGGCGTGCCGCATCGCGCTGCCGACGCAGCGGCAAGGCGCTTCGTCGGCAGCGCCATCGACATCCACGACCGCAAGCATCTCGAAGAGAGCCTCGCCGAGCGGACCCAGACCCTGCGCCTGGCCGAACGACGTCAGGGGCAATTCCTCGCCATGCTGTCGCACGAATTGCGCAATCCGCTGGCACCGATCGCCAATGCCGCCAGCGTGTTGCGCACGCTCGAGCACAGCAACCCGATCCTGGTCCGCCTGCGCGAAATCCTGGAGCGACAGGTCGGCCGGCTCGGCCGTCTCGTCGAGGAGCTGATCGACGTGACCCGCGCCGCGCAGGGGCAGATCTCGCTGGTGCGCGAGCGGGTGTCGATCGACGGCGTCGTCCAGGCGGCGGTGGCGAACAGCCACGACAAGATCAACGCCGCCAAGCACCGTCTCGAGGTCGATGTACCGGACCAGCGCCTGTTCGTGCGCGGCGACGCCGGCCGCCTTGCCCAGGCCCTGGCCAACCTGATCGGCAACGCCGCCAAGTTCACGCTCGAACCGGGCGTCGTCTCGATCACCGTGCGCCGTGCCGCGAAGACCGTGCACCTGTCGGTGAAGGACGCCGGCCAGGGCATCGGGCCGGACTTCCTGCCGCACGCCTTCGAGCTGTTCGCGCAGCAGGACCAGACCCTGGCGCGAACGCTCGGCGGCCTCGGCGTCGGCCTGACGCTGGCACGCCGCATCGCCCAAATGCATGGCGGCGATATCGAGGCGTTCAGTGAAGGCATCGGCAAGGGCTCGGAATTCATCCTCTGGCTGCCGCTGCTCGACGATGCCGTTGCCCCGAACCCGCCGGCCCACGCGCCGCAGCTGAGCGAAGGTTGCCGCGTTCTCATCGTCGAAGACAACGCCGACGCGCTGGAGAGCCTGCGCTTGCAGATGGAGCTGTGGGGCAACGAGGTGAGCACGGCCCGCAGCGCCGAAGAGGCGCTGCTCGTCGCCCTGGCGTCGCGGCCGCAGATCGTGCTGTGCGACATCGGCCTGCCCGGCATGGACGGCTACCGCCTCGTCGG
>JANXXS010000158.1 GCA_025350505.1 Burkholderiales bacterium
CGAGCAGCCGGCTGCTCGCGCCGAGCGCGCGCATCACCGCGAACTCGCGCGCCCGCGACTCGCGCGTCGCGCTCACCGCCGCGAACAGCACGACCAGGCCGGCGGCAAGCGTGAAGCCGAACAGGAACTCGACGGCACGCACCACTTGATCGAGCACGCCCTGGATCTGCGCGATCGAGGCCGAGACGTCGATCGAGGTGACGTTCGGAAAGTCGCGACTGATGCCATTGTCGAAGCCCGGCGTCTGCGGCGCACGGTAGGCGGCGATGTAGCTCACCGGGGCGTCGGCGGGTGCCTGCGCCTCGGGGAACAGGACGAAGAAGTTGACGCGCATCGACGACCAGTCGACTTTGCGCAGGCTGGTGATCTTTCCTTCGACATTCGTGCCGCCCATGTCGAAGCGCAGCGTGTCGCCGAGCTCGAGGTGCAGTGTCTCCGCCAGGCCTTGTTCGACGCTCAGGGCATTTGCCTCGTTCGCCGTCCAGCGGCCCTTCGAGACGATGTTGTGCGCCGGCAGCTCCGCGCTGTGGCTGAGGTTGAACTCGCGGTCGAGCAGGCGCTTGGCCCGCTCGTCGGCCATCTGCTCCGGCATCACCGCCTTGCCGTCGATGGCGACGAGGCGGCCGCGAATCATCGGGTACCAGTCGTAGCGCGCCACGCCCGAGTCCTTCAGCTTCTTCTGGAACGCCTCGGACTGCGGCGGTTGCACGTTGATGACGAAGCGGTTCGGCGCATCCTTCGGCGTCGCCTGGCGCCAGCTCGAAATCAGGTCGGTGCGCAGCAACACGAGCAGCACGAGCGCGAGCAGGCCGACCGCGAGGGCCGAGACCTGCAGCACGGCGAAGGCCGGCCGCGCCGCGAGCTGACGCGTGGCGAGAACCAGCCAGCGCGGCGCGCCGGCCTCCGGCACCGAGCGGCGCAGCACGATCAGCGCCAGCCACGACAGCAAGGCGAACACGCAGACCGCGCCGGCAAAGCCGCCGACGGCGATGAGGCCGAGCTTGATGTCGCTCGAGACGGCGAGCAGCAGCGCCGCGAAGCCGACCGTGCCGGCGGCGAGCACGGCGATCGACGCCGGCTTCAGCTCGCCGACGTCGCGCCGGATCACGCGCAGCGGCGGCACGCGCGCCAGCTGCAACACCGGCGGCAGGCCGAAGCCGAACAACAGGGTGAAGCCGACGCCCGCGCCGAACAACGCCGGCCACGCGCCCGGCGGCGGCAGCACCGCCTCGACCAGGCCGGAGAGAAACCAGATGAAGACGTAGTGCACGGCGAAGCCGAGCACCACGCCGGCCACGCTGGCGAGCAGGCCGACGCCGGCGAACTCGATGAAGTACTGCGCCGCGATGGTCCGCTGCGGCAGGCCGAGCACGCGCAGCATGGCGCAGTCGTCGAGGTGCCGGCTCGCGAAGTCGCGCGAGGCGATGCCCACCGCCACCGCCGCGAGCAAGGCGGCGAGCAGGGCGACGAGGTTCAAGAATTTCTCGGCCCGGTCGAGCGTCTGGCGCATCTCGGGCCGGCCGGTGGCAAGCGACTCGATGCGCATGCCGCGCAGGCTCTTCGCCTTGACCTCGGCCTCGGCCCAGGACACGAAATCGGCGACGCGGGCGTCGGCAGCAGTGTTGGCGGCCACCGCCAGCCGGTAGGTGACGCGGCTGGCCGGCTGCACCAGGCCGGTCGCGGCCAGGTCGGCGACGTTGAGCATGACGCGCGGCGCAAAGCTCGCGAAGCCGGCGCCGCGATCGGGCTCGATGACGATGACGTTGGCGATCTTCAGGCTGGCATCGCCGAGCAGCAGCGCGTCGCCGACCTTGAGGCCGAGCGAATCGAGCACCGCGCCGTCGACCCACACCGTGCCCGGCGACGGCGCCTTCGCAAGGTCGACGTTCTTCGCTCCGTCCGTGCCGCGCAGGCGGAGGCGCCCGCGCAAGGGATAGGCGTCGCTCACCGCCTTGACGCTGACCAGCCGCGTCGCCCCGCCCTGGGCGTCGGTGGCGCGGCCCATGCTCGGGAAGTTGGCGGTGGTTGCGGTGGCCAGGCCGAGGGCGCGCGCTTTCGCTTCGAAGCTCGGCGGCGCTGGCAGGTCGCTGGCGACGATGGCGTCGCCGCCGAGCAGCTGGCGCGCGTCGCGGGCGAGGCCGCCGTTGATGCGATCAGCGAAGAAGCCGACGGCGGTGAGAGCACCGACCGCCAGCGTCACGGCAACGACGAGCAGGCGTAACTCGCCGGCACGAAAGTCGCGCAGCAGCTGGCGCCAGCCGAGCTGCCAGGCCGAAGGAATCGAATTTGTCATCCTGAACGAAGTGAAGGATCTCGCCGCCGAAGCCGGGATCCTTCGCTGTCGCTCAGGATGACAGACGGCACCGAACTTACACGAGTCGCGAACGCTGCGTGCAGCGGGGTTGAATGGCGAAGCGCCGCGCCGGTGCTCCAATGCGGTCATGAACACTTTGCTGCCCTCGATCTTCGTCTCGCACGGCTCGCCCATGATCGCCCTCGAGCCGGGCGAAGCCGGCGCCTTCATGCAACGGCTCGGCCCGGCGATCGACGCCGCCTTCGGCCGGCCGAAGGCGATCGTCAGCATCTCGGCGCACACCGCGGCGCGGGCACCGGTCGTGCTGGCGGCGGCGCGCCACGAAGCGGTCTACGACTTCGGTGGTTTCGATCCCAAGCTCTTCACCCTGCGCTACGACGCGCCCGGCGACCCGGCGCTGGCCGCGCGCGTGCTCGGCCTGCTGCAGGCGAGCGGGATCGACGCGCGCTCTGTCCCTGAAGGCGGCCTCGACCACGGCGCCTGGACGGCACTGCGCTACATCTATCCCGCGGCCGACATCCCGATCGTGCCGCTGGCCTTCGTGCCGAGCGCATCGCCGGCGGCGCAGTTCGCGCTCGGCGAAGCGCTGGCACCGCTCACCGAAGAAGGCGTGCTCGTGCTCGGCAGCGGCAGCATCACGCACAACCTGCGCCGCGCCTTCGCCGGCGGCCTGCATTCGCCGCGCAACGTGCCCGAGATTCCCGAGAGCACCGCCTTTCGCCGCTGGTTCGCCGACCGCTCTGCCGGGCGCGACTGGGACGCCTTGTTCGCCTATCGCAGCAAGGCGCCGCATGCCGCCGACATGCACCCGACCGACGAGCACCTGCTGCCCTGGTACGTCGCGGCCGGCGCCGGCGGTCGCGACGCCATGCCGCAACGATTGCACGACAGCGTCGAGATCGGCTGCATCGGCATGGATGCGTACGCCTTCGGCTCAGGCGCAGAGGCGCTGGCCGAGCGGCTCGGCGTCCTCAGCCCGGTGTAGGCCCGGGGGCAGCCGCCTGGCGACCCACCGTTACTGCGGATCTTCAAGCGCATCTTCCCTCGACGCCGCAGCGACGCGCTCGGCGCCGACCCTGGGGCATGATGACCGCATCGCGGCCACGGATATCGCCATGACCATCGCCAACGACGCCGCCGGCAAGGCGCTCGAGCGCGTCGAGCTCGTCACGCAGGAGGCCATGGTCAACTGGCTGAGCCCGGTACAGCTGCTGCAGACGGGCCTGCGCGCTGCCGTCGCCGCGACCTTCGGCTCCTTCGCCGACGCGCGCCAGTTGCAGGCGGTGCTCAATCCGGCGGCGACCAACCCGCCGCTCAAGGAACTGGCCAGTTGCAGGCGATGCTCAATCCGGCGGCGACCAACCCGCCGCTCAAGGAACTGGCCGGGCGCGACGCGCTCTGGATCGACTTCGTCGCCGACAGCGGCGACGGCTGGAACTCGACCTACTCGGTGGCCTACACCGTCGGCTGCGATGCGATCCGTGTGCCCGGCGTGACCGATCCGCTGCCGCGCGCCGACCTGCTCGTGCTCGGTGGCGACCAGGTCTATCCGACGCCGGCGCAGTCGGGCTACCGCACGCGCTTTCTCGATCCCTACCGCAGCGCCTTCCCGGCCGAGGTGCCGCCCGCCAATCCCCCCAGCGATCCGCTGCTCGTCGCCACGCCGGGCAACCACGACTGGTACGACGGCCTGAAGGGCTTTCTGCAGATCTTCTGCAGCGGCGACTACATCGGCCGCTGGAAGACGGTGCAGCACACCAGCTACTTCGTGGTCAAACTGCCGCACGGCGGGTGGCTGTGGGGCCTCGACCTGCAGCTCGAGTCGGAGATCGACGCATTGCAGTACGCCTACTTCGAAAAAGTCGCGGCGCCGATGCTCGCCGCCGGCGACCAGGTCGTGCTGTGCACGCCCGAGCCGAGCTGGATCGACGAAAGCGAGCGCGTCTCGCGACTGGTCCGGCGCACGCTCGGCGAGCTGGAGACGCAGTCCGAGCGCTTCCGCAGCCTGAAGAAGGTCGAGCTGCTGCTCGCCGGAGGCCCGGCGCGGCTGGCGGCAGTGCTTACCGGCGACTTGCACCACTACGCCCGATACGACCCGACCGGTGACAGCTGCGAAGGCACGCCGCATCGCATCACCTGCGGCGGCGGTGGTGCCTACCTGCTCGGCACGCACGACCTGCCGCAGACGCTGCGCTTCACCTCCGGCCACGGCGCGCAGCGCTATGCCCTCTGCAAGACTTTCCCCGACACCGCCACCTCGCAAACGCTTCGCAACAAGGCCTGGCTGCTGCCGACGCGCAACGCCGCCTTCTGCACCCTGCTCGCCGGCATCTACCTGCTCTATGCCTGGGTGCTGCAAAGCGCCGCGCGCGTCGCCTCGGGCGGTGCGCGCGACACGACGCTCTCGGACTACCTCGCGGTGCAGGCGCTGACGCTCGACCACATGCTCGGCGTGTTGCCGACAACGCTCGTCAACGCGCTGGCGTACAGCCCGATCTCGGTGCTCTTCTCGCTCGCCATCGTCGCCGGCGCGGCGGCTTTCACCGCCAGCAGCGCCGACGAGAAGAAGCGCCTCGCCGCGGCCGCCGGCGCGCTGCACGGGGTCGCCCACCTGGCGCTGGCGGTGCTGATGCTGTGGGCCTTTGCCCGCTTCAACCACGCCTTCGGCGCGCCGCTGCTCGGCCGTGTCGACAACCCGTTCCTCGTCGAGGCGCTGGTCGTGGTGCTCTTCATCGCCGAGGCGGGCCTCGTCGGCGGCGTGCTCGGCGGCGTGCTGTTCGGCGCCTGGATGACGGTCACCAACAAGCTCTTCAGCTGGCACGGCAACGACGTCTTCTCGTCGCAGGCGATCGCCGACCACAAGTGCTTCCTGCGCATGCACCTCGACGCCGGGGGCTCGACCATCTACCCGCTGAAGATCGCCAAGGTCTGCCGCGACTGGAAGGTCGGCGAAGGTGTCGAGGTCGAGGCGCGCGACGGCCAGACCTGGAAGCTGCGCGCCAGCCGCGGCAGCGGCGCCCGCTTCACGCCGGCAGAGCCGATCGCGGTTGGCGTGGTGCTTACGCCGGTGCACGACGTCGATGGCGTACTGCGCGGCTTCGCCAAGGTGACGCGCGACCTGAGCGAGCAGCGGCGCCTGAGCGAACTCGAGCAATCGAGCCGCCGCATGCAGGCGTTCATCGCCATGCTGGCGCACGAGTTGCGTAACCTGCTGGCGCCGATCCGCAACGCCGTGAGCGCGATCCAGCTGCACGACCGGCTGCCGCCGCCGATCGGCCGGATGGCCGACATCATCGGCCGGCAGATCTGGCACATGACGCGCCTCGTCGACGACCTGCTCGACGTGAGCCGAATCGCCACCGGCAAGATGCTGCTCAAGCGCGCCGACTTCGACTTTCGCTCGGTGGTCGAGCTGAGCGTCGAGGCGACCCGCTCGGCGATCGACGCGCGCCGCCACAGGTTGACGATGCGGCTGCCGGATGCGCCGCTGCGGCTGCACGGCGACTCGACCCGGCTCGCCCAGGCGCTGCAGAACCTGCTCAACAACGCCACCCGCTACACGCCGCCCGAAGGCGAGATCGCGCTGATCGTCGAGCGCAGGGGCGACACGCTCCTGACCACGGTGAGCGACAACGGCATTGGCATCGCGACAGAGGCGCGCGAGCGCATCTTCGAGCTGTTCACGCAGGAGCGACTCGACACGCCGGGCGCCGAGCCGGGGCTCGGCCTCGGCCTCCCGCTCGCGCGCTCGCTGGTGGAGCTGCACGGCGGCCGATTGACGGTGCAAAGCGACGGGCCCGGCAGGGGCAGCGCCTTCGTGCTGACGTTGCCGATGCCCTCGGCCGATGCCGGCACCCCCGTCGGCACCGAGGCCCGAAGCAGCGCCCACGATGCATCGGCGCTGCGCGTGCTCGTCGTCGACGACAACCGCGACTCCGCCGACTCGATGGCCGCCCTGCTCGAACTCATGGGGCACACGCTACGCGTGGCTTACGGCGCCGAAGAAGCGGTTGCCGCGGCCAGCGACTTTCGGCCGCAAGTGGTGCTGCTCGACCTCAACATGCCCGACGGCGACGGTTTCTCGGTGATGAAGCGGATGCGCGCGCAGGCCACCATGCCGGCCTACATCGCAGCGATGACGGGCTACGGCCAGCAGCGCGACCGCGACGCGACGCTCGCCTCGGGCTTCCAGGCGCATCTGACCAAGCCGGTGCATCCCGAGCAGCTCGAGCAGGTGATAGCCGAGGCCCAGGCGAAGGCCCGCGACCTGCGCGCCTGAACGACCCAGTGGTAGTCGTCTTCGAGCTGGGGCCGGCATTGCTTGCGGCGTACGAAGATGTTTTGGGCCGCACAGAACTTTTCACAGACTCGGTCCTGTCTGCGAAGGAGCGCAACGAAGTGCTCGACGGTTTTCTGAATCGATGTCGATGGGTGGGGGTCTTCTATGCATGGCTCCGCTGCGTCGAGCTGTTCGACCGCCTTCTCGGCACATGTCCGATCGACGGCTGGACGCTGTCGCGAACGCGGCGCCTGCGGCGCGCGATTGCGCGGAATTTGCCGTGGCAAAGTCCTCGCTGACCGACCGGAGCATCAATCTCATGAATCCGATGGCCGACGAATGAAGGTCGTACCAGTTTTCTTTCGTGCCGAGATGGTGGCCGAGGCCGGCTCGTACTCGCCGAGCGCGGGCAAGCCGCCGCAGGTCGTCGCCGACTGGCAGGTTCATGCGCTCCCGATGGACATTCGCAGCTTCGATCCGGTCGACGAAGCCACCCTGGCCCTCGCGCACGACGCCGGCTACGTGCGCGGTGTGCTGGCGTGCACGCTGGTCAACGGCTTCGGCAACCGCCGTCCCGACGTGGCGGCGTCACTGCCTTACACCAACGGCGCGATGCTCGCCGCGGCGCGCGAGGCGATCGCCAACCGACGCGTTGCCTGCGCGCCCGTCTCGGGCTTTCACCACGCGTGCCACGGGTATGCCGATGGCTTTTGCACCTTCAACGGCCTGATGGTGACGGCGCTGGCGTTGAAGCGGGACCGTCAGGTGAATCGCGTCGCCATCCTCGACCTCGACCATCACTGGGGCAACGGCACCGAAGACATCATCGCCAAGCTCGGCATCGACTGGATCCGGCACGAGACTCCTGGAGGAGGGCACGTGGAGCGCAAAGATGCCGAGCCCTATCTCGCTCGGCTCGACGACCTGGTGCGCAGCTTCGCGGACTGCGACGTGCTGCTGTACCAGGCAGGCGCCGACGCGCACATCAAGGACCCTCTGGGCGGCTGGATGACGAGCAGCCAGCTCGAGGAACGCGACCGCATCGTCTTCGAGACCACTGCAAAGATCGGCCTGCCTGTGGCGTGGAACCTGGCTGGCGGATACCAGGTGGATGTCAACGGCGGGATCGCACCGGTGCTCGAGATTCATCGCCGGACGATGCAGGCTTGCGTGAACGCGTTTGCCAGGGGCTGAGCCGCGTCAGCCAACCGACAGGAGGACGGTTGCACCCCGGAGCTTTGTCGACTTCAAGCGTTGGATGGGCAAGAAGGCGCCGAACCGGCCGAATGCCAAGCGCCGGCGCGACCTGCGCCAGGCCACGATCGTCCAGTCACTCGTCACCGAAGGCTTGCTGACGGGAGCGACCGCACCCATTGCTTCTGCGGCCGGCGCAGCGGCGCGGCGCTAGAAAGGCTCGTCCCAGTCGCGCAACGCGATCATCGAGTCGCGCAGCGCGGCCAGCTCGTTCTGCACCTCGGGCGGGAAGCCCTTGCGCCCCTTTCGGTCACCACTCAGGAGTTTGGCGAGCGCGGCCTGGCGTTCGTCGGGGTCGTGCCAGACCGCCGCCAGCGCGTTGGCGATGCGTGGAAATTGGGCGCTGAGGTGTTGCGGACGAAGGCTCGCCTCCAGGCCGATCAACCAGTCGATCGCCTGGCCGCTCAGGGCGCGGTCGGTCGGCAGCTTGTCGCGCCGAACCCGCTTCCAGTGCGCCGGCGAAACGACGGAAGCCACGTCGAACTGCGAGATCGATTCGGCGTCGAGCACGCGCCGGGCCTCGTCCAGGTCGGTGAGTTCGAACTCAAGACCCTCGTCGTGCCAGGTGGAGGCCGGAGAACCGGGCTCTTTCTTTTGCGGATCCATCGATGCGACTTTTGAACAGGGCTTGAGTTGTGATCGTGCGGCCAGTCAGGCGGCACATGCTGTGCCTGAATCCGGCGCGCGGAATCGGTGCGTCGGGGCATTCCGTGAGTTTGTTCACGTCGGGTTTGCCCACAAGAAAAGCCCGCGACCATCGCTGGCGGCGAGCTTGGCTTCCGGGCATCCAGGGCCTGCGGCGCAACGACGACGGATCGACGTCGCCCCGCCGTCTTCGCGGCTCCCGGTCGCGCGCTGAGCGAAGATCGCGGCATGCCCGCGCCGCCTCCGCCGCTCGATCAACCCCGCAACCCGCTCCACGGCCTGACCCTGGAGGCGATCCTCACTGCCCTGGTCGCGCACTACGGCTGGCCGGGCCTGGCCGAGCGCATTCCGGTGCGCTGCTTCCAGAGCGAGCCGAGCATCAAGTCGAGCCTCGCCTTTCTGCGTCGCACGGCCTGGGCGCGGGAGAAGGTCGAGGGCCTGTACCTGTTCATGCTGCGCGACATGCGCCGAAACGCCTGATGCTGCTCAAGTACCTGGCGGGCTACTCGCCCGCGCTGCTCGCCCGGGTGCGCGAACTCATCGCCGAAGGCCGTCTCGCCGAGTCGGTGATCCGCCGCTATCCCGAAGGCCACGAGGTCAACACCGACCGCGCCCTCTACGACTACGTCGGCGAGCTCAAGTCACGCCACATGCGCAACGCGCCGGCGCTGGCGAAGGTGCAGTACGACATGAAGCTGCACGTCGTTCGCAATGCCCTGGGCACGCACACGACCGTGTCGCGGGTGCAGGGCAACCGGCTCAAGGCCAAGCGCGAGATCCGCGTCGCCAGCCTCTTCAAGCGGGCGCCCGCGCCGTTCCTGAAGATGATCGTCGTGCACGAACTGGCGCACCTGAAGGAACGCGAGCACGACAAGGCCTTCTATGCGCTTTGCGCCCACATGGAGCCCGAGTACCACCAACTCGAGCTCGACGTGCGCCTCTGGCTGACCGCGCTCGAGCTGCCGTAGCGGCGCATTCGCGTGGCGCTTGACATGCAGGTATTTACTTGCATATTATGCGGCCACGGTCTGTGTGGACCGAGCAACGCGCAAGGAGAGAAATCATGGTGGATATCCTGCACAAGGTCGGCATCAAGGCACGGGCCGAAGAGGTCTACAAGGCCCTGACCACGCGCGACGGCCTGGCCGGCTGGTGGACGACGAACACGCGCGGCGAGGGCAACGTCGCCGGCGGCGCGATCGACTTTCGCTTCAGCGTCGACGGCGTCGAGATGGGCGGCTGCGAAGTCAAGGTCCTCGAGCTGGCGGCCGGCCGTCAGGTGCTCTGGCAAGTGGTGGGCGGCCCGGCCGAATGGATCGGCACCCGCATCGCCTTCGAGCTCAGGCAGCAAGGCGAGTACTGCATCGTTCTCTTCAAGCACCAGGGCTGGAAGGAGCCGGTCGAGTTCATGCACCACTGCAGCACCAAGTGGGCGATCTTCATGATGAGCCTGAAGGCGCTCGTCGAAAGCGGCAAGGGCGCGCCGAACCCCGACGACGTCCGGATCGACGAACGGAGCTAGGGCCCGAGGCCATGCCCGCGTCGGACATCGACAAGGTCTTCAAGGCGCTGGCCGACTCCGGCCGCAGGCGCCTGCTCGACCAGCTGTACCGCGACAACGGCCAGACGCTCACCGCCCTGTGCGAGCACATGGCGATGACGCGCCAGGCCGTGACGCAGCACCTGCAGTTGCTCGAAGAAGCCCACCTCGTGGCCGTCGTCTGGCAAGGGCGGGAAAAGCTGCACTACCTCAACCCCGTGCCGCTGCACGAGATCTATGCGCGCTGGATCCAGAAGTTCGAGCACGGCCGCCTCGATGCCTTGCGCACCCTCCGCAAACGACTGGAAAGCAACGACGATGAAAAAGCCTGACTACGTCTACGTGACCTATATCGCCACCACGCCCGAGAAGACCTGGGCCGCCCTGGTCGACACCGACATCACGCGCGAGTACTGGCGCGATCCGGTCGCCGGCTGCGCCCGCACCAACGTCTCCGACTGGAAGCCCGGCTCACCCTGGAAGCATGTGCGCGCCGACGGCTCCGACGTGGTCGACATCGTCGGCAAGGTGATCGAGAGCACGCCGCCGCGCCGCCTGGTGTTCAGCTGGGCGCGGCCCGCCGATGCGGAGAACGCGGCCAAGCATTCGCGCGTCTCGTTCGACATCGAGCCCTACGGCGAGAAGCTGGTTCGCCTGACCGTGACGCACGACGATCTCGAGCGCGACAGCGACATGCTCACAAGCATTTCGGGCGGCTGGCCGAAGGTGCTTTCCAACCTCAAGACTTATCTCGAGTGCGGCAGCGCGCTACCTCATACGGCGCAGGCCGCATGACGATTTCGCGCAGATGCTTTCAGCCCTGCGCGACGTCGACTTGCGGTTGTCCAGGCGCGACTCGCCGCTCATGACGATGAGGATCGGCTCGTCCTCCAGCCTGAGCGAAAGCGTCTTGGCGATGCGGTCCGGCTCGATGCCGTGCGCCGCCGCGGCGAGCGCGACGGTGGCGGTGCTGGTCGTCACCTCGAGGATCTCGATGTCGGGCCCGTGCTCGGCGAGGAAGGCGCGAACGGACTGCAGGCTCATCGTTCCGGCTTCGTCTCAGGCGCGCGCGGGTTTGCGAAAGTCGTTCTCGATCCATGCCTCTGCGCTCTGCGCGGTGAGCCTGAAGCCGGCACCGACGCGCACCCGCGCAAGCTCGACGGCGCCGGCATCAAGTGCGCTCAGCTCGGCATAGGGATCGTCCTCGTCGGGCACGATGTCGAGCTTGACCGTGATGCGTCCCGAAGGCGCGGTCACGGTCACGCTCTTGTGCCGGTCGGCATGCGTCTGCTGCTCGTGGCGGCGGATCACCTCGGCGGCGGTCTTCACCAGCGTGTGGAAAGCGGCGCTGTCGAGCGGCTTCGGGTTGCGCTTGTCGCGGCCCATCGTCCACGGGCCGACCAGCGCCGGCTCGGGCTCGCCGTCCTTGATCATCTCGACGGCCCAGCCCTCGTCGTCTTCGTTCTTGACGACGCGGGCGGTCCAGCCGTCGTCGCGCCAGAGACGGTCTTCGTGAATCGGTTCCATCGCTAGCGGATCTTCGCCGCCTCCTGCTCCATCTGCGACACGAGCTTGTCCATCTGGTCGATCACCGCCTGGATCGTGGCGCGCTGCGTCAGGTCGACCCCGGCCTTCTTCAGCTGCGCCATCGGGTGGTCGTTGCCGCCGCTCTTCAGCAGCGTCAGATAGCGCGCGGTCGCCGCCCGGCGCGACTCGGGCGTGCCCGTGGTCATCGCGCCGTACAGCTGCGCCGACGAGGCGAAGCACGTGGCGTACTGGTACACGTAGTAGGGCGTGTCGAAGAAGTGCGAGATGCGCGCCCAGGTGTACTTGTAGAAGTCGTCGGCGGTCAGCGCGTCGCCCCAGTAGTCCTTCAGCACGCCGGCGTAGAGGCCGTTCAGCGCTTCGGTCGTCACCGGCTCGCCTTTTTCGACGAGGCGATGCGCGCGCAGCTCGAAGTCGGCGAACAGCACCTGCGTGTAGAAGGTTCCGACGATCGAATCGACGGCATGCTGCAGCAGCAGGAATCGCTCCTTCGGGTCGCTCGTCTGCGCGAGCAGCTCGTCGAGCAGGAAGCGCTCGTTCGTCGTCGAGGCGACCTCGGCGACGAAGATCGTGTAGTCGGCGGTCACGAAGGGCTGGCTCTCGAACGACAGCACCGTGTGCATGGCGTGGCCGCCCTCGTGCGCCAGGGTGAAGGCGGCGTCGAGCGTGTCGTTGTAGTTCATCAGCAGGTAGGGGCCGACGCCGTACACGCCGGCGTTGTAGGCGCCGCTCTTCTTGCCTTCGTTCTCGTAGACGTCGACGCGCCCGCCGGAGACGAACTTGCGGTACTTGGCCACGTAGTCGTCGCCGAGCGGCGCCACCGAGGCGATCACCAGCTCGCGCGCCTTCTCGTAGGGATAGGTCTTGTCGCTGCGAAACACCGGCACGAAGCTGTCGTAGAGGTGATAGGTGGGCAAGCCGAGCAGCTTCTGGCGCAGCCGTGCGTAGCGCTGGAACGGCGCCGAGCCGGACCGCGTGGCGTCGATCAGCGTCTCGACCACGGCGCGCGGGATCGCGTTGCCATCGAGCGCCGCGTCGAGGGTGGTGTCGAAGTTGCGCGCCTGGGCCACGAACCAGTCGCGCTGCAACAGGCCGTTGTAGATGGCGCCGTAGGTGTTGGCGGTAGCGCCGTAGGTGCCGACATGCGCGGCGGCGGCGCGGGCGCGATCGGCCTGGTTCGGGTTGCTCTCGAGCAGGGCGCCGTAGTTGCCGGGGCTGAGCACCACGTCTTTGCCGTCGGAGAGCTTGATCGTCGGGAACTTGATGTCGGAGGTGCTCAGCTCCTGGTAGATCGAAGGCGGCGAGCCGTTGAATCGGCTCGCCAGCGAGAGCAGCCGCTCGCCCTTGGCGTCGAGCACGTGCGCCTTCTGGCGAAAGCTGTCGAGGATGGTGAAGCGATAGGGCGCGAGCGCCGGCGTCTGCTCGATCCAGCCTTTGACCGTCGCCTCCGGGATGTCGAGCAGTTCGGGCTGGAACCAGGCCGTCGCGGTGGCGAATTTGGCGAAGGCCGCGCCGACGCGCTGGAAGCGGCCGGCCACGTTCTGGTCGCGCGTGTCGACGTCGCGCTGCAGCTGCGGGTAGCGGTAGACGCGGTACTGGAGCTTGCCGATCTCGTCGTAGGCTCGGTAGGCCTCGAGCAGCCGCGCCGGGCCTCGCGCCAGCGTGCCCTTCATCGTCACGAAGGCATCCATGCGTGCGTCCATGTCCTTCATGCCGTCTTCCCAGGCGGCCCAGCTCGGGTAGATGGCCGAGAAGTCCCAGCGAAACTCGGCCGGGATCTCGGCGCGGTTCTGCGTCGTGGGTTTGGCGGCGATGGCGGTGCTGGTCATGGCGGCGGCGCACAGGGCGCCGGTCAGGGCAAAAGCGATTCTCATGGCGGCAGGAGGCGCCTGCAACGGCGCGGCTGGAACGAGTTGCGAGTGTCTCGTACGACGGCCGGCCGGATCAACCGGCTTGCGACGTTCTGCGGTTGCGGAGGGTTGAACCGCGGATCCTGCCTGGCGTGGCGACCGATGCTGGCCTCTCTTCCTGCGCAAAATACACCCCTGCATGAAGCTGGCAACCTGGAACGTCAACGACGTCGTCAAGCGCCTTCCGCTCCTTCTCGAGTGGCTCGACGAGGCGAAGCCCGACGTCGTCGCCCTGCAGGAAACCAAGGCCACGGACGCCGAGTTCCCGCGCGCCGCGATCGAGGCTGCGGGCTACGGGGCGCTCGTCGCCGGGTCGCGGCCGTGGAACGGCGTCGCCCTGCTCGCCCGGGGCGCCGAGCCGGTCGAGATCCGCCGCGCTCTGCCCGGCGACGCGGCCGACACGCAGCGCCGCTACCTCGAGGCGGCGGTGGCCGGCGTCATCGTCAGCTCGATCTACCTGCCCAACGGCAATCCGCAGCCGGGGCCGAAATTCGCCTACAAGCTGGCCTGGTTCGAGCGGCTGCTCGCCCACGCCGCGCTGCTCATGAGCTCGGGCCACCCGGTGGTGCTGGCCGGCGACTTCAACGTCGTGCCGACCGATGCCGACATCTATTCGCCGGCGAGCTGGCTCGACAACGCGCTGCTGCAGACGGAGCCGCGCGACGCCTTCGCGCGGCTGCTCGCGCAAGGCTGGGTCGACACGATCCGTGTCCGCCATCCTGCGGAGCGTCTGTACACCTTCTGGGACTATCGCCGCAACCGCTGGCAGCGCGACGCCGGCTTGCGCATCGATCACCTGCTGGCCAGCCCGGCGATGGCCGAACGCCTGCGCGACGCCGGCGTCGACCGCGAGCTCCGCGGCAAGCAAGGCGCGAGCGACCACGCGCCGGCGTGGGCGACTTTCGACGTCGCGCGGCGACGCGGCGCGCCGCCTCGTTCACGGATCGAGGTTCGCCCGCCCGAGCGCCTTCATTGAACGGCCGCGCGGGCCCGGCTCAGAACTTGAGGGTGGCGACGGCGCTGATCGCATTGACCCGCGTCGAGGTGTCGGCGTATTTGAGCCGGGTGTTGTCCCAGGCCATGCCGGCATCGAAATTGGGCGTGAAGGCGTAGTTGAGCCCGAGGCCGAAGTACGGCTCGGCGTGCGTCTGCGAATCGCTGGCCGAGACGCCGCCGCCCGAGACGGCGACGCTGGTGCGGTTCGACGCGATGCCGGCGCGGGCGATCGCCGTCCATTCCTGCGCCGAGCCGAACGGCCACAGGCCGGCGACGCCGATGCCGAGCGAGCGGCCCTTGATGCTCGCATCGACCGGGTCGCCGTCGACGTCGACGGTGGCCGTGACCTTGCCCAGATAGGCGTAGGAAACCTCGACCGCCACGTTGGGCACGATGCGGTAGCCGAACAGCAACTTGGCAGCGACGCTGGATCGATCGCAAGCCGTGGTGCCCTGGCAGTCGACGTTGGCGCGGGACGGGCCGACCGATGCGCTCAGATAGGCATTGCTCGGCTGGGACTGGGCGCACGCGCCGCTGGCAAAAGCCGCCGCAGCGAGCGCGAGCAGGGATGTCGTGATCTTCATCGTGATGGCCTTTCAGGCGAGGTGGAGCGAGGTGACTTGGAGCGCCGTCATCGGCGCCCGCACACGTTCTCACCGCAGCGCTGATACGCCGCTCACCGATCGATGACAGATGAATGACGGCTACGCCGATCGCGCTGCGTTACCGGCGGCCCGCTCGGCCTCCTTCGGGGGACAGGTCGCTCAAAGGCGCCTGTTGCACGACGAATGGGGGAAGCCGAATTCGACACATCGCGCCAGAATCCTGTCGGACGAACCCGACAGTGCACCCGGCGACGCGCTGACAGACCGCCCGGCGCTTGCGGCCTAGCCTCTCTCGCAGAATCAGGAGACGCCCTTGAGTACCGAACCCACCTCTGCCGATGCATGGTGCGAGCGCTGCGCGAACCGCTTCATGGAGCTCGATGCCGAGCTCGCGGCGAGCGATGCTCGGCAAACCGCGCAAGACGTCTACGCGTTCGAGCGCACCCGCGCGATGTCGCCCGAGGAAGCGGCCGAATTCGTCGCCCTCGAGATGAGGCGTCCCGATCGCGCCCGCTTCGAGCGGCGTGCGGTCGACCGGTCCACCCATCAACGCTTCTTGAGCAAGCTGCTGCGCACCTTCCCTGGCGACGTCCCGTCCGCCTAGGGCCTGTCAACCTCATGGGAGGGCTCGCGGGCCGAGACGGGCACCAGGTGGGCGGGCGCGCGCATCGGCATCGTCAACAGGATCTGCGCCATTCCCTTGCCCCACGGGTCGTTGCGCAGCGACGCCATGCCGCCACCGCCGAGCGCTTCTTCGAGCAGGAAATTGAAGGCACCGATGCCGGGCACGTCGAAGCGCGTGACCTTGCCTTTGACCAGGTGAGCCAGGTAGTCCTGCACGCGTGCCGCCGTCAGCGTGCGGCGCAGGAAGGCGACCAGCACCGGCGTTCGCGCGATCACGCCGACGTTGCAGCTGTCGCCCTTGTCGCCGCTGCGCGCCCGGGCCAGCGCGAGTAGCGGCACGGTGACCCAGTCCATGTCGGCCGCGACGTCCGACGCTTCGGCGACAGGCGGCAGCTCGCGCGGCGCGAGCGCTCGTCCGGCGGGAATCTCGATCGGCATCGTCTTGCCGTCGACGACGACACGCACCGGCACGCGGCGCTTGTCGAGAAGAAACGAGAACTGCTTCAGCACCCGAGACGGGCTCGACCGTCCGCCGACGCCGGTGGTGCCTGTCGACCACGAGGTTCCGGCCGGCGCCACCTCGCGCGCAAAGAGCTCGAGGGCGCGCCGGTCGGCGTGCGCGACGGCGAGGCGCAGCACCGCCTCCTGAAGCAGCGCGCCGCTAGCGTGCGGGCCGTGGCCAGCCTCAGCGCCAAGCACCTCGACCAGCGTGTCGCTGTAGCCGGCGTAGCCCGCTTCGCGAAACAGGCGCCGCGTGCGCTCGAGGATCGCCGCAGCGGTGCGCTCGCACTTGGCGACGGCTTCGAAGCCGACGATGGTGAGCGTCGCCGTCGCGCGAAAGCCCGCGGCATAAGTGGCGCAGACCTTGTAGGTGTCGGTCGGCGGCAGCCCCTTCGCACCGCGCACCGCGACGCGGTTCTCGCCGACCTGCTCCAGCGTCACAGCGCTGAAGTCGCAGACGACGTCGGGCAGGATATAGCGCGCCGGGTCGCCCACCTCGTAGAGCATCTGCTCGGCAACCACCGGCACCGAGACGAGGCCGCCGGTGCCCTCGGGCTTGCCGACGACGAAGCCGCCGTCGGGCGCGACCTCGATCACCGGATAGCCGATGCCGGCCCAGTCGGGCACGTCGCGCCAGTCGGTGTGCAGGCCGCCTGTCGCCTGGCAGCCGCATTCGATGATGTGGCCGGCGAGGCTGCCCATCGCCAGCTTGTCGTGCTCGTCGGCGTGCCAATCGAAGACATGCATGAGCACGCCGAGCGTCACCGCGCTGTCGACGCAGCGGCCGGTGACGACGATGTCGGCGCCGGCATCGAGCGCGGCGCGGATCGGCAGCGCACCGAGGTAGGCGCTCGACGTGGCGAGCTTCGGCGGCAGCGGCTCGCCGGTCTGCATTTCGCGTATACCTTCGGCGCGCAAGTTCTCCGTGAGCGGCAGCACGTCGTCGCCCTCGACGACGGCGATGCGCGGCGACAGGCCGAGCTCGGTGGCAAGCGCAGCCAATGCCGCCGCGCAGCCCGCGGGATTGACGCCGCCCGCATTGCTGACGAGCTTCACGCCCTGGCGCATCGCCTCGGCCAGGTGCGGGCGCAGCTGCGTCACGAAGTCGCCGGCGTAGCCCATCTCGGGCTGCTTGGCGCGCGCCGCGGCGAGCAGCGACATCGTCATCTCGGCCAGATAGTCGAAGACGATGAACTGCACCTTGCCGGCGCCGAGGAGCTGCGGCAGCGCCGTCTGGCTGTCGCCCCAGAAACCCGAGGCGCCGCCGATGCGCACCGAAGGCGAGGTCATGCGCCGTCGCCCTGCCCGCTCGTCGTGCCCTGGCCGGCCTGTTCGAGAAACTCGACCTTCGATTCGAGCGGAAAGCCGCGGTAGGCCTTGGAGCGATGATGGTCGGGCATCGGCCAGTCGCCGCGCGCATTCGGATGCGCGCCGTCGACGCGCAGGCAGGTGCCCGAAATGAAGGCCGCCGCTTCGGAGAGCAGGAAGACGACCGCCGCCGAAGTCTCCGACTCGGTGCCCAGGCGCTTCAGCGGCACCAGCTCGCGCACCCTGACCAGCTTGGCGCGCGCCTCGGGCGGATAGTTGTTGAAGCCCGACGAGGCGATGAAGCCGGGCGCGACGGCGTTGACGCGCACACCCGACGGCGCCCACTCGACCGCTGCCGTCTCGGTCAGATTGAGCATGCCGGCACGCGCCGCACCCGAGTGCGCCATGCCCGGCATCGAGCGCCACATGTCGGCCAGGATGTTGACGATGGCGCCGCCGTGCGCTTCCATCGACGCGTTGAAGACTTCGCGCGCCATCAGGAAGCCACCGGTCAGGTTGTTGCGCACGACAGCGTCGAAGCCGTTCGCCGAGATGCTCTTCATCGGCGACATGAATTGGCCGCCGGCGTTGTTGACCAGGCCGTCGATCGGCGAACCGGCCTCGAGCACGCCCTGCACCGCGGCGCGCACCTGCTGCTCGTCGCGGATGTCGCAGACGTGGGTCGACGGTCGCTTGCCGCCTGCGGCTTCGACCTCGCCGGCGACGGTGGTGAGCTTGTCGACCTTGCGTCCGATCAGCGCGACGAAGGCGCCGAGCGAGGCCAGCTCGTGCGCGATGCAGCGGCCGATGCCGCTGCCGCCGCCGGTGACGATGATGCGTTGTCGATCGAAGAGTCCGGGGCGAAAGACCGTTCGGTACGTCATGCGGATCCTCGTCGTGCTGGCGTCATTCGCGACCAGTCTACGCCGGGGTGGGGTGCGGCCGCGTCATCCGCCGAAGTGCATCTGGTAGTTGGCGCCGTCCGAGAACTGGCAGACGCCGGTGCCGGCGCCGGGGCCGGTGAGCAGGTATTCGCACTGCGCATTGACGCCCTTGGCGCCATGCGCGTTGGCGATGCCGCGCCGCCCGCTGAAGGTGCGCGGGCTCGGCCCGAGCACCTGCTGATAAACCAGCCCGAACGACGCATAGCTCGCGTCGACGCGGGTCGACTCGCCTTGCAACGTGTCGCCGAGATAGGGAACCATGAAGGTCCCGTGTCCGGCGTTGTTGTCGACCACCTGCGCCGACAGCATGCCGCCCTTGTTGGCCTGTGCGTTGAGTGGATAAAGGCGCACGTTGAGCAGCGTCGGTGCGGGTGGCAGCGGCGCGGGCAACGGCGCCGCCGATGCGTATCCGGGCGACGCATAGCCCGCGTCGCGCGTCGCCGCGGGATACGGCTGGCCGGTGCGCGGATCGACGGGGATCACGTAGCAGGCCGCGAGTCCGAGGCTGAGACCAGCCGCGGCGACCAGCGGAGAAATGCGTGAAAGGCTTGAAGGAACCTTGAGCTCGTTCATACGACACCCGATGCAACGCGGCACATGCCGCGACCGGGAGCGTCGTGCACGGCGCTCCTCGAGGCAATCGCGAACCATCGAAGTAGCGGAAAGCGGCCCCGGACATGGCGCGACGATGCGCCGCGGCAATTTCCCCACCATGGGGCCTTGCACAATCGCACGCGACCGTGGCTCGCCGTATACGTCGGCAGCGCGAGCTCAGTGCGTCGCGATCCAGCCGGTCATCGCATCGAGCATCGCATCGCGAACCTGCCCATCGTTGCGGCCGCTTCGGGCGCGGACATGGAAGGCGTGGTCGGCCTCGTCGAAGAGCTCGAGCGTCGCCAAGGCGCCGAGGCTGTCGGTCACCTTGCGTATGAGGGCAAGATCGGCGAGCTCGTCACGCGTGCCTTGCAGGAACAGCATCGGCACCTCGACCTTCGAGAGGTGCTCGGCGCGGTCGGCGCCGGGCTTTCCGGCGGGATGGAGCGGAAAGCCGACGAAGACGAGACCACGCACGCCCGGCATCGGCGCCTTCGCCTGCGCCTGCGACGTCATGCGCCCGCCGAACGACTTGCCGCCGGCGTAGAGCGGCAGCCCCGGGCACTGCCGTGCCGCCTCGGCAACCGCGGCGCGCACCGTCGCCTGCGCCAGCGCCGGAACGTCTGGCCGCTTCGAGCCCTTCTCCATGTACGGGAACTGATAGCGCAAGGTCGCGACGTCGCGTGCCGCGAGGCCCGCGGCAAAGTCGGCCATGAACGAGTGGTTCATGCCGGCGCCGGCGCCATGCGCGAAGGCGTAGCAGGCGCGCGGCTGCACGGGCAACGCGAGCAGGGCCGACACGGCTTCGCTGTCGCCGACGCGCAGGGTCAGCAGGCGCGCTTCGGGCGGTTGCGCAGCGCTCACGCGCTTGCCGCCGCTTGCGCCTCGCTGCGCCGGCCGAGGGTCGTCAGGAAGTAGCCGTAGCCGATCGCCATCAGCAACACGAAGAGGCCCGCCACGAGGAGGTTGAAGTAGATCATCGTGCCCAGGCTGATCACTGCCGCAACGAGCGCGAACGCCGGAAAGAACGGATACACCGGCGCCGCGAACGGACGCGCCAGCTGCGGCTCGCTGCGGCGCAGCTTGAACAGGCTGGCCATGCTCAGGATGTACATGACGATCGCCCCGAACACCGACATGGTGACGATGTTGGCGGTGAGCGACTGGCCGCCGAAGGTGATCAGCTCGTCGCTGAAGATGGCGGCGATGCCGACCACGCCGCCGGCCAGGATGGCGATGTGCGGCGTGCCGAGCTTCGGGTGGATGCGGCCGAGCAGCTCGGGAAGATAGCCGGCGCGCGAGAGCGCGAAGATCTGCCGCGAGTAGCCGATGATGATGCCGTGGAACGAGGCGACCAGGCCGAACAGCCCGAGCCACACCAGCATGTGCAGCCAGCCGCTGTTCGTGCCGACGACGATCTTCATCGCTTGCGGCAGCGGATCGTTGATGTTGGCGAGCTTGGTCCAGTCGCCGACGCCGCCGGCGAACACCATCACGCCGAGCGCCAGCGCCACCAGCGTCAGGATGCCGCCGATGTAGGCGATCGGCACCGAGCGGTTCGGGTTCTTCGCTTCCTCGGCGGCCATCGCCACGCCCTCGATGGCGAGGAAGAACCAGATCGCGAACGGGATCGCGGCGACGATGCCCGGCCACGACGCGACGCTGAAATGATCGGCGCCCGACCAGCCGCCCTTCAGGAAGTTGGCCGCCGTGAAGCCCGGCGCGACCACGCCCATGAACACGCACAGCTCGAAGATCGCGATCAGCGTGACGATCAGCTCGAAGCTCGCGGCGATCGTCATGCCGGCGATGTTGAGTGCCATGAAGACGAGGTAGGCGCCGAAGGCGACCCACTTCGGCGCGATCGCCGGGAACTGCACGTTGACGTAGGCGCCGATCGCCAGCGCG
>JANXXS010000161.1 GCA_025350505.1 Burkholderiales bacterium
CGAGGCGACGCTCGGCGGACGCGAAGACGCCGTCCTCGCGGCGATTGCTAACTTTGCGCCCCTCGTCTTGGCCTGCGCGGAAGCTTCGCCGGCGTGCCTACCCAGGACCCTGATCCTGGCAGGATTGGCCGATGCCGCTGCGTACTCTTCCCTGGACCAAGCCTTATGGGATTTGGAAGCGCAGCGGCTCGGTATTCCCATTTTTGATGCCCTTGGAGCCCCTCAACGCAAGCGTATCCCGCTCTACGCCAATATCAACAGGCGGACGCTCGATCGCTCGCCGGAGGGATTTGCTGCAAGCGCGCGAGACGCGCTCGCCGCCGGCTACGATGCAATCAAGATCGCGCCATTCGATGAAGCCAGGATGGATGTGCCCGCTATAGCACCGGGAATGGCGCGCATTGAAGCGGTACGTGTAGCCATTGGGTCGACGTGCCGTCTGATGGTTGACTGCCACTGGAGACTGAATGAAAAGACGGCGGCCGCAGTGATCGAAGCAGCCGCGGAATATCGACCTTACTGGATTGAGTGCCCGCTTCCGGAGACGATGGATAACCTCCCCGCTTTGCGCCGTTTGCGCTTACTTGCCAACCGGCATGAAATCCGACTCGCAGGGTGCGAGGAGAACGTAAGACGGGAAGGATTTGCACCGTTCCTCAACGCGGGTGTCTACGACGCGATGATGCCGGATGCGAAATACGCCGGCGGGCTTCGGGAAATGCTGGACTTGTCCAACGTCTTTGCCCGAAGTGGTGTCGAGTTCTCGCCTCACAATCCCTCCGGTCCGATCTGTCACGCCGCTAGCCTGCACGTTTGCGCCTGCGCGCTAAATTTGAGCGCCCTGGAAGTTCAGTTCGACGAGTCTTCATGGTTCACGCGGCTGCAAGCGTCGCCGCTTGCTCCGGCCGTCGGGGGGACCGCTGCGCTTCCGACGAAGCCGGGACTGGGGACTTCCCTGGATCGAACCACTCTCGAGGAATGCACCACCATGCGTTGGAGCGCCCCTTGCCCTTGAATACCAATCATGTCCTACAGCTGTTCAATCTAGCCGGCCGCTGCGCCCTAGTTACGGGCGGCAGCGTAAGCATCGGCCGCGCAATCGCGCTGGGTCTAGCCCAGGCCGGCGCGGATGTCGCCATTCAATTCTCGCCCACGGCCGACAGCGATTTTGGCCTGCCGCATGCGGCGGCGGAGACATGCTCCGAGATAGCATCCTTATCTCGCAAAGGAGTATCCATCGCTGCGGACTTTTCAAAATCCGGAGAGGGCGCTCGCGCTGTTTCTGCGACCGCGGCCGCGATCGGGAAGGTCGACATCCTGGTGATCTGCGCCTCGATTCAGAGCCGGCAGGACTTCCAGACCCTTTCTCGCGAGGACATCGCGCGGCACATCGCCATAAATTTCACCTCCACGGTGGAACTGCTTCAGGCGAGTTTGCCGCCGATGATTGAAAGGAAGTGGGGCCGCGTCCTTTCCATCGGTAGCGTCAATCAGGTCCGCCCCGAAGCGCAGCTCTCCATCTATGCTGCGCTCAAGTCCGCGCAGCACAATCTCATCACTAACCTCGCGCGCCAACACGCCGAAAGCGGCGTGACGCTGAACACGCTTTCTCCGGGACTGGTGGCGACCGAGCGCAATCGCTGGCGGCGAAAGGTTGCCTCCGAATGGGACGCGGTGCAGGCTGGTGCGAACCCAATGAAACGCGCAGGCACACCCGAAGAGATGGTTGGTGCCGCCCTCTTGTTCTGCTCGGACGCCGGTTCATTCATAACGGGGGCGGATCTGCAAGCGACCGGCGGCGGACACTTATGACGGGCGCCACGCATGCCGAGCCAGTCGTTCCATGCGCGAACATCCTTGGTGAATCGGCGACCTGGAGCGTGAGGGAGCAGGCGCTTTACTGGGTGGATATACGCGCCCCAGCCTTGCATCGTTTCGAGCCAGCAACCGGCCGGCACCAGCATTGGCCCATGCCGGAGCTTTGCGCGGCGGTCGCATTGGCCAGCCATGGGGTGGTCCTAGCCTGGCGCCAATCGCTGATGCACTTCGATACGCTGCGAGAAGAGAGCACGCTTTTGGTAGAGATCGAGTCGCCGAGCCAAGAGAACCGGTTGAACGAAGCCAAGGTCGATCGCGCAGGAAGGCTCTGGGTCGGCAGCATGCGTGACTTCGGCGTCGCGGTCAGCGGATCGCTTTATGTCGTTTCGGACACCCTAAGCGTCGACCGAGTCCTGACGGATATCCGCATTCCCAATAGCCTCGGCTGGAGTCCCGACAACCGCACTATGTACTTCGCGGATACAGGTAACGGTGCTCTGTGCGCTTATAGCTACGACCTTAAGCGAGGCAATGCAAGCGGCATGCGAACATTGGTAGCCGACGGCGCACTACCCGGACGACCCGACGGATGCGCGGTGGATTCCGAAGGGTTCCTCTGGAATGCACGCTACGGTGCCAGCTGCGTCGCGCGCATTTCACCGGACGGGCGCATGGACGCCATTGTTTCCGTTCCGGCATCTCAGCCGACATCCTGTGCGCTTGGCGGTCCAGATCTCCGTACTTTGTACATTACGACGGCTTCCCAACGATTGAGCGACACGGAACGTTCGAAGCAGCCTGAGGCGGGTCACGTTTTCGCTGTACGGATACCAGTAGCAGGCTTGCCGGATACGGAGTTTGACCCGCTACTGCGCGCGCCAGCTTGGCGGCAATGATCCAACCGCAGACTGCGACGATCCTTTTAGTTTTCTCCGAGGGGTTCGCGACCATGCCCACCTGACCTGAGCTGGTTTTTCGGTCCATTCATTTCTGGGAGGATGGCTCGGCAGCCGTGAAGGAGAGTGAACCAAACCGTGGGTGCCCGGCGTCAACTATCTTGAGCTGTCAGCGACAACTATCGTGAGCGGTGCGGTCGGGCGTTGATCATTGTGTTGGGGTTGCGCTGCGTTGCCGGCGAGCCGGCAACGCAGCGCGGCGACGGTAGCTGTCCACGTTCATCTCCAAGATCGTCGAGTGATGGACGAGCCGGTCCACCGCCGCCACGGTCATGGCCTTGTCCGGGAACACCTCGTCCCATGCCGAGAACGGCGCGTTGGCTGTGATGGCGATGCTCTTGCGCTCATAGCGCTCGGCGATCAACTCGAACAGCACTGAGGTCTCCGCCTGGTCGCGCCGGGCATAGCTGAGGTCGTCCAGGACGATCAAGTCGAAGCGATCGAGCTTGGCAAGCTCGGCCGGCAGACGCAGATCGCGTCGAGCGGCCTGCAGGCGCTGCACCAGTTCGCTGGTTCGCATGAACAGCACCTTCAGTCCGCGATCGATCAGCGCATGGCCAATGCCAGCCAGCAGATGCGTCTTGCCCGTGCCTGGCGGGCCGAAGGCCAGCAGGTTGTGCCCCTGGCTGATCCAGGAGTCGGCCTCGGCCAGGGCCATCACATGCGCCTTGGAGACCGCGGGCACCGCCGCGAAGTCGAACTCGGCCAGGCTCTTGCCCGGCGGCAAGCCGCTGTCGGCCCGAGCGCGTGCCAGGCGCCGCGTCTCGCGCTCGGCCATCTCGTGGCCCAGCAGCGTGTGCAGCAGGCGCTCGGCCGGCCAGCCTTCGCGGTTGGACTGCGCTGCCAGATCGGCCCACAGCCGCTTGATGGTCGGCAGCCGCAACTCGGTCAGCATGATCGGCACTGCGGCGCCGGAGTTGGTGGCATCGGCCGCGCTGGCGGTGGTGTTCATGGTGCTGGTCATGCGGCCTGCAGCAGTTCGTCGTACACCGAGGTCGCGGGCAGCACCACCTGAACATCAGGCATCGTCGGCGGCCGCGGAGCGAAGTGTTCTCGCAGCTCGTCGATATCGGGCAATTCGTCATTGGCCTGCAAGGCGGCCAACACCCCGGCGAGCTCGGCCACAACGCCCGCGCGGTCGGCCAAGTCCAGCAACTCGACCATCAGCCGGCACGCCGCCCGCTCGGGCAACTTGGTGCTGATGCGCTCCCAGGCCTGGG
>JANXXS010000167.1 GCA_025350505.1 Burkholderiales bacterium
GCCGGGAACGTTCGTAACACTAGCTCACCATTCGGCCTGCCGAATGGGCGTCGTCCGACACGGCTGCGGCGGCCGCTCCCGCTTCGAAGGCGCGGACGCGGCGCTTCAGCCGCGCCGGATGCGCGCCGCCTCGACCTCGCCGCCGCGCAGGTCGAAGGCGGTCTTGTCGAGCACGCCGTTCACGTACTTGTGCCCGTCGGTGCCGCCGAAGCTCTTGGCCAGCTCGACCGCCTCGTTGATGGCGACCTTGTACGGAATGTCGACGCAGTGGCGCAGCTCGTAGGCGCCGATCATGAGCACCGCGTGCTCGACCGGCGAGAGCTGCTCGGTCTTGCGATCGAGGTGACCGGCGAGCAGCGCATCGAGCTCCGCCGCCTCGCGGATGCAGCCGTGCAGCAGCATGTCGAAGTGCGCGGCGTCGCATTTGTCGAAGCCTTCCTGCTCGCGCACGTGGGCATCGACGACGCCGGCGTCGGCACCGCCGATCAGCCATTCGTACAAGCCCTGAAGAGCGAACTCGCGGGCCTTGCGGCGGGCCGTGGTGACGGTGCTGCCCCGGCGCCTGCGCCTGTCGCCGCCGCTCGGCTCGTCGCTCACGACCCGTCGTCCAGCAGGTTCGCCATCTCGACGGCGACGCGGCCGGCGTCGCGGCCCTTGTCGTCGGCGCGCGCCGTGGCCTGGGCCTCGTTCTCGCAGGTCAGGCTGGCGTTGGCGATCGGCACGCCGTGGTCGAGCGAGACGCGCGTCACGGCGGCGCCGCTTTCGTTGGCGACCAGCTCGAAGTGGTAGGTCTCGCCGCGGATGACGCAGCCGATCGCGATCAGCGCATCGAACTCGTCGCTCTCGGCCAGCGTGGCGAGCGCGAGGCCGATCTCGAGCGCGCCCGGCACTTGCAGCGTCGTCGTGGCGCTCGCGCCGACGCCGAGCGCGGCCAGCTCGGCGCGGCAGGCGGCGACGATGCGGTCGGTGATGGCGGCGTTGAAGCGCGCCTGGACGATGCCGATGTGCAGCTCGCGACCGTCGAGGCGCGCCGCCTCGCCGCGGTCAGCGTTGCGCATGCGTGGCGATGGCCGCGGAAACGACGGGCGGCTCGTCGGCGACGAAGCCGTTCACCTCGAGGCCGTAGCCGGCCATGCTCGGCATGCGGCGCGGGCTGCCGAGCAGCTTCATCTTGGCCACGCCGAGGTCGCGCAGGATCTGCGCGCCGATACCGTAGGTGCGCAGGTCCATCGGCTGCGGCGGCCGCCGCGCGCCGCGGCTGCGCGCGAGCATCTGCGGCAGCAGGGCGGCGGCGTCTTCGCCGCAGTTGAGCAGCACGGCGGCGCTGCGCTCGCTTTTCTGCAGCGCGGCCAGCGCGCGCGGCAGCGGCCAAGAGTGGTCGGAAGGGCCGGCGTCGAGCAGGTCGAGCACCGATAGCGGCTCGTGCACGCGCACCAGCACCTCGTCGGCGGCCGACCATCGGCCACGCGTCAGCGCCAGGTGCAGGCCGCCAGTCTTGTCGGTGTAGACGGTGCAGTCGAACTCGCCCTGCGGCGTCAGCATCTTGCGCGTGCCGGCGCGCTCGATCAGCGACTCGTTGCGGCTGCGGTGCTCGATCAGGCTGGCGATCGTGCCGATCTTCAGGCCGTGCAGCTCGGCGAAGGCCACCAGATCGGGCAGGCGCGCCATCGTGCCGTCGTCGTTCATCACCTCGCAGATCACCGCGGCCGGCGCCAGGCCGGCCATCGCCGCGAGATCGCAACCGGCTTCAGTGTGGCCGGCGCGCATGAGCACGCCGCCGTCGTGCGCCTGCAGCGGGAAGATGTGGCCGGGCTGCACCAGATCGGCGGCTCGCGCGTCTTTCCTGACCGCAGCCTGCACGGTGCGCGACCGGTCAGCGGCGGAGATGCCCGTGGTGACGCCGGTGGCCGCCTCGATCGAGACGGTGAACGCGGTGCCGTGCTGGGCGCCGTTCTTCGCCGTCATCGGCGGCAGCTGCAGTCGCTCGCAGCGCTCGCGCGTGAGCGTCAGGCAGATCAGGCCGCGGCCATACTTGGCCATGAAGTTGATCGCTTCGGGCGTGACGTGATCGGCGGCGAGCACGAGGTCGCCCTCGTTCTCGCGGTCTTCCTCGTCGACGAGGATGACCATGCGGCCGGCGGCCAGCTCGGCGACTAGCTCGGGAATGGGGGCGATGGCCATGGCTGAAATTGTAGGCGTTGGGGTGGGTTCAGACCGCCCTGTGGGCAGCGGCCAGCATGCGCTCGACATAGCGGGCTATCAGGTCGATCTCGAGGTTGACGCCGCGACCGACCGACAGGCCGCGCAGGCTCGTGTTCTGCACCGTGTGCGGGATCAGGTTGATCGAGAATTCGCAGCCCGAGGCGACGTCGGCAACGGCGTTGACCGTCAGGCTGACGCCGTCGACGGCGACCGAGCCTTTGACGGCGAAGAAGCGCGCCAGCGCGGCAGGTGCTTCGACGCGCAGCTCCCACGACTCGCCGACTCGCTCGAAGCGCGTGACCCGGCCGACGCCGTCGACATGGCCGCTGACGAGATGGCCGTCGAGCTTGCCGTCGGCGCGCAAGGCCTTTTCGAGGTTGACCTCGCCCGGCCCGTCGAGACCAGCGGTCTTGTCCAGACTTTCGGCGGAGATCTCGATACCGAAGCGACGGGCTGCGGCATCGAGCGAGACCACGGTCATGCAGGCGCCCGACAGGGCGATGCTGTCGCTGATGCCGACGCCGTCGAGAAAGCCGGCCGGCGCTTCGATCGACAAGGCCTTGCCGAAGCCGGCGCCGGCGCCGAGCGCTCGCGCTTCGATGATGCGGCCGACGCCGCTGACGATGCCGGTGAACATGGGACGATTGTCGCCGCGACGCCGAGGCGGCGCCGTCGCGAAGGTGTCAGCGCGGTCGGAGCAGCAAGCGCAGATCGTCGCCGAGCGCGGTCGTCTCGATGATGCGGAAATCGAGGCTTTGCTCAAGCCGCTCGAAGGACCCGAGCGCGGCCAGGCCGCGGCCGCTGCCGAGCAGCCGGGGCGCGACGTAGACGAGCAGCTCGTCGACCAGGCCCTCGCGCAGCAACGAGGCGTTGAGCTTTTCGCCGGCCTCGACGTGCAGCTCGTTGATGCCGCGCCGGCCCAGGTCGGCAAGCATCGCCGCCAGGTCGACCTTGCCCGACGGTGACGGAAGGAGGGTGATCTCGGCGCCACGCGCTTCGAGGCCGCGACGGCGTTCGCCGTTCTCGGCCGCCGCGTAGAGCAGCACCGGTCCCGGCGGCTCGACGATGCGCGCCGCGGGCGGTGTCTCGAGGCGCGAATCGACGACGACGCGCAGCGGTTGCTTCGCGGTGCGAACCAGTCGCACGTCGAGCCGCGGGTCGTCGTCGAGGACGGTGCCGACGCCGGTGAGCACGCCGCCGGCGCGCTTGCGCCAGGCATGGCCGTCGCTGCGCGCGGCCTCGCCGGTGATCCACTGGCTGGCGCCGTTGGCCAGGGCGGTGCGGCCGTCGAGCGAGACCGCGACCTTGAGGCGCAGCCACGGTCGGCCGCGCGTCATGCGCGAGACGAAGCCGATGTTGAGTTCATGTGCTTTCGTCGCGAAGGGCCCGTCGAGGATCTCGATGCCGGCTGCTGCAAGGCGAGCCGCGCCTTGCCCCGCGACCAACGGATTCGGATCGCGCATGGCCATGACGACGCGGCCGACGCCGGCCTCGATCAGCGCATCCGCGCATGGCGGCGTGCGGCCATGGTGCGAGCACGGCTCGAGCGTGACGACGACGGTGGCGCCTTGCACATGGGCACCGCGCGACGAGGCGTCGCGCAAGGCCATCACCTCGGCATGCGCGCCGCCCGCCTCCTGCGTGTGGCCGCGCCCGAGCACATGCCCGTCGGCGGCGACGATGACGCAGCCGACGCGCGGGTTCGGGTCCGACAGGCCGATCGCGTGCTGCGCCAGCGCCAGCGCCTCGCGCATCGGCGCGGCGAACGCGGCGCCGGGTTCGGCATCGGGGGTCGGCGTGCTGTTCAAGGGATGCGCGGTTCGTGAGAGCTCAAGGTTGATGTGGCACCGTCCCGGAGGCAGCGGCGAGCAGGCTGGCATCGGCTGCGGCGGGGCAGCCCTGGTCGCCGCGCACGACAATGAAATTCTGCTCCCGCAACGCGCCGGCGACGCCAGCATAGTCGGCCGGATGCTCGATGTTCGCATCGATCGCGCCCGAGCCGTCGCGATCGGCGGCATAGCGGCAGACGCGCCGGTCGGCGCTGCCTGTGCCGATCGTCCAGCCGGCGGGGACCAGCGTGCTGCGCCCGGACCAGCGGCCGTCGGCGCGCGGCGTGACGACGCAGCGGTAGTTGACGAAGCGATCACCGGTGTCGCTCCACGACGAAAGGCCGAGCGACGCCGGCAGCGCGTCGAAGGGCACGGCGTCGATATGCAGGCTGCCGCCGGCCCTGTAGCGCACCGTCTTCATCGTGTCGCTGCTGCAGTCGGGAGCAGCGGCGTAGGTGCCACCCGAAAGCGCAAGGGCGACTGCCAGCGCGGGCGGCGCCTCGTTCGCCTGCCAAGGCAGTGGCGGCACCGCCGACGTGAAGCGGATGGTGCCGGACAGGAGCAGCCAGGCACCCGCACTGCATGACGAGAGATCGCTCGACGTGAGGTCACGCGTCGCCGTCGACGCGGCGACACCGGTGCAGCGCGAGACGACGCTGCCCGTGGCATCGTCGAAGACGCAGGCGATGCTTCCCGCGGCGGTGAGCTTCAGCGCGCTGCGGCCGCCGCCGAGCGACTTTGCCATCACGGGCACGGCCGGCGCGCGACCATACGCGCCGCGCGGCGCACCGGCGCCGCCGCCCAGCGCCAGTGTGCCGGACCACGCCGGGTCGCTGCGCGCGATCACGCTGTCGAGAACGACGCGCTGAGACGCGCCGCTGCGGTCGGACCACTCGACCGCCACCGACGTGCTCTTCGCCCCGGCGAAGGCGGCGTCGTCGACGCGGCGGACGATGCGGTAGTCGGCATTCACGGCGTCGCCTGCGTCGGCGTCGACGATGTCCGCATAGGCGCTGGCACCGGAAGCAGCCGCCGGCGTCGACCAGGCGCGCAGCGTCTCGAGCTCGCGTTGGCCCAGGTGGACGGCCTGCGAGCGCTGCCGCGCAAGGTCGGCGTGCAGCCGGAGGTGCCCTTGCAACTGCGCCGCCGACATCGCGGCGATGGCGAGAAAGACGAAGGCGATCAGCGATTCGAGCAGCGCCGCACCGCGTTGCGAGCGGCGCACTGTGGCATCGGCGAAGGCATGGTGGTTCATGGTCAGAAGTCCTTCCAGCTGCCGTTGACGCGGGCGAAGCTGCCGGTTCCTGTTTTCAAGCGGGCCAGGATCGCGGCGTCGTGGACGATGTCGGCGGCGGCGTCGCCGATGTAGTCGCTCTCGCTGATCGCCGCGCCCTGGACGAGCGCGCCGACGGCGGTGCCGCGGCAGTCGACCGATGCGGCGGCGACGACGCCCCGCAAGGTGACCGCGCCACGCAGGCGCAGCACGCCGCTGGCGACGAGGACGATGGGCCGCTCGCTCGTGCCGAGCGAGATCGGGCCGTCGAGATCAAGGTCGCCGTCGATGGCGAGAAGCCGTGCGCCTGCCGCGACCGCATCGGCGAGCGAGCTTGCGCAGCTGCCGTTGCAGGTGATTCGCGTTGCCGCCGGCTGGGCCATCCAGGTCGTTTTGTCCATGCCGAACCAGCGCGCGAAGTAGCGGTCGCCAGCCAAGCCGGCCAGGGTCGCGTCGCTGGAGACGATCGTGCCATCGAGCGACGCGCCGGCCGGTGCGCTGAAGCGAAGCGCGTCGCCGCTGACACGGCCGCCCGCGTCGACGGCGGCGCCATCGGACGCCGGGTCGGTGTTGTGCAGGCCGAGCGCGCCGGTGCCGGCGTCGACGTCGCCGCGTGCAGTGAGTGCCGCGACGGGCGACGAACGCAATCCCGGCAGCAGGCCGAACGTGACCTCGACGCGCGCTGCGGATTCGTGTCCGACGCTCGACGTGGCGGCGCACAAGGTGTCGGTGCGCGTGCAGCCAGTCGTGGAGGCGACGATCAGCCCTGGCTTGGCGCCCGTCGAAAGCTCCACCATGAAGGCGGGCGCGGTCGCGGCGCCAGTGGCGATGGCGAGTGTCGGCCCGGCGTTGCTCGGACAACTGCACGACCAGCCGGTGTCGGTGCGCACGCACGCCGCCTGCAGCGGCGCTGGCGTGCCCGCGTTGTCCCAGGTCGCGGCGACGAAGCCGGCGGCGGTGAGACGCAACTGGCGGGCGCGAAACGAGGTCGCTGCCGGATCGGTGCTCGGCAGGCAGTCGTCATCGATAGGCGTGCCGTCGTTGAGCTTGGCGAGCACCCATTCGAGGCCGGCTTCGGCCGCCTCGAATGCCTGCGTCGAGCGGTACTGATTGGCCGAGGCGCGCGCTTCGACGGCGACGTTGCGATTGGCGTAAGCGACGACGATCAGCATCGCGAAGACGAGCAACATCGTGACGATGAGCGAGGCTGCGCCGCGCTGTTTGTGAGTAGAGGCAGTTCTCATGTCTCAACCCTCGCAGCTGCCGACGACGGCGAGATTGCGCAGTCGCACAGCGCTCTGCACGCTGCGCCGTACGTTCGCATCGAGCACCGAGCGGCCCGCGATCGCGATCGCGTAGCTCCGGACCTGCTGCCGGGGCGGGCACCAGGTGCTGCCTGCGGCGCAGGGCTCGGCGCAGAACGGCGCCAGACTGGTCTCTTCGACATGCGGCTCGACGCTGAAGGTCGTGACGACGAGCGTCGCCGGATCGGTGAGCGCCTGCCAGTTGCTGTCGCCGAGCTGCAGCTCGATGGCGCCGTTGCGCAGCCGAAAGCCGAACTGCTCGTTGCTGTCGACGACGTCGTTCTCGCTCGCGTCGCGCGAGAAGCTCAGGCGCACCGCGTCGGACGCCGCCGCCTCGGGCGTGACCGCGGCATAGGGATTGGCGACGACCGCGCTGCCGTCGTCATTGCGCACCCCCGACGCCTCGGCAGCCCAGTAGCCGGACCGGCGCAGGTCGCGCGAGACGAGGTCCAGCGGCGGCGCGCAGATCATGCATCAGCCGAGCCTCGATCACGAGGGCGCGGTTCTCGCGAGCGTGGTGCACGACGACGACCGTGCCGGCGGCGACGATGACCAGCCCGATCGCGGTGCCGACGAGCAGCTCGATCATCGAGAGCCCGCGTGAGCGGCGCGCGCCCATCACTGGTTCCAGCACTTGCGGTTGACGTCGGGCGGATTCGACGCCGACGCGTTCGGCCCCGACGCGTACTCGAGGCTCGCGCCGTAGGCGGCCAGGCGCAGCGTCTGGCAGCTGCCGTCGCGCGCCTGCCGGCCGTTCGCGGTGGCGACCACTTCGTAGCCGTCGATCGAGCTCGAAGTCACCTGCAGCGTGTAGTAGCCCGACATCGAGTTGCTGCGCAGGCCGATCTCGGCCAGGTCGCCGTAGGTACGGTGGTTGGCGCGATGACGCTCCTCGGCGAGCTGCGCCTGCATCAGCGCGACCAGGCCGTCGGTGCGGCGCGCGCGCAGCACATGGCCCTCCAGCGAAGGGTAGGCGACGCTCGACAGCACGCCGGCGATGCCGACGGCGATCATCGTCTCGATCAGTGTGAAGCCGCGATTCGCCTTGTTGCGGCTCGGCTCGGTGCGGGAGGTGGAAAGTCGTTGCATGGAAATCTCCTGGTTGAATTCAGCAGGCCGGCCAGCCCGGCACCGCGCCGGTCGGTGTGCACGAGCGAAGCCGGCCCATGACGTTGACGATGTGGTGCACGGCGCGGCCGCGCCGGTCGATCAGGCGCAGCGTGCCGGTCGGCGTGCTCGTGCCGTGCAGCGGATCGAACAGGATCGAGGCGACGTTGGCCTGCACGACGACGCGATCGGCGGCGCCGAGAACGACGGTCTTGATCTCGGCGGCGCCGCCTGTGCAGACGGCCGGGCCGCTGTCGGCGCAGCTGCACTGCGCCGCGGTGCCGGTGTGCACGACCCAGCAACTCGCGGCGCCGCTGGCATGAACGCTGAGACGAAGCGGGCGGTTGCGCGCCACCGACTCGCTGCGCACGAACTGCACGTCGGCGGCGAGGGCGTGAGCGGCGGCGTCGAGGCGGCGGCCGTCGATGAAGGCGTCGAGGCTGGGCGCCGCGGTCGTGGCGATGATCGCCGTCACGACGACGACGATCATCGCCTCGATCAGGGAGATGCCGCTCTGGCGAAGGTTCGGGCTGCGGCGGAAGTGCTTCGTGTCCATGCGAAGCACTGTAGAAACCCGCGACGGATTTCACTATTCCCCAGGCAGGGGAACCGGGGGAGCGCGGTGGGGTCCCGTCCGGGCGCCCCGGCCGGCGACTCAGATGTCGCGGATCAGCTGACGGAACTCGTCGACGTCCTCGAAGCTGCGATAGACGGAAGCGAAGCGCACGTAGGCGACCTTGTCGATGCGCTTGAGCTCGCGCATGACGTGCTCGCCGACCTTGGCCGAGAGCACCTCCTTGGCGCCGCTGTTGAGGAGCTTTTCCTGGATGCGTTCCATCGCCGCGTCGATCTGCTCGAGGCTCACCGGCCGCTTGCGCAAGGCCAGCGTCATCGAGGCGCGCACCTTGGCCGGATCGAACTCGGCGCGCGTGCCGTCCTTCTTGACCACCGAGGGCAGGGCGATCTCGGCGTGCTCGTAGGTCGTGAAGCGCTTGTCGCAACTTTGGCAGCGGCGGCGCCGGCGCACGACGTCGCCTTCTTCGGAGTCGCGCGTCTCGACGACCGTCGTGTCTTCGTGGCTGCAGAAGGGGCAGCGCATTCCGGCCCTATCGGTAGACCGGGAAGTCGCGGGTCAAGGTCGCGACCTTGGCGCGCACGGCGGCGAGGTTGGCTTCGTCGTTCGGCTTGTCGAGCACGTCGGCGATGAGATGGGCGGTGCGCGCCGCCTCTTCCTCGCGAAAGCCCCGCGTCGTCATCGCCGGCGTGCCGAGGCGGATGCCGCTCGTGACCATCGGCTTTTGCGGGTCGTTCGGGATGCCGTTCTTGTTGCAGGTCATGTGCGCGGCGTGCAGCACGGTCTCGGCTTGCTTGCCGGTGAGGTTCTTCGGCCGCAGGTCGACCAGCATGACGTGGCTCTCGGTGCGGCCGCTGACGATGCGCAGCCCGCGCTCGGTCAGTGTCTCGGCGAGCACGATCGCGTTCTTCGCTACCTGCGCCTGGTAGAGCTTGAACTCGGGCGCCAGGGCTTCCTTGAAGGCAACCGCCTTGGCCGCGATCACGTGCATCAGCGGCCCGCCTTGCAGGCCGGGGAAGACGGCGCTGTTGATCTTCTTGGCCATCGCCTCATCGTTCATCAGGACGATGCCGCCGCGCGGCCCGCGCAGGCTCTTGTGCGTCGTCGAGGTCACCACGTCGGCATGCGGCACCGGGTTCGGATAGACACCGGCGGCGACCAGCCCGGCGTAGTGCGCGATGTCGACCATGAACCAGGCGCCGACGTCCTTGGCGACCCTGGCGAAGCGCGCGAAGTCGATCTTCAGGCTGTACGCCGAGGCGCCGGCGATGATCAGCTTGGGCCTGGTTTCGTGGGCCAGCCGCTCCATCTGCTCGTAGTCGATCTCTTCCTTGGCGGTGAGGCCGTAGCTCACCACCCTGAACCACTTGCCGCTCATGTTGAGCGGCATGCCATGGGTGAGGTGGCCGCCTTCGGACAGGCTCATGCCCATCACCGTGTCGCCGGGCTGCAGCAAGGCGAAGAAGACCGCCTGGTTCGCCTGCGAACCGGAATTCGGCTGCACGTTGGCGTAGGCCGCGTCGAAGAGCAGCTTGACGCGGTCGATGGCGAGTTGCTCGGCCATGTCGACGAATTCGCAGCCGCCGTAGTAGCGCTTGCCGGGATAACCCTCGGCGTATTTGTTGGTGAGCTGGCTGCCTTGCGCCTCCATCACCGCCGGCGAGGCGTAGTTCTCGGAGGCGATCAGCTCGATGTGCTCTTCCTGACGCCGGTTCTCGCGATCGATGATCGAGGCGATCTCCGGGTCGGAGTCGGCAAGGATGGTGGGGCTGCGGTGAAACAAGGTCGGCTCCTTCAACGAGGCGTGCGCACCCGCGAACAAAGGCGGACAGGCTGGCCCAGGCGAACGGCTCGACCGGCCGATGCTGCGCAGGGGCCGACCGCGCTCCCCGGTGGTCGTCCACCTCGGGCCCCCGAAGGATGGGGCCGAATCGCCAGTCGCGCGGCGCCGAAAGTGTAGCGGACGGGCCGCCGCTAGCGAAGCAGCGCGATCTTCTCGGGCAGCGTTCCCGGTTCGGCGACCGGGCGCGCCGGCAGCTCGGCGGCGGTCGGGGCCACGACGGCCATCGGCGGCGCTCCGCGGTCGATGGTGTCGGCCACCGCCGGCCGGCGCGACGGCAGCGGCAAGGGCTTCATGCCGGCGAGCTGGCGCAGGATGTTCTGTTCGACCAGTACCTTGATGGCGTAGCCGCCGTCGTCGCTGTTGGCTGCCCCGACATAGAAGCGCAGGCCCGCTTCCAGGCTGCCGGCCCGGGCGATGCACTCCTTCAGGACCTGCACGCCGACGCGCAGGTTGGTCACCGGGTCGAAGGCGGCGTGGCTGCCGCCGAAGGCTTCGTACTTGTCGTCGTGCACCTTGGTCATGACCTGCATCAGGCCCTGGGCGCCGACCGGACTCTGGGCGAACGGATTGAAGCTCGATTCCACCGCCATCACGGCCAGGATCAGGGTCGGGTCGAGATTGACCACCTCGCCGACGCGCCAGGCCTCCTGGACAAGGCGGCTCACCGGCTCGGGGGCGACGTGGTAACGCCGGGCCAGCCAGCCGGCCACCGCGGCCTGGGTCCGGCTCAGGTCCTTCGGGTCGACGGCGGTGGCGCGGGCGACCGCGTCGGGCTCGCCGAGGTCCGGCTCCTGGGCGTCGGTGATCGGTTGCACGCGCGCTTCGTGGCGAGCCTGCAACCAGTTGAGCGTCTCGGCTTCGAGGGCGTGGCGCAGGTCGGCGCGGCCCGCAGCGAACAGCGCGACACCCACCACGGCGAGGCCCACCAGCGCCAGCGAGTTGTGGCTGACCTCGAGCAAGCCATGTCCGACGTCGCGCAGAAACACCGAGCCGGAACCCAGCAACGTAGACCGCCACGAGGCGACCGTGGCGCGCAATCCATCTAGCTTCGTCATCTGTCCATCTCCCTGCCGGCGACATCTGCGTTGGCGCCGACTTGAGGGGTCGGTCGCGCAAAGCGGCACAGCGATAATTTCCGCCAAGGCGGCGGCCGAGAAGTCGGTGACGATCCGGTCGGCCTGGCCAGCCCCGATCACCTGCGGCACCCGTCGAATGTGACCGGCCCGCGAAACGGCGCGATTTTAGGAAGCCGTTTAATTCCCGGTCAACACTGAAATCTCGATTCTTTATTATAAACAAGTATGAAATATCGAGATCTTCGCGAATTTCTGGCGGCTCTGGAGTCGAGCCACGATCTGGTCCGGGTCGCCGAGCCAGTCTCGGCGAGGCTCGAAATGACAGCGGTCAGTGACTTCGTGCTGCGCCAGTCCGGCCCGGCGCTGCTCTTCGAGAACCCCGTCGGTTACAAAATTCCGGTCCTGGCCAACCTGTTCGGCACGCCCGACCGGGTCGCCCGGGCCATGGGCGCCGCCGACGTCGGCGAACTGCGCGACATCGGCGAGCTGCTCGCCAACCTCAAGGAGCCCGAGCCGCCCAAGGGCGTCCGCGATGCCGGCCGGCTGCTGCAGCTCGCCAAGGCGCTCTGGACGATGCGGCCCGCGACCGTGTCCCGGGCGCCCTGCCGCGAGGTGGTGCTGGACGGCGAGGCGGTCGATCTCGGCCGGCTGCCGATCCAGACCTGCTGGCCGGAAGACGCCGGGCCGCTCATCACCTGGGGGCTCGTGATCACGCGCGGGCCGCAAGGCGGGGCGGCGGCGCGGGCCCGCCAGAACCTCGGCATCTACCGGCAACAGGTGATCGGACGCCGCCAGGTGATCATGCGCTGGCTCGCCCACCGCGGCGGCGCGCTCGACTTTCGCGAGTTCACCAACGCGCGTCCCGGCCAGCCGTTTCCGATCGCCGTCGCCCTGGGCGCCGACCCGGCGACGATCCTGGGCGCCGTCACTCCGGTGCCGGACAGCCTCTCGGAGTACCAGTTCGCCGGGCTCTTGCGCGGCTCGCGCACCGAGGTCAGCGACTGTTCGGTCGGCGACGCCGGTGTCATGCTGCAAGCGCCAGCGGCGGCCGAGTTCGTCCTCGAAGGCCATATCCCGCTGGCGCCGCCCGCCTTTGCCGGGACCAGCGAGCTGGGCGTGGCGACAAAGGAAATCGGCGGCTACCTGCACGCGCTCGAGGGGCCTTTCGGCGACCACACCGGCTATTACAACGAGGCCGACTGGTTCCCGGTGTTCGAGATCGCGCGCCTGACGCACCGCCAAAACCCGATCTACCACTCGACCTACACCGGCAAGCCGCCCGACGAGCCCGCCGTTCTCGGCGTTGCCCTGAACGAAGTGTTCGTGCCGATACTGCGCAAGCAGTTTCCGGAGATCACCGACTTCTACCTGCCGCCAGAAGGCTGCAGCTACCGGATGGCGATCGTCTCGATCGCCAAGCGCTACCCCGGCCACGCCAAGCGGGTGATGTTCGGCGTCTGGAGCTTCCTGCGCCAGTTCATGTACACCAAGTTCATCGTCGTCGTCGACGACGACGTGAACGCCCGCGACTGGAAGGACGTGGTCTGGGCAATCACGACGCGCATGGACCCGGTGCGCGACACCGTGCTGGTCGACCACACGCCGATCGACTACCTCGACTTCGCCTCGCCGGTGTCCGGCCTCGGCGGCAAGATGGGTCTCGATGCGACCAACAAATGGCCCGGCGAAACGCAGCGCGAATGGGGCCGGCCGATCCGCCACGACGCGGCGGTCGAGGCGCGCGTCGCCGGGGTCATCGCGGCGATCGTCGCGTCGCCGCGCTGAGGCTCGCGCCGAGCGCCCCTCTGCGGTCAGCGCGAAGCCAGCGAGCGCAGGCGCTGCTCGACGTACTGCGCCAACTCGGGGCTCAGCGTTTCGGTCGCACGCGCCCGCTCGAAGGCTTGCTGCGCTGTGTCCGAACGACCGATGGCCGACAGCGAAACGGCGAGCCCCACCCACCAGGCGCCGTTACTCGGAACCAGGCGCAGCGCCGCCGTGTAGTTGTCGATCGCCTCCGCGTGGCGGCCGGCGCGTTGTTGCAGTGTCGCCAGCAGGGCGCGAGCGTCGGCCTGTTCGGCCCGTCGCGACGAAGTCGTGGCGGCGGCCAGGGCCGCCTTCAGGGTTTCGATCGCACCGTTCGAATCCAACTGCTCGACCCTGACGCGCGCGAGCAGGACGCTGAGCGACAGATCCTGACCGTCGAACTCCAGGCCTTCGGCGAGCAGGCGCTGCGCGTCGTCGAGGCGGCGCCGGCCGATCCAGGTGATGGCGAGGGCCCGTCGTGCGGCGACGTGGCTGCGATCTTCCTGCACCGCCGCGGCAAAGGCCGGTTCGGCATCGTTGTCCTGGCCGCGCTGATGCAAGAGCAGGCCGCGTTGGTAGTCGGCCTCCGCACGTTCGCCGGCCGATAGCGCGTGCGGACGCAGCTCGACGCTGGCCGCGATGGCAGGCGCGGCGCGAGCAACGTTGTCCGGAACGACGGCAACGGGCACGGCGACGGATTCCCGCGCTGGCGTTGCGGCGTCCGGCCGCGCCGTGCCCGGGCGCAGGTCCGTCTCCGCCACGATCGACGGAGTGGGCGCGGCGGCGACCCCCTTTCGGCCGTCTTGATGGGTGGCGACCGAGGGCAAGGAGGCGTCTTGCGAAGGTGTCGACGACCGGCCGCGATCGTCATCGATGCGTGTGCCAAGCACCGGCGCTTCGACAACGGGCGCTTGCACGGCCGACGTCGCAGGCGAGCTCGCCTGTGTTGCCACGCTCTTCGCCACCGGCGCTGGCGCCGTAACCAAGGTCGCGAAACCACGAGACTGCCCCGACCAGGCCATGACGACGGCGACCAGCGTGGCCAGCGCGAGCGCCGTGGCCGCAGCAGTCGTCCAGCGTGGTCGCGGCCTCGTCGTCAACGTCCTTGCGCCGAGGTTGCGCACACTCGCCGGCACGCCGGCCGCGCTTGCCTGCCGGCGATCGAGATCTTGCAGAACCTGGTTGATCAGGCTCATCGCAGTGCCCAGCCGAACCAGCGTCGCCAGGGCGCAGCCTCGGCGCCGTCGCGCGCGGCCGCGCGCACATGCCGGCGCTCGACCAGTGCGCCGCCTTCGCCGAAGACGGTGAGGAGCGACTTGTGCGCGAGCACGTTGACGATGCGCGGCGTGCCGCCGCTTTCGCGAAAGAGCTGCGCCACTGCGGCCGGCGTGAAGACCGACGCGCCGAGGTGACCGGCGATGCGCATCCGGTGATCGAGATACAGGCCGAGCTCGTGCCGCGACACGCCGTGCAGCCGGTGGGCGAAGGCGATGCGCTGGCGCAGCTGTCGCAGGTCCTTGCGTGCCAGCCGCTCGTCGAGCTCGGGCTGGCCGAACAGCACCACCTGCATCAGCTTGCGTTTTTCGGTCTCGAGGTTCGAGAGCAGCCGCAAGGCCTCGAGGTTGGCGTGCGCCAGGCCCTGCGCCTCGTCGAGGCAGACGACGACGCGCTTGCCTTCGGCGGCGAGCGCGACCAGCTTCTGGTTGAGCGACCGGTGCAGGATGTAGTGCGTGGCGCTGGCCGGCGCGTGGCCGCCGAGCTCGGCGTCGAGCGAGAGCAGCAGGGTGCGCGGCGTGAGGTCGGGATTCGGCAGGTAGCAGCTCACATACTCGCTGCCGAGCGCGCCGAGCAGGCGCCGGCAAAGCAACGTCTTGCCGGTGCCGACTTCGCCAGTGATCTTGATGAAGCCCTCGCCGCCGGCGATGGCCACGAGCAGCGTGTTGAGCGCTTCCTGGTGGCCGCGCGTCGAGAACGCGTAGGCGGTGTCGGGCGTCAGCGAGAAAGGCCGCTCGGCCAGGCCGAAGTGCGAGAGGTACATGCGACGGCTCGCCGAGGGACAGGCTCTAGCGCAGCGCCGGCGCGGGTGACTCGTAGCCGCGCAGCCGTTCCTGCACTTCGGCGACGTCGGACTGCCAGCCGCTTTCGCCGCGGATGATGGTCGGCTTGAGCAGCATCACCAGCTCGCTCTTCGAGCTGGAGCGCGAGCGCAGGCCGAACAGCGAGCCGATCACCGGCGAGTCGGTGGTGCCCGGGAGGCCGGAGTTCGTGCTCGACTGCTGCTGCTTCATCAGGCCGCCGATGGCGACGATGTGGCCGTCCTGCACGCGCACGACGCTGTCGCTCTCGTTCACCGTGCTCGCCGCCAGCGGCAGCTGGAAGTTGCCGAGCGAGCCGAGGTTGATGTTCTTCTGCTTCTCGGCGACGACGCTGACCGACGGATGCAGGTGCAGGATGATCGAATCGTTCTCGTCGATCTGCGGCGTCACGTCGAGGGCGATGCCCGAGAAGAAGGGCTGCACGTTGATCGTCGGCGAGGTCACGTTGTTGGCCGCCGAGCTGGTCGTGCTGGTGCTCACGCTGGTGACGAAGAACTCGTCGGTGCCGACCTTGAGCACCGCCTTCTGGTTGTTGATGGTGGCGATGCGCGGGCTCGACAGCACCTGCACGTTGCCCTGCGTCTCCAGGAATTCGAGCAGCGCCGCGAAGTTCTGGCTCTGGAAGGCCAGGCCGAACAGGCTGCCGGTGTTGGCCGCGCTGGAGAGCAGGTTGATGCCGGACACGGCGCTTAGCAACGGATTGGTCAGCGCGCCCGTGACCGGATCGACGCCGGTGGCGCCGCTGCCGATCGGGCCGGTCGGCGAGAGTGCCGTTCCCGGTGCGATCTGGCCCGCCGAGATGCGGCCGTTGGTGCCGCGGAAGGCGGCCCAGTTGACGCCGCTCGAGAAGCTGTCGCTCAGCTGCACCTCTATGATCTTGGCCTCGATCATCACCTGGCGCTCGATGATCAGCTGCGTCATGCGCAGGTAGTTCTCGGCGTTGCGTATGTCGAGCGGAAAGCCGCGCACCGCGACCACGCCCGAGAGCGGATTGACGATGACCTTGCGGTTGCCGTCGGCACCGACGATCGCCGTCAGCGTGCCGCGCAGCTCGCCCCAGAAATCGTTGTCGCTGTCGGTCGAGACGCGGCTGCTCGGCGGCGCCGAAGCGGTCGTACCCGGGACGGCGCCGGAGTTGGCCGCGCCGTTCGCGCCGACCCCGCTGTTGTTGGCGCTGTTCGTGATCGAGCCCGAGGTGACGCGCATCTCGGTCGAGCCCTGGCGCTTGCCGGCCAGGTAGTTGACCTGGAAGATGCGCGTCTGCAAGGTGTTCGGCTGGATGTAGATGCGTGTGCCCTGCATCCGGTACTCGTAGCCGTACATCTCGCGCAGCGCGTCGAGGGCCTCGCGCACGGTCACGTTCTTCAGGTTCACGGTCACGTTGCCGGTGACCTCGGGGCCGACCAGCATGCTGTAGCGCGAGCCGCTGGCGAGCGAGACGAAGACCTGCTGCGCCGGCGCGTTCGAGACGGCGAGGTCGAAGCGCGGCTCCGGCGGCGGTGCCGGCCGGGACGGCTCGATCTGCAACGGCGGCAGCAGCGCACGATCGACCGCGTCGGGCCGGTTCGCGGCCTTGACCGGCTCCTGCGCGGTGGCGCGGCGCATCTCTTCGCGGATGCGCGTCATCGCGTCGGTCGACGAGGCCGGCGGCGGCGTGGCGCAGCCAGCCAGCAGCAGGCCGAGAAGGGGAAGTGCGACCTGCAGTGGTTTCATTTTTGCTCCGCAACGCGAATGGGAGAGCCGGGCGTGGCCGGATGGCGCATCGCCGGCGGCAGCGCACGGGATTTCGCGACCGACAGGCCTTCGATCTGCTTGTCGGCATCGGGGGTCAGGGCGAGCAGCATCTGGCCGCGGGGCCCGCTCAGCACGGCCGCGGATTCGCTGAGCCGCGTCAGCTTCATTTCTTCGTACGAGTCGCCGAGCTGGACGAGGCGGCCGTTGATGACGGCCGAGGGCTTGCGCCCTTCGCCGATCAGCACCAGCTGCAGCGTCGGCGCGGTCGGCGCCGGCGCGGTCGCACCGGCTGCCGCGTTCCGTTGCGCCGGCGGCGGACGCATCGGATCGGGCAGGTCGGCGGCCGCCGCGACGTGCAGCGACGCCGCGCCGAGCAGCGCGGCGAGGGCGATCGACGCCGACAGGCGCAGCGCCGCAGCGCCGCGCATCGTCGCCGGCACGATGTTCACAGCACCCACCATGACTTCTCCAGGCTGAGCGTATAGATGGTCACTGTCATCACGTTCGCCGGGTAGTGCCCGGCGTCGATCTGGACCGCGCCCCAATAGACGCGGCGCGGCAGCGATTCGATGTCCTGCAGATAGGCGGTGAGGTCGGCGTAGCTGCCCTGCACGCGTATTTCCACGCCGTGGCGAAACAGCCAGGCGTCGTCCGCGACGGCGCTCGCCGCCGACGCCGCGGCGCTGACCGCGACGCTGCCTTCGCCCTTGCGGCGCTCGCTCGCCGGGTCGGCCGCGCCGGCCACCGGCAGCGTGCGCAGACCGAGCAGTTGCAGGCCGCGGTGCTCGCTGAGCAGCGACTGCAGCAGCGCGCCCATGTGCTGCGGCCGGACCAGGCCGTTCTGGATCTCGCCGAACTCGCGATCGGTGGCGCGCAATTGCGCTTGCAGGGTCTCGAGCTGGGTGCGCAGCGCGGTGTTCGGATCGCGGTTGTTGCCGGCCATGGCCTGGCGCAAGGTTTCGCGCTCGGCTTGCTGGCCGACGATCTGGCGCTCCAGCATCACGCGCTTCTTGAGCGGCGGATCGATGAAGAGCGCATAGCCCGGCAGCAGGATCAGGACGATCGCCGCCGCGGCGATGAGACCGCGTTCGCGTTGGCTTTGCCGCGAGAAGCGGGCGCGCAGCGTCGCCAGCGCGCTCATGGCCGGGTTCCCCTGTCGGCGAGCGCAGGCGCTCCGTTCGGCCCGGTCAGCGTGAACTCGACGAAGTCGGCGCGCGACGCGGGCTCGGCACCGGCGTGCGCCGGCACGGCTTCCTGCCGGTCGCCAGCGAGCGGCCGATTGACCTCGAGCGACTTGAAAGCGCGGCCCTGCAGCGAGGACTCGCGCTCGAGGCGTTGCACATAGAGCGGAATCAGGGCCGGCTGGGTGGCCCGCCCGCGCAGCAGCACGTCGTCCTGGCGCAGCATCAAGCGGGTCAGCCAGAGACCGTCGACCGACTGGCGTGCGAGCGCTTCGAGGCGACCCGAGAAGCCGCCCTCCGAGCCGATGCCGCCGGCGCCGAGGTTCTGCAGCGCGGAGCGCCGCTGCAGCAGCGTCTGCTGCGCCCGCGCGACCTCGGCGAGCAGCGTCGTGTCGGGCCGCCGTGTCGCCGCCTGCGTGGCGGCGGCCTGCAGCGCCGCGCGTTGCGTCTCGAGCTCGTCGTCGAGCGTCGCGGCGACCGGCTCGACGCTCGCGAGCGACTGCTTGGCGACGCCGGCGCCGATGACGACGACGAGCAGCGCGGCGCCGATCGCGGCGGCCACTGCGTCGAAGCCGAGCAGGTCGCGGCGCAGGCGCAGCGCCGGGTCGTAGAGGTTGATGTTCTGGCTCATGCGCCGGCTTCTTCGCGCAGCGCCAGGCCGACGACGTGCAGCCAGTCGGCCTGCTCGGCGACGCTGGCGAAGCGCGCGCCGTCGTCGCAGTCGACGACGCTGTCGAGGTCGGCGAGTTCCACCGGCAGCGCGAGGTTGTCGCGCAAGTAGGCGACGAGCGCCTCGCGACCGCCGTGCGGCGCGACCCGAACGCACTGCAGCACAACCTGGCTGAACAGGCGATCGAAGTTGTCGAGCGAGCGTTGCAGCTCGAGGGCGATGCGTTCGAAGCGCTGCTCGCGCACGTCGGCCGGGGCGTCGTCTGCGAGCGCCGACGCGGCGACGTCGATGCGGCGCGAGGCGTAGAGCTCGCCGCGGCAGGTGAAGGTGAGCAGGCCGCCCTTGTCGGTGAACGACAGAAAGGCCAGACCGCGGTCGCCCTGCTCGAACAGCGCGGCGAGGTTGCGCTGCGCCGTCTCGGCGACGTCGATCACCTTCAGCGGCACACGCGAGCGCTGGAACGCCTGGACGCGTGCGCCGACGCGATCACGGCGCGCGGCGACGGCGAGGATGGCGGCCGGGCGCCCCGGTGCGACGCCGTCGCGCGGCACCGCCAACGATTCGATCAGTGCGTCCTCGGCGGCGAAGTCTAGCGAGTCCTTGATGCTCCAGCGCAGCGCCGCATTCATCTCGGCGGCGCTCACCGCCGGCGCGTTGAGCGCGACGATCTGGTAGGCGTTGCCGTCGACCGAGGTCGTGCAGCGGTAGTGCTGCAGCCCGATCGAGCGGCGCAGGCGCGCCAGGTCGTCGGCGTCGCTGCCGGCGCGATCGAAGCCGGCCCGCAAGGCCAGCCGTGGTCGCCCCGCGCCGGAGCGGATCACGTGCGCCACGCGGGTCTGGTCCGGCCGAAGTTCGACCGCCATCCATCCGGGGCGAGAGCGGGTCAGCAGGGTCATGTCGGCGACGGGGTTGCGTGCGGCGTGGGTCAGGCGTCGACAATCGGCACCTTGACTCGACGATCCTAGCCAGCGGGGTCTCGCACGGTGCCTTGAAAAGGGCGGTCTTTGCCTGCCATGTGAAGCTTCGCGAGTCGTCAGTAGTTCTCGCGCTGGTAGACCAGCGGCGATCGATAGAGACCGAAGCTGGCGCGGGTCGTCGGGTTCTGGTCGTACGCGGTGGCGCCGTTCCAGTTGCCTTGCAGCCAGGCAAAGGCGGCGGTCGAGGCGGCGCCGGCGGCACCGCCGACCGCGGCGCAGGTCTGCCCCGAGGCCGTCGCGCCGAGCTGCAGCGCGAGGTCGACGCTGCCGCCGTTGCCGGCACCCGGCTTGGCGAGCTTGAGGAAGGTGCGGCCGTTGGCCAGCGTCGCCGGTGCCGCCGTGATCGCCGTCTTGCAGGCCGCAAGGTTGCGCTGATAGTTGCTCATCGCCGCGACCCCGGCCGGCAGCGCCGTGCACTGATCGGCGGTGTTGGTGGCCATGCGCACGCCGTCCCAGTAGCGTGCCTCGACGAGCACCGGCAGGTCGACCAGCTCGCTGCCGTAGGCCGGCGTGGCGCGCAGTACACCGAAGCGCATCTGCGCGCCGGCGTCGAAGGCGATGCTCGAAAAGACGAGCGGCGTCGTCGTCGTGATCGTGCCGTTGCCGGCGACGGCGGCCTCGGTCGCGTCCTGCGCGTTCCAGGTCAGGGCGATGCTGGCGTTGAACGGCGCGAGCGGGGTCGAAGGCCGCGTCAGGCGCAATGCGTCGGTCGCGGCGGTGGCGATCAGGCCGGTGCCGTTGCCGTTGCTCGTCAGCGCGGGCGCGGTCGCAGCCGAGCTGTCGAGCGCCGGGCTCGCGGGCGTCGGCGCGTACGTCTGCGTGACGCCGGCGCCTGTCAGCTTCCAGAGTGCGCCGCTGTAGTTGGCCGTCGTCGCGCCACTGGCGTTTTGTGCCAGCACGGTCGCCTGCGGCACGGTCGCGTAGCCGAAGGGCTGGCCGAGGTAGGTGAACGAACGTGCGGCGCAGCTGACGCTGCCGAAGGTGCGCAGCACCGGCGTTGCAAGCAGGGTCAGGTCGAAGTGGTCGGGCACGAAGCGACCCACCGTGACGACCGACGACGAGATCGTGCGTTCGAGCGCGGTCGAGCCGTCGGCGGCGTCGACCGCCGCGAAGGTCGTGTCGTTCAGCTGCACGGCGAAGCTTCCGGTCTCGCTGTAGGTCGCGCTCGTGCTGATCGCGCCGGCCACGGCCGTCGCGCTCATCGTCAACGCGCCCGGCGACACGCTGCAGGCCGCGCCGGCGCAAGCGCTGACGGTGGCGAGCGGCGAGCCGGTGTAGTTGCTCGTCGTCGCCGCCGAAGCGTTGACGGCGGTCGCGCGGATCGTGAACGGCCGGCCGGCCTTGTGCACGTTGCCGCCCGAGCTGGCGACGTTGGCCAGCGCGCGGCCGGTCCCCGCCGTCTGCCAGTCGAGGTCGCTCGCCTGCAGGCTGGCAAAGCTCGACGGCCGGATCGCGAAGTTGTCGGTCGAGCAACCGATGCGCGTCGCCGTGCCGGACGCCGGCGTCGTCATGCGCACGCGCACGTTGGGCCAGGCGTTGGCCTCGCTCAAGGTCACCGTCTTGCGCCCCGAATCGCCGGCGACGAAGGTCATCGTCACCGGCACGTTGCCGGTCACCGGCGTCCAGGTCGAACGGCATCCGTAGGCATCGATCGCGCCGCTGTTGTCGTGCGCATCGAGCAGCTCGACCTTGACCGTGCCGGTGAAGCTCGTCAGCACCGCCGTGCCGCCGCCGCCGCCGCCCAAGCCTCCGACGGGGGCGACCGTGAGCGCGACCACGTCGACCGCGAACGGCGTCGCCGCCACCTTCGTGTGGATGACGCCGGTCGTGGCGGTCGCCGCCGTCGTGCTTTCGAAGGCATTGAAGCCGCTCGGCGTCGTCACCGTGCAGGTGTGGGTGGCGGTGTAGGCGGCCGAGATCTGCGCCGCGGTCATCAGGCCGTCGTAGACCTTGACTTCGTCGATGAGGCCGGCGAAGCGGTGCGCAGTGTCGCCGGTGTTGCCGCCGATCCGGATCGTCGAGGCGACCACGGCGTTGGCGTTGCTCTGCGCGCCATTGCGTTGGCTCAGCGTCGCCGTCTTGCTTACGCCGTCGATGTAGAGCTGATTCTGATTCGTCGAGCCGTTGAAGAACACGGCGACCACATGATGCCAGCCGAGCAGGTTGGTACCAAACGCGCCGCTGCCGATCTCGCCACCGATCATGTCGTTTCTGTTGAATGTTGTGAAGCCGATGAACTTCGAGGTGACGCCATTGATCACGAAGCTCTTGATCCACAGCGCGTAGCGGTTGAAGCCGACCGGCATCATGTCGTCGCCGCCGTTCCAGTTCATCCAGAACGAGACGCTCGTGTAGGTCTTGGTCGTGGTGTTGACGGCCAGGCCGGACACGTCGAAGGCGCCGCCGGTCGTGCCGCCGAAGGGCGCCGGCCCTGGCAGGCTGGCGTAGCCGCAGGTACCCGTGCTGCCGCCGACGGCAACCGGCCTGGCCGGGCTTGCCGTTTGCGGCGTCGGCAGCGCCGTGCCGACCGCATTGCCGTGCTTGCCGTTGCCGCTCCAGTCGGTGAGCTCGGTGGCAGTGCCGTTCCAGCCCGATTCCTCGAAGCGGTATTCGCCGAGCAGCGTCTGCCCCTGCGCGCCGAGCGCGACGAGCAGGAGCAGCAGCCCGAGCAGCCGGTGCTTCATGGCGTGCTCACCACCGACATCAGCTGCCGATCGACGTAGTCGAGCGCGCCTGGCGTGCCCTTGGTGGCGGTCGACGTGAGCTTGTAGACCCAGACGGTCGTGCCGCCTTCGTCGAACGGGCCGCTGGCGACGCACGCTACCTGCACCGCGAAGCCCTGTGCCGAGCCGGCCAGCGCCGGCAGGGTGCTGCCGCCCGCGCAGCTGCCGTTGCGCAAGGCTTGGTAGACGCCCCACTCGATGCCGGCCCGCGCCGCGAAGTAGGCGCGCGAGCCGAGCACGTCGCGCACCTGGCCGACCTGCTGCGTGCTCGAGAGCGAGACCATCATCGTGCCGAGCAACGCGAGCACGACGAGCAGGAAGATCGCCGAGACGAGCGCGAAGCCGGCCGCTGCGCTGCGCTTCATGGCGAGTTGTCCACGTGCACTTCGTGCAGCAAGGTCAGCCGCTCGCTGCCGCTGGCCAGGGTCAAGCGCAAGGTGACGAGGCTGGTGCCGGCCGCGCCACCGCTGGTGACTGCGAACGAGCACGATTCGACCTTGTCGGCGACGACGCTGTTGCCCGATCCGCTCAATGCGGCGAGCGGCGCGGCGCTCGTGTCGGTCGGCTGCGCCGACTGGATCGCGTAGCCGGTATAGCGGCGCAGCGCGCCGGTGCCGGAAGCGCCCGGCAGGCAGGCGTAGCTGACCGGGCCGCCGACGACCTGGAAGCGATTGCCCGCCGAGGCGAACGGGAACTGGCTCGCGCCGACGGTGTAGCTGAGGGTCGCCAGGCCGCTGCCGACGCTGGTCAGCGCGCGACGAGTTTCGCCGCTGTAGACGCTGGCGCCCGGCAGGCCCAGGTTGTAGACGACGAGCTGGTCGCCCGAGACGACATCGACGGCCGGGCCGAGCACGTCGAACGAGCCGTCGGCGGCATTGTCGAAGTCGAGGAAGTTGCCGCTGCCGTCGGCCGCCGGCGCGGCGCGATAGCGGCCGCCCGCGTGCACCGGAACGAACTCGAGCAGCGAGGCGCCGGGATCGACGCGCACGCTGTTCGGCAAGGCCAGCGCCAGCTCGCGCGCGACACGGCGCAGGGCGGTATCGGCGGTGTCGCTCAGCTCGGCGCGCCGCGCCTGGTCGACATAGGCATCGACCGGCCGCGTGATGAAGACGGCGACCATCGCGCCGACGACGCCGATCACGGCGATGACCAGCGTCGCTTCGATCAGCGTGAAGCCGCGCGCGTCGCGGTGCCGGGGGCCTGGACGGTGGCGTGCCATCGGTCACCCGGTCGAGGTCGGCGAGTGGCGCGTGCGATAGCCGGTCAGCGTCACCGTTTCGCCGTGCCCGCTGACCTGCACGTCGACGCGCAAGGCGTCGGCGTCGGTGGCCAGGCCGAGCGCCAGGCCGCTGCGCGTCACCGTCACCGAGGCGCTGTAGGCGGCCAGCCCGGCGATCGGCGTGGTCGCGTCGTCGAAGCCGTAGATGCCCGAGGACATCGCGTAGCCGTTGTAGTCGGCGACGTTGTCGAAAGGATTCGTCGACGAGAACCGGGTCTCGCTCGAGGGCTGCGGGCCGAGCGTGCCGCCGCCCTTGTCCTCGGAGCCGGCGGCGCCGCCGGTGCATGCCGCGGTCGAGGCGGGCGGCGCGGCGGGATCGTTGGCGACGTCCTGCGGATCGCAATAGGTGAAGGGCTGCGACAGCACCTCGGAAAGCAGCGACTCGGCGATCGCGGTCGCCTGCTTGCGCACCAGCGGATCGGCGCTGCCGCTGACGCTGCGGGCGTAGACGAGCAGCAGGCCGGTGACGGCGGCGCCGACGACGGCGATGAAGATCACCAGCTCGATCAGGCTGACGCCCGACTCGCGCCGGGCGCTCGGCAGGCACCGGCCGGCGCTAGTGCACGAGGCCGGATTCGGGTTCGATGGTGACGGGTATCGCATAGCCGTTGACGCTGATCGTGAGGGCGCTCGCCAGCGGCGTCGCAGGCGCCGACATCGGCCGTCCGGTAGCGTCGAAGACCAGGCTGGCCGGGCTCGCCACCGTCGCGCCGCCGGGCAGCGCGTTGGTCGGATCGGCATAGGCCAGGCCGTTGGCCGGATTGGCGAGCGCGTTGCCTGCACCGCAGATCTGGCCGCTGCCGGTCGCCGAGGCATAGGTCGCGGCCAGCGACGAGCCGCCGACGCTGATGCAGACGTTGCGGCGCATCGCCACCGCCGATTTCTGCGCGTAGCGCACGGCGCTGCTGATGAAGTCGCGCGCACCGCGCGCGGCGAACCCGCTCTTGTCGAAGAGCCGCGGCACGGCCACCACGGCGAGCACGCCGGTGACCACCATGACGATGACGAGCTCCACCAGCGTGAAGCCGCGCTCGCGGCGCATGCGCGCGATCCGGGTGCGATCGCGCCTTTTAGCGCGCGCAGAGGATGGTTGCGTTCGCCGCGGTCACGCCGGTTCCCTTCGGCGTGATGGTGCAGACGACGCTCGCTGCCGCGCCCGAGCAGTCGCCCGTGCCGCCGACCTGGAAGGTGTCGTCGGCCGCGGGTGCCGCGGCGGTCAGCGTCACGCTGTTGCCGGTGAGCATGGGCGTGAGCATGGCGACGGTGCAGACGTTGGCGGCGTTCAGCGTCGTCGCGCCGAGGTTGCCGGCGGTCTTGGCCGCGTAGTTGATCGACGAGCCCGAGGCGAGCGCGCCGGCCACGCCCTTGGCCGATGCGTTGTGCGCGTCGACCGAGAGATCGATGAACTTGGGCACCGCGACAGCGGCCAGGACGCCGAGGATGATGATGACGACGACCAGCTCGATGAGGGTAAAGCCGCGTTGGGTTTTCATGAATTCGCTCTCCTTGAAGCGCAGTGGGATATGGACGCCGGTGCGCTTCAACAGCCGGACGTGAGGATCTGCGAATAGCTCGGCGCCGTGAAGGTCTGGAGCGGTTCGGTATAGACGAAGGCACAGCTCTCCGGCACCGGCGCGTCGATGCGCTGCACCGTCGTGTTGCTGCCATTGATCGTGATGCGGTAGCCGTCGACGGCGAGGTCGGTGGCGGTCGGATTGAATGCGGTGCCGAGCCCGGCGGCGGAGACGACGCCGCGCACGGTCGAGGCGGGATAGCCGTGCATGGTCTGCACCAGGCCGCCTTCGGTGCAGGTCGTGCCCGGTCCGCTCAGCTGGTTGTCGGCGATGGCGCCGCCGCCGGCCGGGCAGGGCGCCGCGTCGGGCACGCCGCGCCGCGTCAGCGCCGCTGCGTGGACCAGCGTGGCGCCCGAGATGATCGATCCGCGTACGCCTTGCAGGTGGCCGATGCGGGCATCGCGCTGGAGGTTGACCATGCGCGGCAGCGAAATCGCGGCGAGGACGGCGATGATGGTCAGAACCACGACCAGCTCGATCAGGGTGAAACCGCGTTGCATCCTCGTTCTCATGTCCGTCGGCGCAGGGTCCGTGTGTTGCTCATTGCCCGCTCAGTGTGGCCGGCGCCGGTAGCGGCGATGCCCGGAAAAGCGCCCGATGCACGGCCAATAGCGCCGCGTGGCGCGCCCGGTCGCGATGGCGGCCACTCGTGCTCTTATCGGTCCGCCCCGGGGCGACTTGAGTCGAAACGGTCCGGCGGCGCCGTGCCGGCGCCACGGCGTGCATTTGTGCGCCTTCGGCCCGGCGATCAGCGCTTGATGGCGACCCGCCCGAGGTCCCAGATCGGCAGGAAGACGCCGAGTGCCAGGACCAAAACCAGCGCGCCGAGGAACATGATGAGGATCGGCTCGATCTGCGCCGAAAGCGTCCTCAGCTCGTACTCGACGTCCTGCTGGTAGAAATCGGCGACCTCGGCCAGCATCTCGTCGAGCGAGCCCGACTCCTCGCCGACGGCGATCATCTGCAGCACCACCGGCGTGAAGATGTGGCTGGCGGCGGCGGTGCGCAGCACGCTGTCGCCGCGCTCGACGCCTTCTTTCATCTTTTCGACGGCGCGGCCGATGTAGGCGTTCTCGACGGTCGAAGCGACGACCGCCATCGCCTGCACCACCGGTACGCCGGTGCGCAGGGCGAGCGCGAAGCTGCGCGCAAAGCGCGCGAGCGTCGCCTTGCGCGCGATCTTGCCGGCGATCGGCAGGCGCAGCTTGGTGCGGTCCCAGACGTATCGGCCTTCTTCGGTGCGCAGCCAGGCGCGGCAGGCAAAGATCGAGAGCAGTCCGCCGCCGAGCAGGTACGGCCAGCTCACGACCATGAACTGCGAGAAGCCGACGAGGATGCGCGTCATCAGCGGCAACTCGGCGCCGAAGCCGTCGAACACCTTCTGGAACGCCGGGATGACGAACAGGTTGATGACGAGGATGGCGACCGCCATCACGGCGACGACGAAGCTCGGATAACGCAGGGCGGTGCGCACCTGGTCGCGCATCAGCTTCTCGAAGGCGAGGTGATGGAACAGGCGCAGGAACACCTCGTCGAGGCGTCCGGTCAGTTCGCCGACGCGCACCATGGCGATGTAGAAGTTCGAGAACACGCCGTGCTGGCGCGCCATCGAGGTCGACAGCTCGATGCCGCTCTCGAGGCTCTCGCGCGTCTGCCGGACCACGGCCGCGAGCGCGATGCCGGCCGATTCCTGCAGGCCGGTGAGGGCGCGCGTGATCGGTATGCCCGCCTTCAGCAGCGAGTGCAGCTGCCGGCTGAACATGAGCAGCTCGTCGTGCATCACCTTCTTGCCGCGGTTCCACGGCAGCACCATCGCCGGCGCGGCGGCGACCGCGGCGCCGGCCGCCTCGATCGTCAACGGCGTGTTGCCACCGCCGATGAGCTGGTCGGCGACGGCGGCAGCGCTGGCGCCTTCGAGCACGCCGGCACGCAGACTGCCGCCTGCGTCGCGGGCGCTGAAGTGAAACGAAGGCATGGACGGTTGGCGGCGATCAGGTCTCGAGCTGCGAGGCCACGCGCATCGCTTCGTCGAGCGTGGTCCGCCCTTCGCCGGCCAGGCGCATCGCGTGGTGCAGCAAGGTGTCGCCGGCGATCTGCTCGCGCGCCAGACGCACGAACTCGATCGGCGAGCCGCCGTTGGCGGCCTGCACCAGCGCCTGCGTCATCTCGAGCATCTCGTAGATCGCGGTGCGGCCGGAGTAACCGGTGCCGTTGCAGCGCGAGCAGCCGAGCCCCTTGGCCCAGCCGCCTTTGCCGCGGCTCGTGCCGCCGACGTGCGACAGCCAGGCGAACTCGGCGACGGTCGGCTCGTGCGGCTGGCTGCAGTCGCCGCAGACCAGGCGCACCAGTCGCTGGGCGATGACGAGGTTGAGCGACATTGCCACCATGTACGCGGGGATGCCCATGTCGAGCAGGCGCACCGGCGTGCTCGCGGCGTCGTTGGTGTGCAGGGTCGAGAGCACGAGGTGGCCGGTCATTGCCGCGCGCAGGCCGATCTCGGCGGTGGTGCGGTCGCGCATCTCGCCGACCAGGATCACGTCCGGGTCCTGGCGCAACGCCGAGCGCAGCACGCGCTCGAAGCTGAGGTCGATCTTGTCGTGCACCTGCACCTGGTTGATGCCGGGCAGGCGGTACTCGACCGGGTCCTCGACGGTGATGATCTTGCGGTCCGGCCGGTTGATCTCGGCCAGCGCCGCGTAGAGCGCCGTCGTCTTGCCGCTGCCGGTCGGGCCGGTGACGAGGATCATGCCGCCCGTGCGGGTCAGCGCGTGCTGCACGCGTGCCAGCATGCGCGCCGGCATGCCGAGGTGGTCGAGGCGAAGCAGGCCGGTGCTCTGGCTGAGCAGCCGCATCACGACCGACTCGCCGTACTGCGTCGGCATCGTCGAGATGCGCACGTCGAGGGCGCTGCCGCGGATGTCGACGTGGAAGCGCCCGTCCTGCGGCAGGCGCTTTTCGGAGATGTCGAGGCCCGACATCAGCTTCAGGCGCAGCACCAGCGCCGAGGCGATCTTCGAGTCGGCCTCGGTCTGCAGGTGCAGCACGCCGTCGATGCGAAAGCGCACGTGCAGGTTGTGCTCCTGCGGCTCGATGTGGATGTCGGAGGCGCGCACCTGGGCGGCGTCCTCGAACAGCGTTTGCAGGAGCTTGACGACCGGCGCGTCCTTCAGCGCCGCGTCCGAGCCGAGCACGGCGCCGAAGTCGGCCTCGGTCTGTGCCAGCTCGGCGGTCAGCTCCTGCGACAGGGCGCTGATCTCGTGCGTGCGCCGATAGACGCGGTCGATGCTTTCGAGCAGCTGCGATTCGCTGACGACGGCCAGGCTCAGCTCGCGCTTGAGCAGGCGCGACAGTTCGTCGTAGGCGAACAGGTCGGTCGGGTCGGCGAGGCCGACGCGCAGGGCACCGCCGCTCTCGTCGAGGACGATGGCGCGAAAGCGCCGCGCCTGCGCCTCGGGCAGGCGCTGCACCAGCCGTGCGTCGAGCGAGAACTGCTTGAGGTTGATGTACGGGATGCGCATCTGCCGCGCCAGCGCGCCGCAGATCTGCTCTTCGGTGACGAAGCCGGCGTCGACCAGCGTGCGGCCAAGCTTGTGCCCGCTCGCGCGCTGTCGCGCCAGCGCGGTGTCGAGCTGATCGGCGGTGAGGAGCTCCTGGCGGACGAGCAATTCGCCGAGGCGGACTTTTTCTGGAGAGGCCACGCTGCTCCCGGGCTGATGGGCCTTTCCATTGTCCCGAAGGGGCGAACGCGAGAAGCGCGGAACTGCGCGACTTTCGCCGCGCTATTCAGGGCCGTGCGTGCGACCGCACCAGAGCGCGATCGCTCAGGTCTTGCGGCGGCGCACTGCGCGCTTGGCCGGAGCGGCCGCAACGTGCTCGCCGTGGGCTTCGGCCGCCGGCTTGGCCGCCGACTTGCCCGACTGCATTCCTTCCGACATGCCGATCAGCACGCCGCTCACCAGCGCCGCGTAGCTGTCGAGCATGACCTGGGCTGCCCGCATGCTGCTCGCACGGGTGTCGCGCAGCGTCGTCTGCGCCTGCGCGAGCAGCGACTCGACGGTCTGGGTCGCCTGCGCGCCGGTGTCGCTGCCCTTGATCTTGAGCGCCGCAAGCGCTTGCTCCCAGGGCGCCTGCAACGGACCGGCCGATTTGCTCGCCTTGGCGACGGCCCCGAAGAAGGTGTCTTCCATCTTCTCGATGTTGGCCAGCGCGTCCTTCATCGGCTTTTCGCCCAGACCGACACCGTGGCTCACGAACTGCTCGAGCGCCTTGCGATTGGCTTGGACCGCCTGCAGCAGGGCCGAGTCGATGCCGGCGAGCGCCTTGCCGAGCATGGCCTCGACGTCGACCGGGCTTGCCGGGTTCTTGGCCGCGCCCATCGAGGCGGCGCCGGCGACGGTCTTGACGACCTTCTTGATGCTCTCGAGCGTGAGCTCGCGCCCCTGCAGCGCCTGCAGCGTCGCGCTGGCGACGGCCTTGCGCAGCGCCTCGCCCTGCTTCGCACCGGCCTCGGCGAACATCGTGATGAGAGCGTCCTGGTCGATCCCCGACTTGATCATGTGCGTTCCTTTGATGTGCTTGGCGCTGCGCTGCGCCGACGTGGCGGGCGCAGGTCTACTGCATGTGCTGGCCGCCGTTGATGGCGATGTTCGCTCCGGTGAGGAAGGCGGCTTCGTCGGAAGCGAGATAGATGATCAGGCCGGCCACCTCTTCGGGCTTGCCGAGCCGGCCGACCGGGATCTGCGGCAGGATCGTGGTGTCGAGGATGTCCTGCGGGATCGCCGTCACCATCTTCGTGCCGATGTAGCCCGGCGAGATGGTGTTGACCGTGACGCCCTTCTTGGCCACCTCGAGGGCGAGCGCCTTGGTGAAGCCGTGCACGCCGGCCTTGGCCGCCGAATAGTTGGTCTGGCCGAACGCGCCTTTGCTGCCGTTCACCGACGAGACGTTGATGACGCGGCCCCAGCCGCGCTCGACCATGCCGTCGACGACCTGCTTGCTCATGTTGAACAGGCTGTCGAGGTTGGTGCGCATGACCGCGTCCCAGTTGACCTTGTCCATCTTCTTGAAGGTCATGTCGCGGGTGATGCCGGCGTTGTTGACGAGCACGTCGACGGCGCCGACCTTGCTCCGCACTTCGGCCACGGCCCGCGTGCACGAGTCGATGTCGGCGACGTCGCAGGCCACGGCGAGCGGCTCGTAGCCGTTGGCCTTCATCGCCGCCAGCCACTCGCCCGATGTCTTGTTGCCCGGCGAATAGGTGACGACGACGCGATAGCCCGCGTCGGCCATCTTGGTCGAGATCGTCTCGCCCAGCCCGCCCATGCCGCCGGTGACGAGCACCACGCGACCGTTACCGCTCGCTCCAGCCATGTCAGTCTCCGTCGTTGTAATTGCTCCTATTCTGGCGCGAAGACGGATTCGGCAACCCTGTGGAAGCCCAAGTTTTTGCAGGGCCGCTCGTTCTCGGCCGAGCCGCTCGCCTCGCCGGGCGGGCAGGAGCCGAGCGGACTTAGGCCGCCTGAGCCTGCCGAACGTGCCCGCCCAGATGCGCCGAGCCCCAGTCGCGAATCGCCGCGATGACCGGCACGAAGCTGCGTCCCTTGGCGGTGAGCCGGTACTCGACCTTGGGCGGCACGACGCCGAAGTCCTTGCGGTCGATCAGTCCGTTCTCGGCCAGCGCCTTCAGCTCGCGGCTCAGGACCCGTGGTGCGATCTCGCCCGTGCCTTCGATGCCCCTGAGCAGGCCGCTCCTGATTTCGCTGTAGCGCAACGGACCGTCCTTCAGGTCCCAGACGATGCGCAGCTTGTACTTGCCGCTGATGATCTTCTGGAAGGCGGCGACCGGGCAGCCGCAGGCGGGCTTGGTTCGGGCGTTCGGCATGGTCGAATCATAGTATCGTTTTTGTCCATACTTGCCAGAATGCTCCTTCACGCGCCCAATCGCCACTCGGTCGCGGCGCGCCACGCCGCCGTGTTTCGCGGCGAGCCGGCCCGGCCCGCAGCCTGAGATCGAACCCGCGACCGGAGCCGACATGAAGACCTTTCTCATCAAGTACCAGTTCAAGGAAGGCTCGCCCGAGGAGTGGCACCGGCACATCGGCCGTTTCATCGCCGCGCTCGACAGCGACCCCGATCTGAAAGGGCAGATCTCGTACCGCTGCATGAAGGAAAAGAACGGGCCCGGCTACTACCACCTTGCCACGCCGACGAGCGACGCGGCTGCGGCGGCGCTGCAGACGAAGGACTTCTTTCGTCCTTACACCGAGGAGACGCGGCGTGTCGCCGGCGGCGTGGTCGAGGTCGTGCCGCTCGAGGTCATCGCCGAGACGAGCTTTCGCGCCTGAGTCCGGCGCGCTGCCTCAGGAGGCACCGCATTCGGCGAGGCGGCGTTCGAGATAGAGACGCTCGGCGGGATTGCGCACCAGCGCGAGCGCGGCCCGATAGGCGTTGGCGGCTTCGTCGCGCCGGCCGAGCCGACGCAGCAGGTCGGCACGTGCCGCGGGCAGCAGGTGGTAGCCCTTGAGCTCGCCGCCTTGCGCCAGCCGCTCGATCCAGGCCAGCCCGTGCTCGGGGCCCTGCGCCATGGCCAACGCGACCGCGGCATTGAGCTCGACGACCGGTCCCGGCTGCTCGCCGAGCAGCCCGCCGTAGAGGATGGCGATCTGCCGCCAGTCGGTCTGGTCGGCATGCGGCGCCTCCGCATGCAGCGCGGCGATCGCCGCCTGCAGCTGATAGGGGCCGCGCCGGCGCAGTCGCAACGCGGCCTCGAGCACGGCCAGGCCCTCGGCGATCTCGCCCGCCTGCCAACGGCTTCGATCCTGCTCCTCGAGCGGCACCAGCGCGCCGTCGCCGCCGATGCGCGTGGCGCGGCGCGCGTCGTGCAGGAGCATCAGGGCGAGCAGGCCTTGCACCTCGGGCTCACCGGGCATCAGCACGGCGAGCAGGCGGCCCAGGCGGATCGCCTCGGCGCAGAGGTCGGGGCGGACCAGGCCGTCGTGCTCGGTCGTCGCATAGCCCTCGTTGAAGATCAGGTAAACCACGCCGAGTACCGCCTGCAGCCGCTCGGGCAACAGCTCGCGCGACGGCACCTCAAAGGGAATGCGTGCGTCGAGGATCTTGCGCTTGGCGCGCACCAGCCGCTGCGCCGTCGTCGCCTCGGGCTCGAGGAAGGCGCGGGCGATCTCGCGCGTCGACAGGCCGCCGAGCGTGCGCAAGGCGAGCGCGACCTGGGCCGGTTGGGCGATCGCTGGATGGCAGCAGGTGAAGACGAGGCGAAGCCGGTCGTCCTCGACGCCCGAGAGCGCGGCCGTGTCGGTGTCGCCGGCCTCAGCCTCGGCCTCGGGCGCCGCCATGTCGGGCGGCTCGTCGGTGTAGAGCGGGCCGGTGGCCCGGCGCCGCAGCAGGTCGACGGCGCGGCGCTGCGCCACGGTCGTGAGCCAGGCCGCCGGCGCCGCCGGCAGGCCTTGCGCCGGCCAGACCTCGAGCGCCTTGGTGAAGGCGTCCTGCATCGCGTCTTCGGCGAGCTCGAAGTCGCCGACGCGGCGGATCAGGCCGGCCAGCAGGCGCGGCCCTTCGGTGCGGCAGATGCCGTCGATGATCGGCGTCAGCATCGCCATGCGCTCGCCCGATCGGCCGGCAGCGTGCCCGCCGCCGTCACATCATCAGCACCGCCCGATAGAGGACGAGCAGCGAGGCGACGACGGTCACCAGGATCGTCATCCCGGCACCGGCCTGGCGGCCCGTGCTGCCGTCGAGCGAATGGCTGAGGCCCCAGGCACTGGCCAGGCGCGCGACCAGCAGCAGCACGCCGAGGATCAGGATGAGCCAGCGCCAGGCCACGCTCGCCTCGGCGAAGGCCAGCAGGATCAGGGCCAGCGGCGCATGCTCGACCAGGTTGGCATGGGCGCGGATCGCCTGGCCGAGCTCGGCGTGGCCGCCGTCGCCGGCGTTGACCTTGAAGCGCCCGCGAAGGACGATGACGCGCACCGCGAGCAGCACGGCAAGCAGGCCGATCAGCGCGGCGACAGTGGCGGAGATGGACGGGAAAGATGTCATGGCAGGCCTTTCGTGAAGCGCTTGGCCGGGTCGGCGTCGCGCCGGGGTCGATGATCCTTACTTGTCGTTCGGCGCCGAGTGGCCGAGCGGGCGCACCTCGATCGAGCCGCCCATCGCCGCCGGGCAGCGCGCCGCCCAGTGCACCGCGTCGTCGAGGTTGGGCACGTCGATCAGGTAGTAGCCGCCGAGCTGCTCCTTGGTCTCGGCGAAGGGCCCGTCGGTGGTCACGGTCTTGCCGTTCCTGACGCGCACCGTGGTGGCACTGTGCGTCGGCTTCAGCTCGGCGCCGCCGCGCAGCACGCCGGCCGCCTGCATGTCGCCGCCGTAGCGCGTGAAGGCGGCATACATCTGCTCTTGCGCCTTCGGGTCATCGGCCATCATGGCGAAGTTCTTCTCGTCGCCG